>JAIBDO010000224.1 GCA_024686195.1 Gammaproteobacteria bacterium | reverse complement strand
GAGGTGAAATTCATAGTCGAGGGAATTGGCGAATTGAGTGATGTCGGGGTTATGAAACACCAGCATCAGGCGTTCCAGTCGATCGTCCTGTGCGAGGATGACCGCTTCGATCGACCCGCTACCGAGGAAATACAGATCGGATTCGATATCGATTGCATCGCTGGCGAATCCACAGCCCCCGGCAAATAATTTGGCCGTGCTGTGGGCGCGCAGAGCGGGACTGCTAACAATATGATCGAGCTGTTCACCGCGACCAGCAAAACGCTCTCCCATCATCGGTGCATCGCTTGAACCGCGCTTGTTCAGCGGCCGCTGCTGGTCACCGAGGCCAGGTGTGGCCCAACTCGATTTGGCATGTCGTAACAGGTACAGAGTTTTCATCGCGCCAAGTTTACTCCAATTTCGACGCGAAATATCGATATCGAAGACGCAAGGCCGAAGCGCTGAAACAAAGCTCGATTTCGATGCTAGACTGATATCACCTGAAACGGATCGATGCTGCAGATGAAAAAAGTACTGGTAACCGGCGGAGCTGGATTTATTGGATCCCACACCGTCGATCTACTGCTCGAAAAAAATATCCCGGTCCGAGTGCTGGATAATTTTTCCTCTGGCCATCGCAGTAATCTCGATGAGTCAAACCCACTGCTCGAGATAGTCAGCGGCGATATAGTGCATACACCCACCGTGCGTGAACAACTGTCGGGTATCACTCATTGCCTGCATCTCGCAGCACAGGTTTCCGTGGTCGCCTCGCTGGAAGACCCGGTTCATTCGGCCACGCAGAATATCCTCGGGTTTGTGAACGTGTTAAGCGAATGTCACAACCAGGGCATAGAAAAGCTGGTTTACGCGTCTTCTGCAGCGGTCTACGGAAATCCCAGCCAGATCCCTTTACCCGAAGACGCCGAGAAATCGCAGCTTTCGCCGTATGGTCTTGAGAAACAGATTAATGAGGAATACGCCGACCTGTTTTCGAGGCTCTATGGTCTATCGACATTGGGCCAACGATTCTTCAACGTTTACGGCCCGCGGCAGGATCCGGCTTCACCCTATGCGGGCGTAATCGCCCTGTTCGTTGACGCCATCACACAGAATAGAGACATCACGATATTTGGTGACGGCAAACAGACACGCGACTTCATCTACGTAAAAGATGTCGCCAGGGCTAATGTTGCGGCGCTTCAAGGCGAGGTAACCGGGGCCTGCAACGTTGGAACCGGAATCCAGTCGACCCTGCTGGATCTGATTGAAGTGCTGTCGAAGATCACCAACGGCAACTCTAAAGTGAATCATGAGGCAGCGCGTGACGGTGACATCAGGGATTCCCTTGCCAACGTTGCACGAATGAACCACGAACTCGGCGTCAACGCGCAAGCCGATATAGAACAAGGTCTTCGAGCCCTGCTCGAACACTCGCAAAGTCGTTCCTGATCAAGCTGGCGCAGGTAAATCGGCACCGATTTGCCCTTTATAGAGACCCAAAGTCGCGCGTGCCAGCGGGTCTTCGTCAAATTCTGCGTTCACGCTCCTGTTGTAGCCTAACCCGATAAACGGGATAAATTCGGGGGAATTTAACCCGAATGCTATGGCAATCCGCTCGATGTGGGCAAAAACTGCAGGTTACAGGCTTTCCCGGTAGCATATTGATCTTCCGATCGATACACTATTTTCCTTGCATTCAAGGGGTTAGGGACATGTCAGAAAACACGGTCAAACACATCAGCGCCAAAGAAGCCCATAAACTGATCGAGCGCGAGCCAAGCACAGCGTTTATCGACGTTCGCTCCGATATGGAATTCCTGTTCATCGGCCATCCAGCCGGTGCGGTCAATATTCCCTGGATAGACGAGCCGGATTTCGTTATCAACCCCGACTTTGAACGCGAAGTTCGTAAGCTAATCCTCGGCGGAATCATTACCTCGTCCGAACACGACAGCGTGCCGGTGGTATTGATATGCCGCAGCGGCAATCGCTCCGAGGAAGCGGGCAAGCTCCTCATCGACCACGGTTTCCGCCACGTGTACAACGTCGAGCATGGATTTGAAGGCGAACTCGATGACAGTCATCACCGCAGTACGATCAGTGGCTGGCGCTTCGACCAGCTGCCCTGGCAGCAATGCTGAGTCCCGTTCCGTCGCAATAGTTGCCAGTTTGCTATCTAGCGCCCTTCAACCGCCTGTGTACCGAGCTATCATCGGGTCACAAGTATACGTTGCAGTCGAAATCAGTCAGTGGTGAATGGCGCTTACATAAGCCCGAGAGCATGGATTTTCATCACAAATTCAGAATATAAATGCCAGATAATTTTCAGGTCGGATAATCGGTGAGAGGTTTCGCGAAGTAAACCGCAGGCGGCGTAGCCGCCGAGGCATTCGTGAAAACTCTCACCGATTATCTGCTCATAACCAGAATTTTATAACGATAGTGGTGAGCTTGTTGTAGTCAGTGGTAACCAGGCGATCAGAAGGTCATGCGGTTATAGGCGTCGAGCGCCGCAACTTTGTAGGCTTCGGCGAGCGTCGGGTAGTTGAAAACGGTTTGCACAAAATAATCGAGCGTACCACCGAGCGAAATAACGGCCTGCCCGATGTGCACCAGTTCGGTCGCACCCTCGCCAATGATGTGAACGCCGAGCAGTTTCTGGGTTTCGATCGAAAACAGCATCTTCAGCATGCCCTCGCGCAATCCGATAATCTGGCCGCGCGCCGTTTCACGAAAGCGCGCGATACCGACCTCATAGGCAATACCGCGCAGATTGCACTCCTGCTCGGTCAAACCAACCATGCTGATTTCCGGAACGGCGTAGATACCGTAGGGAAACAACTCCGGCTGACTGGCCACGTCGGCACCAAAAGCATGACAGGCCGCGTGTCTGCCCTGCTCCATCGAAGTCGACGCGAGGCTGGGAAATCCGACCACATCACCGGCCGCGTAAATATAGGGTTGTGACGTCTGGTAATCCTCATTAACCACGATACGCCCGCGGTTGTCCGCTTCGATGCCCACCTTTTCCAGCGACAGATCGTCGGTAACACCCTGACGCCCGGCCGCGAACAACACCGTGTCCACCGCCATGCTCTTGCCGCTCTTGCACTTGACGACTATCTTGCCATCGTCAAATTTCTTGATGGTGCTGATCTGATCATCGAGGCGCACCTGGATATTGCAGTCGCGCAGGTGATGGATTAGCTCATCAATAATTTCTCGATCAACGAAACCAAGCAGATAATCATTGGTTTCAAGCACGGTGACTTCGATATCCAGCGCCTTGAAAATAGTGGCGTATTCAAGACCGATAACACCACCACCGACCACCAGCAATTTTTTCGGGATGCGGCTTAGATTCAAAATTTCGTCACTGTCCATGATCGCTTCACCATCGAAGGGAACCGAATCCGGGCGCCGTGTCTTGGTGCCGACACAGATCACGAAATAATCGGCGGTGAATTCATGCATGATGCCGCCGTGGTCTTCCACGCCAATCGACTTCTCGCCGGTAAAGCGCGCGTGGCCGTATTGTATTTCAACCCCGTTGCGCATCAATTGATGCTGAATGATCTCGATTTCATGACCCAGCGTGGTGGTCAAGCGTTGTTTGAGATCATCCGCGGTGATGTTGTCTTTGACCTTGTAGCTGCGGCCGTAGATGCCGCGCTGGCGCCAACCGGATAGAAACAGCACGGTTTCGCGCAGGGTTTTACTGGGTATGGTTCCGGTGTGTACGGTAACCCCGCCCACCACTTCGTTTTTCTCGATCAGCAAGACCTTTTTTCCGATCTTGGCGGCCTGAATGGCAGCGCGCTTACCGGCTGGGCCACTGCCTATGACTATCATGTCGTAATGTAGATTCAAAGTCTCTCCCCCTCGAATACCGCAAATATACTTAATTCTGGCCCTCGAGTCGCCGCATTTCCTCTTTTAGAGCGCCAACACTGCGCGGTATTGGTGATGCCTTCTGCAAAACACTCGGCAGATCGGCCCTGGCAACTCTGGCTGCGCCCCGGTTTTGGTACTCCCCGTAGACGACGCTGAACACCTTCTTGTTCGCCGTCAGAGTTTGCAGAATCCGTATCTGCGATGTATCAACTCCCTGACGGGCCAGGCGATCGATGTAATCGTAATAAGCATTTTCATCAAATGGTTGATGGCTGAGCAGCAAGATCTGTAAGGTTCCGACATTACCTGTGCGGCCATTGATCCATTCCAGCGAAGTCCGTATATCGCGCTGAAAGCGATCCGACCCAAAACCTGCGAGGCTACTCGACGACGTAACCGAAGCGTCGGCGATCGCCTCCACTTCGACTTCGGCTGATATCACCGGCGCTGTTTCTCCGGCACTCGGGTCGGGCTGTTGCTCATCAGGCTCTGCTGCTTTCATCGCCGTCGGTTCCGAACCCTCGGATTCATCAATCGTGGTCGTCGATGCCGCGATCACAATCCCGGCCTCGCTCTCCGTCGCAGCTGCCGGCACAGCGTTCGTCGCCAACTCGCCAGCACCCTTGTCGACCGCGCCACTGACCGATTCCATCTGGCTGTTGCCACCGGCATCCGCTAGTTCAGGATTCTCTGTTGACGGTTCTTCAGTGGCAGTCTCGGCTTCAATACTCGAGGCCTCGCCAGGGATCTCGCTGTGATTAGTGCCGGCAGGTTCTGATGGCATCGTCTGTGTGGACGCCAACTGGTTAGTCTCCGGGCTATCAGGCTCCGCAAAAGGTCTCCAATCCATTCCCACCTGGCGGTCGATCAGGTACCAACCGACGCCAACGATAATAGCGACCGTAACCAGAACACCAGCGACAATCCGGCTATTCTGACGTTTTGGCTCAGTTCCCGTTCCCGCTTCGGGTTCCGCTTCAGGTTCCGCTTCGGGTTCCGCTTCAGGTTCCGCTTCAGGTTCCGCTTCAGGTTCCGCTTCAGGTTCCGCTTCAGGTTCCGCTTCAGGTTCCGCTTCAGGTTCCGCTTCAGGTTCCGCTTC
>JAIBDO010000118.1 GCA_024686195.1 Gammaproteobacteria bacterium | reverse complement strand
TCCGCTAAACTCTAGTCACCAAATCAGCCTGCAAAAAGAATCAACTTCGAGCTATCGCCACAAAGGTTGCCAGCAGGCTGGCCTGTGGCAAGTCTCCGACTGCAATATCGAGCGACAACTTAGCCTTGCCGCGTTCATGAATTGTCTGCAAAAATAATTCACGCTGCTCGACACTCGCACTGCAACTGCACTCGATATCGCCGTTGACCGGAGCGCGATAAGAAATTTCCGCACGCGCGACGACCAGGTCCGCATCGATCCCGGCTTCGTCAATGAGTTGCGTGCACAAAGCCCAGCCGGTTAACACCGCGATCGAGTAGAGACTGCCAGCGAAGCCGGTGCCGTGGATGTTGATGTTGGGTGACAGTGGCGCCTTTACCCGAATCTCACCCGCTTGCAGATGCTCGATAGAAAACTGCATCGTAGCGCTAAGCGGGATAGCGTCACGGATCTTGCGCGTCAATTCGATAGCGGACGACACCTCAATACCCCTTGCTACGATCGACCAGGTGTAATAATGGTTCACCATTTTTCAGGCGCCGATAATTCTCCGCAATATCGAGTATCGCGTCGCCGAGGTGATAGCCTGAAATGTGCGGGGTCAGTTGAATTCGCGGATGCAGCCACAGCGGGTGATCACCGGGCAACGGCTCGATCGACATGACATCCAGCACCGCGCCGGCCAGCAAACCGTCATCAAGGGCTCGAATCAGGTCCGGCTCGTTGACCAGGTCTCCACGACCAACGTTGATCAACAGGGACTCGGGCTTAAAGCGCTGCAGCAGATCGTAGTTAAAAATATGTTCGGTCTGCGGGGTCGATGGCAACACGGAAATAACGTAGTCGGCCAGCGGTAACATCTGCGCAAGCCCCTCCTGTCCGGCAAAACAATCGACGTTATCCAGATTCCGCGAGCTGCGACTCCAGCCCAGCACCTGGAAACCGTTATCGACAAAACGCCGCGCAACCAGTTGTCCGATGCGTCCGAGCCCAAGCACGGCGACGGTGGTTTCACCCGTTTTACGCGGCGGATAAGCAACCCATTCGGAGCGCGCCTGGTGATGACGATACTGACGGATATGACGTTGCTCCTGTAACACGTAAGCAAGCGCATATTCAGCCATCTCGGTACCCGAGGTGTTGGTTTGCAAGCGCGTGATCTGCACCGCTTCGGGCAGCGAGTGATCGGCCATAATATTGTTTACTCCGGCACCGGTCTTCTGAATCAGCTTCAGGTTCGGATAGCGCAGAGCTTCACCGGAGTGATAAGTGCTCACAGTCAGCATATCGATCTCATCGAGGTTACCCGGATCAGCAGCGGTACGAATGTCCGCAGTGGGGTACTGACTCTGCAGTTCGCTGCGCAGGTCCTCATCTTTCATCCAGTCCGACTGTTTGATATCGATTAGAAGTGCCATGTTTCTCTCTTTGCTAATTCACGGATGTGCTCGGGCCCGGTACCACAACAGCCCCCGATAATACTGGCACCAGCGCGATACCAGCCAGCAGCCTGGCGCGACCACTGGGCAGCTGTCAGCTGTCCGTGCCGGCTCTTGCGCTCGGCATCATACTGCGCACCGGAGTCAGGGTAAACCACGATCAGTTTATCCGCTGCGTGCAGGCGTAGATTGTCGATAAGCCCCGCGACAATGCCCGGCGGACAGCAATTGACCCCGAGGGCGAGCACCCGGGGCAGGGATCGAAACAGGGCAAGCGCGTCGGCAAGCCGATGACCGTCCTGCAGCGACTGTGTATCACGACAACAGAAACTGACCCAACTCGGGCTGAGTGTTGATTCCAGTAATTGCGCAAGCACCTTCGCTTCCTGCAAATCCGGAATCGTTTCACAGGCAATCAAATCAGCCCCGGCATCGTCAAGCCATTGCAAGCGCTGCATGTGGAAGCTTCTCAGCACTTCATCTTCGACGCCGTAACGCCCGCGGTACTCACCACCGTCTGCGAGGTAAGCACCGTAGGGCCCGAGGCTGGCAGCAACCAGCGGGCGATAGCCACAGTCTGGATTGTCGCGCAGAAACTCATCCCGCGCACGCCGCGCAAGCACTATTGTTTCGCTGAACAGCCGGCGAATTGCAGCAGGATCATAGCCCGCCTCCTCGAGTCCACGGACGCTAGCCTGATAACTGGCGCTGATAATGCAACGAGCACCGGCATCAAGGTAGGCACGATGCACCTCGACAATCGCAGCGGGATGACTGCTGACCAGTTCAGCGCTCCACAATGCCGAGGAGACATCGTATCCGCGCGCATCGAGCTCGCTACCAAGCCCACCATCGAGCACCAACGGGGCCTCGTTATCGATCATCGCTCTAATATTGGTCAGTTGCATTCGCAATGCCTGAGCGCCTTATGAAAGCAGGTAATTTCAGCGCAAAGAGCAGAGCTATCCCGGCTAGCCGGCCCTGAGGATAAGTCAGACAATTATATCCAGCCTGGCCTGCGGGATATTGTCAGTCTCGTCTTCGAAACGCATGGTGATCCGCTCTCGATCGGTCACGGGCACACGCCGATACAGCCAGTCGCGCGCATTATCGGGATGATCCTCAACGTAGAACTGGGTGGTCAGACGCTCACGATTATCGATCAGTACCTTGACGTGTATGTGCGGTGTGCGCCCCGTGTAAGGGACCGGCTTTATGGTGCGAAACGCATAACTTCCGTCGGCGCCACTGATATCGTGACCGAATCCCTGGAATCCGGCATCTCGAGCGATTGCCCCCTGGTCCGCACGATGCAGGTAGCGACCATTGACGTCGCATTGCCAGATTTCAATACGCGCGCCGGGGATCGGATTGCCGCTGACATCAAGAACTCTACCGGCAAGTGTGACGATTTCACCCCCGGCCTGTTCAAGCTTGTCGACGATCTTGACCAGATCTCTGTCGACATCGTCGAAACGCATCTGTGCCGGCGGATAAAACGGCCCTTCGCTCGCGGATGGCGTCGTGGCGCTAGTGGCGCTCGTGGCGAGAGCGGTGCCAGAGAATCCAACTACCGGTAACGCGGCCATGCCATGCAGAATGCGGCGCCGCAGGGGGTCGACTGGATCATTCACCATACTATCCTTAGAATTGAGTAATTCTGACAGTTTAATGGAACCCTGATGAATGACAAATCCAGTCCCAGCCGGGATTTTATCGGTTACGCTGATCAGCCACCCGCCGTGGTGTGGCCGGGTGAAGCCCGCGTTGCAATCAATTTCTGCATCAACTACGAGGAAGGCGGCGAACTTTGCATACTAAACGGCGACGATCGCTCCGAGGTTCGAGTGTCCGATGTAGCGGTCACCGCTCGCTATGGCAACCGCGACCTCAACATTGAATCGAGTTATGAGTACGGCGCTCGCGTCGGCTACTGGCGTTTACTCAAGGCTTTCAACGATCGCGGACTGAAAGCCACGGTAAACCTGGTGGGTCTTGCCGGTGAACAGAATCCGCAAGCCTTGCGCGCGATGATCGATTCCGGCTTCGATCTGCAACCCCATGGCTGGCGCTGGATCGATTTCGACAGTGTCGACGAAAATGCGGAAAGAGAGTTCATTCGTCGCAGTATCGAGCAGGTACGCGAGCTCACCGGCTCACCGCCGCTGGGCTATTACGCAGGTATGCCGTCGCTCAATACGCGCCGCCTGGTGGTCGAAGCTGGTAGTTTTGTGTACGACTCCGATGTCTATAACGATGACCTGCCCTACTGGTCCGCGGATTATCCGGGCCTGTTACTGGTCCCTTATTCACTCGACACCAACGACTCCAAGTTCGGCCGTGCCGAGCATGATTATCAGCTGGGCGAAGAGTTCTTCACCTATCTGAAAGACAGCTTCGACGCGCTTTATTCTGAAGGAGAAACGCATCCCAAAATGATGACGGTGGGCCTGCACGCGCGGCTGCTTGGCAGACCGGGCAGAATCGGCAGCCTGCACAAGTTTCTCGATTACCTGCAGTCGCATTCGCAGGTCTGGATCTGCCGCCGTGACGACCTGGCTCGCTATTGGGCCGAAAACTATCCGAATCCGGCAGTGCAGCGGAGCTCTACCCCGTAAGACATAGTTGCCATGTGGCAAATTTATGCGACAATAATCCTTTTGTCTGACAAATCGATAATATGAGCAATTCAGAATTACTGGCGCAGTTGCAGGCGAGTTTTATTGGATGTAAAACCGAGTACCCCACCGTCGACGGCAAGCGCGGACCGCGCGTCTATATGGATTCAGCCGCCTCGACCCTGATGATGGCTCCGGCCTATGAGATCGGGCATGAATTCCTGACTCATTACGCGAGCACTCATTCAGACCTGCACTACGCAGCGCGCGGTGCCAGCCACGCCTTCGAATGGGCGCACGAGAAGGTACTTGAGTTCGTCGATGCCAATCCCGAAGAATATTGCAGTTTCTTTGCCGGCAACGGCGCTACCGCCGGTTTTAACCGCATGGCTGCAAGCCTGTCACGAGCTCGCCCGGAACGCAGCATCGTGCTGATCTCTGAAATGGAACACCATTCCAACGATTTACCGCATCGTCACCACAACGCACAGGTGGTGCACGTTCCCTGTATGGGTGAATTCGAGCGCTACGGCGGACTCGACATGGACCGGCTGCGCGAGATCTTCGAAGAACATGGGGACAAGATCAATTACATCGCGGTTACCGGTGCCAGTAATGTCTCAGGCACGATCACCCCGCTTGCCGAGGTTGCCGAGCTCGCGCATGCAGTCGGCGCCTATCTGCTGGTCGACGCTGCGCAAATGATTGCGCACGCACCGGTCAGCATGGATCAGGCCGATATCGACGTGCTGGTATTTTCCGGCCACAAAATTTATGCACCCGGTTCACCCGGCGCCGTAATCGCTAAAAAGAGCGTCCTCAATGAGATCAAACCTGCAGAGCTGGGCGGCGGCATGGTTGATGATGTTTACCTCGAAGAATTTATGCCAACCGCGACTCTGCCCGACCGTGAGGAAGCAGGCACCCCGAATATCGTCGGTGGCATCATGCTGGGTGCGGTACTCGATCTGTTGAACCGACTGGGTATGGATACAGTACGTGAAAAGGAAATCGACCAGGTTGATTTCGTCTGGAACGGACTGAAGTCGATCGAAGGCGTTAGCGTCTACGGACCAGAACCATCGGATGTGCCGCGCACTGGCACCATCGCTTTCAACATCAAGGGTTTTGATCATGGATTGACCGCAGCCGCGCTCAACGATTACCACAATATCCAGGTGCGTAACGGTTGCTTCTGCGCCCATCCCTACGTGCGTGAATTGCTCAAGCGTGAACTCTGGGAAATGGATATCGACCCGGATGCGCCCAATGCCGAAGCCGACGTCGAACGCAAACGCGGTATGTCGCGCGCCAGCCTCGGCCTGTACACCACCCAGTCCGATCTGGAAAAATTAATCGCAGCTGTGCGCGACCTGGCGGGACGACGTGAAGAAATTCTGGCGATTTACGAGCCGATCGGTTCCAACGGCTATCGCCACAAGAAATTCTCGCCTGACGCTGCGGACCTGTTCGACCCCGAACGAATGCTGGGACAGTACCTGGCAAAGTCCGCTTAAAAGACTACGGTTGAAGGCCACGGACGCCTGCTCGAGGCGCCCGTGAAATTCGCAATCAGTCAACTGCCGGGTGGTAGGCGATACCGACCCACTTATCGGCGCTGAAAATACCTCGGCACCAGTCGGCCTCGAGGTCAGCCAGCGGTGATTCATCTTCGATCGAAAAATATCTCGACTCCGACGAACCTATGAACCGGAGAGTGGATTAACTAGCCCGGCTTTTTAAGAGCAATTCTTGTACCCGCTATTTCCCCTGCTCCGTAAAGGTGTACCCAGCCATGTTTGGTCACTCCGAATACCAACCCCTCTCCGCGCCTGCACAGATAGGGATATTCAGTAAAAATAGTGATGCCTAAAAACTCTCCCCACCCGCAAAACTGAACCACAGCACCCGCTCCCACCGTGCCGGATCCGGATTGCGAAAGAGCAGCGTACGGGCTCCCTGAAGTCAGCGAAATAGTAAACCAGTCAACCACTTCATCGCTAACATTGACCTTGTTGATCACATACCGATCACCCGCCCCGTTTTTATTGATGAAATCGATCATCGCATTCTCCAGAGGTGGAACATTATGCGCGAAGGTGAGCTTTTCCTTCATCTGGCACCCATTTAGAAAAACAGTACCCAGCAGAAAAGCCGCTAATGCAAAATTACGTGCCGATGTTGACCAAAGCATTCAAATTTTTCCTCTAACACAAAAGTAAATTCAGCTCAAAACGATAAAGCCTGATCCTGTAAATGGCAGGCCAACAAGACCACAAAGAGTCGTATAAATCAAACGAAAACTCATATTCCTGATCCTGCATGCACTCATTGCTCAGCTAACAAAATAGCTAAATTCCGAGGTGCCGTTCAATCGGACTGGAATGCCTCTAGCCAAATCTAAGAATGACTATTCGTGATGGGATTGACAACCACCAGCAGAGATCGTACTACTGTAATATTTGCAGGCGACAATCCAGATGGCATTAAAATCAACGGCCGACAAGGGAATTCAAACGCTTTCCATTCACGCGGGCGAAGACCCGGACCCGGCGACTGGCGCCTCGGCACCGAGCCTGGTGATGTCGAGCACTTTCGTGGTCGACGAAGAGATCAGCTTCTCGGCGCATAATCTCGATGCCGAAACTCCCTTCGTTTACACCCGCTGGGACAACCCTACCACGCAACAACTGGAGCATAAGCTTGCGATTCTCGAACAGACTGAGGCCTGTATTGCTTTTGCCTCGGGCATGGCCGCAAGTGCCGCGGTGATGCTGGCCCATTTGAGCCAGGGCGATCATTTGATTATCAGCAACACCAATTATCCCGGCACGGCTGAATTTGCGCGCGAAACGCTGACACGACTCGGGATCGAAGTAAGCCCGATCGACACCACCGATTTGCAGGCAATTGCGGGCGCGATGCGCGACAACACGCGCATGCTGTGGCTGGAAACGCCGTCAAATCCATTGCTGCGCATCGCCGATATCCGTGCGGCATCCGACATTGCACGCGGTCAGAACTGTTTGCTGGTGGTTGACTCAACCTTCGCTTCGCCGATTGCGACCCGTCCAATGAGCCTCGGCGCCGATCTCGTCGTCCACTCGCTAACCAAGTACATCGGCGGTCACGGTGATGCCATGGGAGGTGCGGTCTGTGGCCGTAAAGCCCTGCTCGGCCCCCTGCGCGGCGAAGCACTGGTGCATTACGGCGGCGTCATCAGTCCGTTCAACGCCTGGTTGATCATGCGCGGTATGGCGACCCTGCCACTGCGCATGCGTTGCCATCAGCAAAACGCGCTCGAGCTTGCCCGTTTTCTGCAAGATCATGACAAGATCGAACGCGTGTTTTATCCGGGCCTCGAATCACACCCGCAACACGATCTGGCACGCGCGCAGATGGACAATTTCTCCGGCATGCTCAGTTTTCGTTGTCGCGACCCGAAAGCACTGGCGCAGCGCATGATGCAACATCTGGAAGTCATCCACTATGCGGTGTCACTCGGGCACCATCGTAGCCTCATTTATCTGATGCAAACCGAAGATCTGATTAGCTCATCCTATCGCCTCGATGGTGATGAACTCGACAAGTATCGTGACAGCGCGGGTGATGGCCTGTTCCGCTTCTCGGTAGGACTCGAAGACAGTGCCGACCTGATCCGCGATCTTGAGCAGGTGCTGGCATGAGTGCGCGCCGAACCGGCATGAGCTCCGCCGCAGAAAGCCTGTACCAGCAGCTGTGCGCTGCAGGAATTGCCCTGCCGGAGCGCGAGAATCTGGATACTTATCGTGAGGCCGTGCGCGATGGATTTGCGCCGTATATAGAGTTGGCCAGCAAAAACTTTGATGGCGAGATCGAGCTGATCGAGATAGCCGGTATCCGCTGCAGGCAACTGACACCACGCGGCTGGAATGAGCAACAGGGCCACTGCATCCTGTATGCCTATGGCGGAGGCTATGTGAGCGGCTCTACCCACGAAGACCAGCTGATCACTGCACCACTGGCGCAGCAAAGTGACACGCGGATTATCATGGTTGAATACCGGCTGTCGCCGGAGCACCCCTTCCCGCTGCCGCAACAGGACATGCGCCAGGTTTACTCTGCATTGCTCGACCGGTATGGCGCATCACGGTTGATCGTCAGCGGTGAATCGGCAGGTGGCAACCTGGCGCTTGGCCTGATGCAGCATGCACGTGATAACGGGCTTGGCTTACCGCGCTGCGCCGTGTTGTTTTCGCCCTGGAGCGATCTCGCCAACCAGGGTGACAGCCATACTTTCAACGACGCACGCGATCCAACGCTGAATAATGACTGGGTCGATATCGCCGCCAGCTGGCATGCTGGTGGCTGTGCACTTGACGATGCGGGACTGTCACCGATTCACGGCGATATGCGAGGTCTACCGCCCTGCATCATTACCACCGGCAGCCGTGATCTGCTGTTAAGCCAGTGCCTGAGTCTGGCGGCCAAACTGCGCGCCGTCGGAGTCGAATGTGATTTGCGGGTTTGGGAAGGGCTGTGGCACGTATTCGAGTTTTACCCGATTCCGGAAGCACAGTTATCGATTGCCGAGACAGCAGCCTTTATTCGGGCTCATTGATCCATTCTGATTTGAACGCTTACTGGTGGGCTGCGATGTCCCGATTGACCCGATAGTAACCATCTCCCCGGTATTTGACCTGCTGTCCGGTATAAGCGTGCAGCGCGGGCAATGCATGGAACGGCACCGATGCAAGATAGTGATGTTCGGCGTGATACGGCATGTTCCAGGCAAGAAAATTGAGCCAGGGAACGGTATAGGTAGTGCGCGAATTTTCCAGCATGTTACTGCTGAAGTCACAGCCGCTGTGCTCGGCCAACAGATAGAGGCGCAACAGGGGTTGCCCCAGCAGCGCCGGTAAGATCCAGTAGCACCACAGAAACGTGCTCGACAACATCAGGCTCAGCAACAGTAACAGCGCGTATCCGGCGAGATGGATGCGGGCCTCTTTGATCACCATGGGGTGGTGACGCGCCTC
>JAIBDO010000222.1 GCA_024686195.1 Gammaproteobacteria bacterium | reverse complement strand
TGCCTGCGCACTCTTCGGTCGCGAAAGTCATGCAGGGCACAGCCTTTCGCCGTCTCGCTACGAAGGCTGCTGGGAAGGCGGGCTTGGCCAGTAGACTCAGCTAGCTTTCTACTGCGGCGGCGCTATGGCGCACTCAGCCTGACTTTCACCCGGTCAGAGCGCTCAACATGAAGGCTGGTGAGAAATCATGGCGGTGTTTAGCAAAACACTGATGCATCTAGAGTCCGATTGCGGTCGAAAGACTGCGGAGATATTTGGCGAAGTAAACCGCAGGCGGCGCAGCCGCCGAGGCATTCGCCGAATATCTCCGCAGTCTTTCGACCACTCCTTAACAGAACAAACATCATGGGAGTAAGTGCTATTGACCCCTGTCCTCTTCGAAACCCAGGACTATTGGTCGTAGATTGAGGCGATCGGCTGGCGTTTGTGGGCCGTGGTGACGAAGATGTGGATGAGACGTGTGGCGGCCTGCGGGTCGATTTCCTTACCTTCGAGGAAATCGTCGATTTGATCGTAACTCAGTCCAAGTGCGGCTTCGTCGGCCTTGCCGGGAGCCAGGGTTTCAAGATCAGCCGTCGGTGCCTTGGTAATGATCTGCTCAGGTGTCCCGAGATGGCGCGCGAGTTGCCGGACCTGGCGTTTGTTGAGCCCGAACAGCGGTACCAGGTCACAGGCACCGTCTCCGTACTTGGTATAGAAGCCGGTGACGTTCTCAGCGGAATGATCGGTTCCGAGCACCAGTCCGCCAAGCAGACCCACGACTTCATACTGCGCCACCATGCGCATTCTGGCTTTGACATTGCCCTTTGCAAAATCTTGTTTGTTTTCATCTATATTGTCGAAACCCTGGGCCTCGAGTGCCTGCATCACTGACTGGTGAAGCGTATCCGTGCCGGGTTGCACGTTGACGGTAAGGCTCGCGCCGGGCTGAATGAAGTCGATGGAAAACTGCGCATCGGCTTCGTCGGCCTGAGTGGCGTAGGGCAGGCGTACCGCGATAAAGCAGTAGCCACTGCCGGTTTGATTAAGTTCATCGACGGCAAGCTGCGCAAGACGCCCGCAGGTACAGGAATCGATGCCGCCGCTGATGCCGAGCACCAGGTTCTTCTGGCCGCTAAGCTCCAGTTGATACTTGATGAAATCTATTCGCCTTCGGATTTCGAAATTGACGTCAATTTCAGGTAAAACCTGCATTTCTGCAATGATATCGGATTGGTTCATAATTCTGTTTCAGTAGGGTAACGGGTAACGACGATAAACGGCCTGAATATCATCCAGCACTTCCTGATCGAGTTCAAGTTCTGCCGCGCCGAGGTTGATCTTGAGCTGCTGCACGCTGGTGGCACCGATGATGCTCGAGGTGACGAACGGCCGTTGGTTGCAGAATGCAATCGCCATTTGCGAGGGGTCGATGCCATGTTTTTGCGCGATCGACACATAGGCGTCGACCACCGGCCAGATGTCCTCATGTACACGTCCGAACAAATCTGGATTGAGGGTAAGGCGCGAGCCATCAGGCCTTGCGCCGTCTTTGTATTTGCCGGTCAGCAGGCCGCAGGCGAGTGGTGAGTAGGGTAGCAGGCCAACCTGTTCATGGTGCGACAGCTCGGCGAGGTCAAGATCGAATACTCGATACAGCAGGCTGTATTCATTTTGCAGTGAGACAATGCGGGGAAAGCCATTTTCCGCGGCGATGCGCAAAAATTGCGCGGTACCCCAGCAGGATTCATTGGATAGACCGATACTGCGAATCTTGCCTTCATCCACCAGTTGCCCAAGGTATTCCAGGGTTGTATAGATGTGATCCAGTGTCTGCTGCGTATCCTGGCGAGTCGGGTCGAATTGCCAGTTGTTGCGGAAAGCGTAGGTTCCACGATTAGGCCAGTGCAGCTGGTACAGGTCGATGCTTTCAGTTTGCAGACGTCGCAGGCTGCCCTCAAGGCTGACGCGAATCTTGTGCGGACTTATATCGATACCATTTTGCAGATAGTCGTGGCCCTCGCCCGCCACCTTGCTGGCCACAATGACCTCTTCACGACGGCTGGATTTAGCGATCCAGCTGCCTATAATTTCCTCGGTTCGGCCGACAGTTTCAGCCGACATGGGATTCACCGGGTACAGTTCTGCGGTGTCGATAAAATTGACACCATGCTCAAGCGCATAGTCAATCTGAGCGTGTCCTTCGGCCTCGCTGTTCTGCGTTCCCCAGGTCATTGAGCCTAGACAGATCTCGCTGACTTCGATGTCGCTATTGCCGAGTTTGCGGTATTTCATGTACGTGCCATCGCGAAGTTATAACGGCGACAGATAGTAGCAGCGCGCCGGTATTTACACCAATAACATAGCCGATAGCGTGTTGGCTATGAACGTCGTGCCCGCATAAAGGGCAGGCACAGAAAATCAGGATGGTTTATCGAAGTTGAGGGTGATGATGCGTTG
Source organism: Gammaproteobacteria bacterium (assembly GCA_024686195.1). Lineage (GTDB taxonomy): Bacteria > Pseudomonadota > Gammaproteobacteria. The sequence continues at coordinate 2,614 of JAIBDO010000222.1, read as the reverse complement.
GGTGTCACTCGCCAGTTGTTCAAGCCCGAGTTTCTGGTACGCCTTGAGCTGTAGTTCGAGAGTGCGTTTTATGACATCGGTGCCCTCGTAATTCAGCAGGATAAAGCGGGTTCTTCCAGTCACCGCGACCCAGGCTTCGCGCGAGGCGTAATAATTGGCGATTTTAAAATCGGAGCGCGCCAGTTCGTTGCGCAGGAAAATCATGCGTTTGCGCGCGTCGGTCGCATATTCGCTGCTCGGAAAACGTTGCGTGAGCAGTTTGAAATCGTTATAGGCTCGTAAGAGCAGGTTGCGATCGAATTCCGACAGGTCGCGAGTCACGATGACATCGAGGATGGTGCCGCCGCGTTCGAAATTGACCAGCCCCTTGAGGTAGTAGGCATAATCCACCGCTGGATGGCGTGGGTGCAGCTTTATGAATCGGTCAAGGGCGGTGATGGCGGAGTCCGGTTCTTCAAACTTGTAATAGGCGTAAGCGACGTCAATTTGTGCCTGCATGGCGTATTTCCCGAAGGGGAAGCGTGACTCCAGGGTCTCGTAGTATTCGATTGCTGTGAGGTAGTTGCCATCGTCGAGCTCGGCACGTGCTTCGAGGTAAAACTTTTCCACGCTCCAGTCGGCCGTCACATCGACTTCGTCCTTGGCAGGGCCACAGCCGGCGAGAATAATTGACGCGCAGAGCGTCAGAATGATTTTTGAGAAAAAGCGCATCACAGTCAAAGGTACATAAAGGGCGTGGATCGGGCCGGGTTACTTGCTGTCCATCAGAACAAGCAGTATAACCAGCGCATGAAATTAATTCAGCAAAGTTTCCACATTCAAAAACTGCACACTGGCGACCGCCTGGACCATGCTCTGCATCAATTGTTGCCCGAATATTCGCGCAGCCGCATCCAGCAATGGATTCAACAGGGCTTTGTCCAGCTCAATCAGCAGGTCTGCAAACCCCGGCAAAAGGTATACAGCGGTGACCAGGTGGATCTGGATGTTCCCGAGCAGGCGGTTATCTCGGATCAGCCGCAGCAAATCGAGTTCGATATTCTGCATGAGGATGAGGATATTTTCGTGATCAATAAACCGGCTGGCCTGGTGGTTCATCCGGCGGCGGGGCACTGGGACGGGACGCTGGTGAACGGTTTGCTTGCCCGCGATCCACGCCTGCAACAGTTGCCGCGTGCGGGCATCGTGCACCGGCTGGATAAGGATACGACCGGTGTGATGGTGGTGGCGCGTAACCTCTGCGCGCACAATTGGCTGGTCGAGCAACTACAGGCGCGCCTGGTGAAGCGTGAATATATAGCGATTGTACGGGGTGTTGTGACGGCGGGCAGAAGTATCGAAACTGAAATGGGGCGCCACCCGCAAAATCGCAAAAAAATGGCGGTAGTCAAAGAGGGTAAAAACGCGATCACGCATTTTCAGGTCGCGCGCAAATTTGCTCATCACAGTTTGATCAGCGTGCAGCTCGAAACGGGGCGCACCCATCAGATTAGAGTCCATATGGCGCATCTGCAGTATCCGTTACTCGGTGACAGCGTGTATGGCGGACGTGCGCACTTGCCCGCCGGCGTGGATGCATCACTGACCACGATTATTCAGGAGTTTCGGCGCCAGGCGCTGCATGCGCAACGACTCAGTTTTGAGCATCCCGGCAGCCATGAAACGGTTAGCTACGAAGCACCTGCGCCTGCGGACTTTGCCGCATTGCTGGAGGCCCTGATCCGCTATGATTGAAATCGTCAAACCGGACTGGGCGGTGCCCCCGGCGATACAGGCCTGCTGTACAACCCGTTCTGGTGGCGTTAGCCCGGCACCTTATGACAGTCTCAATCTCGGTCTGCACGTGGGTGACAGCGTAGAACTGGTCGCACGCAATCGCGCGCGCTTGCGTGAACAGCTTGAGTTGCCCGCTGAACCCTGCTGGATCAATCAGACCCACGGGGTGCGCGCCGTCACCCTGGGCGAGGATGACGAGCGTGATGCCGATGCTGCGATTACTCGAGAACCCGGCCGCGTCGCCGTCGTCATGACTGCCGATTGCCTGCCGATTTTAATGTGTAATCAAGAGAGTAGCGAAGTCGCCGCCGTTCACGCCGGTTGGCGTGGTTTGCAGGCCGGAATCATTCAGTCGACGCTGGCGGCTATGCATTCCCCACCGCAACAGCTGATCGCCTGGATCGGCCCAGGCATCTCGCAGGCCTGTTTCGAGGTCGGTGACGAGGTCTATTCTGCTTTTGTTGGTCAGGATCCTGCTGCCGCTGAGCGCTTCACTGCAAATCGGCCGGGACACTGGTTGTGCGATCTTGGTGGGCTGGCCGAGTCCATATTGCGTGCTGCCAGTGTCGCCCGGGTGACGCGCAGCCCGCACTGCAGTTATCGCGACGAAGAAATGTTTTTTTCCTACCGGCGCGAAGCCACCACCGGACGCATGGCGAGCTTGATCTGGATCAACTAGTGGTCCATGCGGTTAATAAGGTCTGTTTTCGCAGCTTGAAAAAACGTGTTTCAGTCTTACATACCCCTTCATTATTTAATGTTTAGAGGGTTATATCAATGCGTATGGATCGCCTGACCAGTAAATTCCAGGAAGCTCTGTCTGACGCGCAATCGTTGG
>JAIBDO010000112.1 GCA_024686195.1 Gammaproteobacteria bacterium | reverse complement strand
CTGCCAGGGCTGTGAGGCTGAAGATCTCGCGGAGAGGGCGGCGGCTGAGAAAGCGCTGGCAGAACTGCCGGAGTCTTCAATGGAAGCTACTTCGACCACTGCGGCCACTGAAGCAGCCACTGAAGCAGCCACTGAAGTAGCCACTGAAGCAGCCACTGCAAGTGGAATTGAAGTGGAAGCCGTCGACGAGGTAATCGAGGATACCGGGCCGCGTTATGCGCCGCGCGTGATTACCGCTCAGAATGCGTACATCATGCGTTCGATTATGCGCGAGGTGGTACAGCGAGGCACGGCGGTGCGGGCCAAGGCGTTGGGACGCAAAGACATCGCGGGCAAGACCGGCACCACCAATGATCAGGTTGATGCGTGGTTTAGTGGTTATAACGATCAGGTTGTCACTACCGCCTGGGTTGGATTTGATAACCAGCGACATATGGGCAGGCGTGAGACCGGCGGTCGCGCGGCGCTGCCGATGTGGATTGATTTTATGCGCGTAGCGCTCGACGGCATGCCGGAGAATCTGCAGGAGCAACCCGAGGGTCTGGTGACAATCCGTATCGACGCGGAAACCGGTAAGCGAGCCGATGGCAATACCAGCAAGAGTTTGTTCGAATTATTCCGCGAAGAGAATGCGCCTCGTCAAAAAGCGGTGGTCAAGTCGAATTCGGGTTCGACCGACGGCGCTATCTTGATCGCGCCGGAAACTGAAGACGAGATTGTCGAGGACATCTTCTAGTCCGCTGGTGACAGACCCGTGACCGGGTCTAGATGCTCACTTGTATCTTTGAAAAGAAATCAGTTATCCCCGCACAGCAGAGATTCGATTCGTCGGCTGACGCTTGCTTCAGCAACTATCACCCCCATGATATTCGTTCTGGTCGGGAGAGGTGGATGACTGGGGAACTATTTGCGAAGTAAACCGCAGGCGGCCCAGCCGCCGAGGCATTCGCGAATAGTTCCCCAGTCATTCGATCGTAATCTGGCCTTAGATGCATTCGAGTTTTGCTATACAGCGGCTGGGATTTTGGCTTAAGTAAGTGCCATTGGGGTTTGTACTTACTTGCGTATTTCAAAACCGAATTCATGCACCGCATCAACCAGCACACCAAGGTGGTTGGGATTCACGGTCTGGTGGATGCCGTGACCGAGATTGAAGACGTGCCCGCTGTGATTTCCGAAACGCGTGATGATGTCCTGTGCTTTTACGCGGATGGTATCGGGATCTGCATAGAGTACACAGGGGTCGAGGTTGCCCTGTAAGGCGACGCGATCACCAACGCGACGACGAGCTTCATCGATGTCGATAGTCCAGTCCAGCCCGAGTGCATTGCAGCCGGTATCGGCCATCACTTCCAGCCACTGACCGCCACCTTTGGTGAACAGTGTTACCGGTATGATTTGTCCTTCGTGTTCGCGTTTTAAGCCGGCGACGATTTGTTCCATGTACTGGAGTGAAAAATCTCGATAAGTGGCGGGCGTGAGCACACCGCCCCAGGTATCGAATATCATCACCGCCTGTGCACCGGCTTCGATTTGTGCGTTCAGATAACTGGTGACCGATTCAGTCAATTTTTGCAGAAGCTGATGCAGTGCTGCAGGATTCTGATACATCATGCCTTTTATGTGCCGGTATTCCTTGGAGCTGCCACCTTCGACCATATAGGTCGACAGGGTCCATGGGCTGCCGCTGAAGCCGATTAACGGTACCGAGCCATCCAGCTCCTGGCGAATCAGGCTGACGGCATCGGTGACGTAACGCAGGCTGTCAGCAGGATCGGGTACTCCCAGAGCCTTGATGTCGGCTTCGCTACGCAACGGGCGTTCAAAGCGGGGTCCTTCACCTTCCGCGAAATAAAGCCCGAGTCCCATGGCATCCGGTATGGTCAGGATGTCGGAAAACAGTATCGCGCCATCAAGGTCAAAGCGGCGCAGTGGTTGCAGGGTGACTTCGCAGGCCAGTTCTTTGTTCTTGCACAGGGTCAGGAAATCCCCAGCCTGTTTTCGAATTTCGCGATATTCGGGAAGATAACGTCCAGCCTGACGCATAATCCAGACTGGCGTGGTATCGGTTGGTTGATGCAATAGTGCCCGGATCAGTCGATCGTTTTTTAGTGGGGGCTTAGCCGGCATATTTCACCACCTTCCTGCTGCGGCCGCCGAGATACTCGCCGTGACGGTGCGTACTCCCGACGCCCTCGCGACGGACTGTGGTGAGATATGCAGGCTAGCCATCATACTTCCAGGTAGTCCAGTATTCCCTCGGCTGCCTGGCGCCCCTCGTATATGGCAGTTACGACGAGGTCAGATCCGCGCACCATGTCACCGCCGGCGAAAATTCGGGGGTTGCTGGTTTGGAATGGCATTTCGATTTTTTCCGGCGCGATTACCCGGCCTCCATCATCGATATCGATGTTGTGTTCGGCAAACCATGAAGATGGGCTGGGTCGAAATCCGAAAGCGACCACGACCACATCGGCCGCCAGTATCTCTTCTGAGCCCGGCACGATTTCTGGCTGTCGCCGCCCCTGCTGATCGGCCTCGCCGAGTTCAGTGGTAATCAGTTTGATGCCTTCGACCGCGTTCTTGCCGACGATCTCCAGCGGCTGCCGGTTGAACAGGAATTCGATGCCTTCTTCCATGGCATTGTCCACTTCGCGCATCGAGCCGGGCATATTGGCGCGATCGCGGCGATAAACGCAGGTGACGCTGCTGGCACCCTGGCGGATAGCCGTGCGCACGCAGTCCATCGCGGTGTCACCACCACCGAGAACAACAACGCGCTGGCCCTTGAAATCAATAAACTCGGGTTTGGCGGCACCGAAATCTATCTGGTCATGGATGTTGGCGACCAGGTAGGGCAGGGCTTCGTGCACTCCCGGTTTGTCTTCACCCGGGAAGTTACCTTTCATATAGTGATAGGTGCCCATCCCCAGAAAAACCGAATCGTACTCATCGAGTAGTGACTGGAAACTTACATCCTTGCCGATCTCGGTGTTCAGGCGGAACTCGATACCCATGTCTTCAAACATCTTGCGGCGGCGCGTGATGACTTCTTTCTCGAGTTTGAAAGGTGGAATGCCGAAGGTCAGCAATCCGCCAATTTCCGGATAGCGGTCGAAGACGACCGAGGAAACGCCATTGCGCGCCAGTACGTCGGCGCAGGCAATTCCAGCGGGGCCGGCGCCGATGATGGCCACGCGCTTGTCGGTCGGAATAACGGCTGACAGGTCGGGGCTCCAGCCTTGTTCGATCGCCTTGTCGGTGATGTATTTTTCAATCGAGCCGATGGACACCGCACCAAACCCGGTATTCAGCGTGCAAGCTCCCTCACAGAGTCGATCTTGCGGGCAGATACGGCCACAAACTTCGGGCAGGCTGTTGGTTTTGTGTGACATTTCCACGGCTTCGAGCAGGTTGCCCTCTGCCACTAAACTTAACCAGTTGGGAATGTAGTTATGTACCGGGCATTTCCATTCGCAGTAGGGGTTGCCGCATTCCAGGCAGCGCTCTGACTGATCAGCCGCTTCCTGGTGCTCATAATCCCCGTAGATTTCACCGAATTCATTGACTCGCTCGAAGGCTGGTTTTTTGCCGGGGTCGGAACGTTTTACCTCCAGAAACTGGAATGCGTTAGACATGGATAGTTAACGCCGCATGGGCCACTAGGCAGAAAGCCGGGATTTGATCAGCTGGCTCACTTTGCCCATGTCGGCTCGACCCTGAAGCTGCGGTTTGAGCAGCCCCATCACTTTGCCCATATCCTGGATCGATGCGGCACCGCTATCGGTAATGGATTTCTCGACGATGTCGTTGATTTCAGCGTCAGATAACGCTGCGGGCAGATATTCCTGGATGATCTCGATTTCGGCCTGTTCGACGGCGACCAGATCTTCACGCCCGGCATCGCTGTAGTGCGAGATCGATTCCCGGCGTTGTTTCGCCATTTTATCGAGCACTGCCAGTATGCGGGTATTGTCGAGCTCGATACGTTCGTCGACTTCGATCTGTTTGATCGCTGCCAGTATCAGGCGCACCACGCCCAACCGATGTTTGTCACCGCTTTTCATCGATGACTTCATGTCGCTGGTCAGTTGTGGCTTGAGCGTGCTCGACATCCGGGAGCTCTCTAGTACATGCGTCTGCGAGTACCGAAGTCCTTGGAGATACGCTTGAAGTTGCGCTTTACAGCAGCAGCTGATTTACGTTTGCGAACGGAAGTGGGTTTTTCGTAGTGCTGGCGACGACGTGTTTCGGTGAGCACGCCGGCTTTTTCGCAGGAGCGCTTGAAACGGCGCAGTGCGAAATCAAAAGGTTCGTTGTCCTTTACTTTTACTGATGGCATATTTGTCGATCCAATGTGTTACTAATATGTTAAACAAGGGCGTCTACTTATCAGCCCCGGCATTTAGAGCCGGACAATTATAAGGAGGCGGAACCAAATATCAATCATCAATGGCACATATATCCTGTAATTATGAAAGTTTTAGGTATCGAGAGTTCCTGCGACGAGACCGGAATCGCGGTTTATGACACCGAATCCGGACAAATCTGGCAAAGACTTTATTCGCAAATTGAAAAACATCGCGAATACGGTGGCGTCGTGCCGGAGCTGGCATCGCGCGACCATGTGGTCAAGGCGGCCCCCATGCTGGTTGATCTACTGGAGGAAATTGGCGGTACCGATGTGCTCGATGGAATTGCCTATACCCGTGGCCCGGGCTTGACAGGGGCGTTGATGGTCGGTGCCAACCTGGCGCGCGGACTGGCCTTCGCGCTCGACAAGCCGCTGCTCGGGGTGCATCACATGGAAGGGCATTTGCTGGCCCCGATGCTGTCTGGTGACAGTCCGTCACTGCCGTTTGTGGCGTTGCTGGTATCGGGGGGTCATACACTGCTGGTCGAAGTGCTTGAGCTCGGCAGTTATCGCATCCTTGGTGAATCGCTGGACGATGCGGTCGGCGAGGCCTTCGATAAGACGGCCAAACTGCTGGGTTTGCCCTATCCAGGAGGGCCGGAACTGGCTGCGCTGGCCGATTCGGTGCAAGCATCAAGTTTCAAGTTCCCACGACCGATGACCAATCGGCCCGGTCTGGATTTCAGTTTCAGCGGATTGAAAACTGCTGCGCTGACGATTGTCAGAAAGAATGAGCCGCTCGACGCTGATCTGCGCGCCGACATAGCGCACGCCTTTCAGGACGCAGTTGTGGATACTCTGCGCATCAAGTGTATGCGCGCGCTCGAGCAAACCGGTCACCGCAGTCTGGTTATCGCGGGTGGTGTGGGTGCCAACCGCCACCTGCGCAGCGAATTGCAGCAACATCTGGAGGAGGCGGGTGCGCGGCTTTACTTTCCGGCGCTGGAGTACTGCACCGATAACGGTGCGATGATTGCTTTTGCCGGGGCTTTGCGGTTGCTGCAGGGCCAGACCGATCAGGACGTCAGCGACGTGAAGGCGCGCTGGTCGCTGGAATCACTGCCAGCTATCGCCGCAATGGGGGTATAACCTCAATGGCACTTACTTAAGCCAAAACACTGATGCATCCATACTCCGACTACGGTCCGATGATTGGGGGACTATTCGCAAATGCCTCGGCGGCTTCGCCGCCTGCGGTTTACTTCGCAAATAGTCCCCCAATCATCCGCCTTCTCCAGACCAGAACGAATGTCATGGGGTTGTGCTTAAGTAAGTGCCATTTGGGCATAACCTGGCTTTCTCCGCTGCTGACCTTCTTCGCTGTTAGCCTTCTTCGCCGCTGAGCAGGCGCTGAATATTGGCGCGGTGACGCCAGATCAGGATCGTCGAGATGGCGCCAAACACGGCAGTAACACCGAGGTCGGGCACGCGCCAGTAGATTAGCGCTGGTAGTGCACAGAATGAAATGATCCCGGCTAGCGAGGAGATCTTGAATACGCGCGCGAACAGTAGCCATATGGCGATCAGTACTATCCCGACCAGCCAGTTAAAACCAACCGTGGCAGCCATGGCGGTGGCGACACCCTTGCCACCGCGAAAAGCAAAGAAGACCGGAAAACAATGTCCGGCGAACGCGGCGAAGGCGGTGAGCGCGATGATCAATGGATCTGCCTCTAGTGCAGCGGCGACCAGCACTGGAACCAAACCTTTGAGGCAGTCGCCGAGAAGCGTCAGAAACGCGGCCTTCTTGCCGGCGATACGCAACACGTTGGTTGCGCCGGGATTGTTCGAGCCTTCGCTACGGGGGTCTTTGAAGCCCATGATTTTACTCAGCAGGATTGCTGACGAGAGCGATCCGAGTAAGTAAGAACAAAGGAGTAATGTGACGATTTCGATCATGGCGAGCCCGTGTAATGGTGTGCGCACTTTAACAGAATCATTCTGCGCTGACAGCCAGGCGTGCAGCTTGGAGGGTCGATCCGCGCCGAGTGATACGCGCCATGCACGGTTTCGGTGCATAAAGGTCGACTGATGCGTCGTGCGCAAAATCGCTGATGTTGCGCCGGGGATTCAGGTAGAATCCCGAGCCGAAGCTGATTCGATTCACGGGCTAGTGCACCTGGGCTAGGCCCGAGGCGTGTTGAAGCGGCATGCAACAAACCAACCCGGGAGTACTCTTGGATCTGCTTAATCCGCCACGGCTGGATAAACGATCGATAAAGAAATTCTTCGATAACGCTGCTAAAAGCTACGATAATGCGGCAATATTGCAAGAAGAGGTGGCCCGGCGCTTGCTTGAGCGATTGCATTATATGCGTCACCAGCCGGAGACTGTCGTCGATCTGGGTTGTGGTACCGGCAAAGCGTTGCGTGGCCTGCAAAAGGCGTATCCGCAAGCTCGTGTGCATGCGGTCGATATGTCACAACAGATGCTGAAGCGAGCTGGCTCGAATTATCGCTGGCTATCCAGAAAGCGCCGTGTGGTCGCTGACATGGAGCGCCTGCCGTTTGCCGATAATAGTTTTGACCTGGTGTTTTCCTCGTTGGCGCTCCCCTGGTGCAATGATTTGAATCTTGCGTTGGCGGAGTTTGCGCGCGTGGCGCGGCCGGGTGCTTTGATTTTGTTCACCAGTTTCGGGCCGGCGACCCTGGGTGAGCTTGCGCTCAGTTGGCAGGCGCTGGATGATCACCCTCATGTGCATCCCTTTATCGATATGCACGATATTGGCGACGCCATGATGTCTGCAGGGTTTGCGCAGCCGGTGGTGGATGCCGAGACGATCAGGTTGGAATACAGGGATTTTCGCAGTTTGCTGGATGATCTGCGGCAAACCGGTGCGAGCAATGCCGATGTCAGTCGACGGCGTGGGCTGATGACTCCCGGTCAATTGTGTGCGCTGGAAGAAAACTACCGGCAATATGGATTTGAGCAGGGTCGGTTTGTGGCATCCTGCGAGGTTGTTTATGGCCACGCCTGGGCCGGATAATGGTCAGCCGGGTGGCGGGACAATGCCGTGTGGCTGGATCCAGCCCATGTAAAACGAGACGAAAATGAAAATGAAGGTGACGATGGATAATGCGATTCGAATCGTTAGCATTTTGACTGTGCGATTGGAATTTTCCTGGTCCTTGATGAAGCTGGACATGCTCATGACGAGACTGAGTAGGATGAGTCCGAGCAGGATACCGATGATGACTTTGACAATGAGCATAATGTTGATGATGTGCGGGTTTCGGGTAAGTGTACCGGATCAGCGGTGGTTGTCGATATGAAGATCGCCGGTCGCCAATTCAAACCGGGCTTGTGGGCAGTTGCCCTGACTGTCTGTGGCATGACATTGTTCATTGCGCTTGGATTGTGGCAACTTGAGCGGGCTCTTCTGAAGGAATCTATCGAGGATCGCTTTCAACAGCGTCTTAGCGAACCTGACCGGGCGATATCGACGGATGATCTGGCGGGCGGAAACCCTGTCGACCTCGAATATCGCAAATTGATGCTTCGGGGCAGTTACGACAACTCGCGCAATCTGCTGGTCGATAACCAGTTGCATGGCGGCAGGGCAGGCTATCACGTGCTCACGCCATTGCAGCTTGAGGGCAGTGATCGGATAGTGCTGGTGAACCGCGGCTGGGCTCCCTGGGGTGCGTCACGAGATGATCCGCCTTCGGTATCGATGCCGGTCAGCGCTGGAGGTGTCGCTGGAATCGTCTATTTTCCGAGTGAGTCGGCATTTCAGATGGGGACCGGGGCGCTGTCCGATGACTGGCCCCAAGCTATCCGCTATCAGCTGATTCCCCATGTCGACATTGCTGCACTGCAGGCTACGTTTGAAGGGCGTTTGTTGCCATGGATGTTGTGGCTATCTCCTGGGCAGCAGGATTATTATGTGCGTGACTGGAAACCGGTGTGGATGCGGCCGGAAAAAAGCCGAGCCTACGCGGTACAATGGTTTGCTTTTGCCCTGGTGGCGCTGGTATTTTTTATCATTATGAATTTGCGGAAAATCGAATGAGCGAAGAGCAACCCAAGAGTCTGTTGTGGCATCGAATTAAGCTTCTAACGCTGATCATCGTTTTCCTGTCACCCTTTATTGGTGGCTGGATGGCGCTTTATGTTTTCGATCTCAAGCCGGCGAGTGGTAACTACGGCGAGCTCGTAACTCCGGTGCAGCGACTGCAATGGCCGGAGATCGAGGCGCTTGACGGCGTGACGCATAGCGGTGGTTTTGGGCGCAAGTGGACTCTGCTGATGTTTGCTGGCGATGATTGTGCGGAGTTGTGCCGCTCTAACCTTTTTTACATGCGCCAATTGAGAACCCTGTTGGGGCGCGATACGCTGCGTCTGCAAAATGTGCTGATCACGGCGCGGCCACTCAGCGAAGAGATGCGGATTTACCTCATGGGTTTCCCCAATCTCAAGGTAGTGGAGGGTGATCGTAACCCGGATCTTTATCGCCAGTTTGATTTGCCGGGCGAGGCTGAGGTCGGCAGTGCGCCTAAATTGTACCTGGTTGATCCCGATCAGAACCTGATGATGCACTACCCTGCCGAAATCGATCCGGACCTGATGCTCCAGGATGTCAAAAAGCTGTTGAAGATATCTCAAATCGGTTGAACCTGTTATCATCGCGCGATTGAATCGCGGCCCGAATGACTGTATAAAGGCCGCCTTTCGCGCTTCGATGGTGTTCGATGCGCAACTTCCGACGCAAGGCCTGCGGCAATTTAACCGAAGGTCAATTCAACCCAAGGCAAACACAACGATATCGAATGACGGTGTTAACTCTCAATTACTGGTCGCAATATTACAGTCTGACCAAGCCCAAAGTGGTTTACCTGATTGTGTTCACCGCGATGGTGGGCATGTTGCTCGCTGCCGAGGGATTGCCCCCGCTTGATATTTTCGTTTTCG
>JAIBDO010000175.1 GCA_024686195.1 Gammaproteobacteria bacterium | reverse complement strand
GGGCCGTTTGCCACCGTAGAGCAGAGTGGCCCCTTCCCGCACTGCATCTTCAACGGATTCACTGATGTGATCGAGCTGCGCGCGTGTGCACAGAGGGCCCACCTGGGTAGCATCGGCGAGCGGATCACCAATGCAAATCTGAGCCGCGCGTTCCACCAGTTTATCGAGAACCTGCTGGCGAATGCCCGACTGAATAAACACCCTCGACCCAGCCACACAGCTCTGCCCGGTAGCGCCGAAATTGCCGGCGATGATACCGTTCACGGCACCTTCCAGATCGGCATCATCAAACACCAGTATGGGCGACTTCCCTCCCAGCTCCAGTGACACCACCGCGAAATTCTCGGCGGTGTTACGCACAATGTGACGCGCGGTCTCAGGCCCACCGGTAAAGGCAACGCGCGCAACGTCGGGATGACTGGTCAATAAACGCCCGCAGGGTTCGCCGTAACCGGTGATGACATTCACCACGCCTGGCGGAAAACCGGCCTGTTCAACAATACGCGCAAACTCAAACATCGGCGCCGGCGCCATTTCTGACGCTTTCAACACGACCGTATTGCCCGCCGCTAACGCTGGCCCCAGCTTGGTCGCGGTTAGAAACATCTGTGCATTCCAGGGAACAACGGCAGCCACCACGCCAATGGGCACACGTTTGGTAAAGACGTGCATGTCGGGTTTGTCAATGGGCAGGGTAGCGCCCTGTATCTTGTCGGCCAGGCCGGCAAAATAATAATAGTAGTCCGCCACGTAACCCGATTGCGCACGGGTTTCCTTGCCGAGCTTGCCGCTATCGATGGTTTCGATCTCGCCGAGCATCGCCGCGTTTTCGGCAACCAGGTCGCCCAACCGGCGCAGCAACTTGCCACGCTGAGTGGCATTCATTTCGGCCCAGGGCCCCACCGTCATGGCGCGCTTCGCGGCCGCAACTGCACGGTTGACCTCGGTAGTTCCCGCGATAGCGGCAGTCGCCCATACTTCGCCAGTGGCTGGATTAATCGACTCAAGGCGAGCGCCATCGGAGGCATCCAACCACTCTCCATCGATGTACATTTGATAGTGTTTCATAAGCAGTTCCCAGACTTTTCGCGTGCGCAACAGACTAGCGTTAAATTAAACGCGAGAAAAGCAGAAATGAACGATTAGGGTTAACATACCGCCTGACCAACAAACCGGACCGATACGACATGACGAACGAGCTATCCCCGCAACGACCCAACCCCAGGGCCATCGCCGCGATGGCGCGCCATCGTGAGACCATCGAACGCGTCGAGGTCAACCACGACTATGCCTACGACACCGAAGGCTTGCTGCGCCTCAAACTCGGTATCATGGCGCAGGAATGCAACATGGTGCTCGACGTCGGACAGTCCACGCGTGCCCATTTCTCTCTTTTCGAACGGCAACGTATCGAAACCATGGAAGTCAATCGCAGCGAACCACTGGCGGACATCATCGACGATATCTGCGCGCCTGACAGGCTTCAACCTGGTCGCTACGACGGCATAGTTTGTCTTTCCGTGCTCGAACACGTCTATGACCCTTTTGCCGCGATGAAACAGATTCACCAGCTGCTACCCGACGATGGATACCTGTTGCTGCACCTGCCCTTCCTGTTTCGTTACCATGCGCCTGCCGATCTGCAGTTTACCGATGGTTATCGTTTCAGCCGTGACGGCCTGGCCTGGATGCTGCGCGACTTTTCGCAGGTAACGCTGTATTCGATTCGCGGGCCCTGGTCATCAATTTTCAACCTGCATAAACCCTGGAAAAACACCATCGAGAAACATCTTGGAACATCGCTCGGACGCTGGATCGACCGCTTCGGCATGCGCTTTTTGCGCCGCCCGACCAGCGAATTGCAGGTATCCGGTTACTATGCCTGGGCGAGAAAATAGTTGAGATCCAGGCCACAAGTCACTACGACAGCTATGATTTTGATTCCCCAGAGTGACACTTATCCTTGAATTGTGGGCAACCTCGTGCCAGTCTTGAGTAATTACACGCTATTAGCGTCCATTCAGTAGTTGGAGCAAGGCTTTTGGACCTCGCAGAAGAAACGGATTTACTCCGCAAAATACCGATGTTTGCCAAAATGGAGACCTCGAAACTCAAATTGCTGGCCTTTGCCAGTGAAATGGTTTCCTTCCAGAATGGCGACATCGTGTTCAACAATGGTGACAACGCTGACTATGCCTATGTCATCATGGAAGGCGCGGTTGACGTCATTACTGAAACCGATAAGGGACCGGTCGTCACCGTCACCCTGTCACAAAATCAGCTGATTGGAGAACTTGGCCTGCTCAATAATACGCCCAGAATTGCCACGCTGATCGCTAATGGCAACCTTCTTGCGATGAAAATTACCGCAGAAATGTTCTTCCGCATCCTGCGCGAGAATTCCGAAGTTGCACTCGACGTGATCCGCATGCTCAGCGATAAACTGACCCATAGCCATGAACATGTCGAGATTCTGCAGCGCCAGGCGAACCAGCAGACCGGGAATTAGTATTGTCACCCAGTGCCGAGGACATCACCGGAATCGATCGCTTCCAGTCGCTGTGGAAGAGAAACCTTTGTGAAGGCGCGGCCGATGACAGCGCAGCGATCTATCATCGCCTGCTCGCTGGTTATCAGGAACCACATCGCTACTACCACACGCTTGACCACATAAAGCACTGCCTCACTCTGTTCGAAGATTGCAAAGCCCTGCTCAGCGAGCCCGATGCACTGGAGCTGGCAATCTGGTTTCACGATTTGATTCTGGTCTCCGGTGAGCGCGATAACGAAGCCCGGAGTGCACAACTTTACCTTGAATTATCGGACGGAAGTCAGCGCGAAAGCCTGCGTCAGCTCGTCTGGCGCCTGATTATGGCAACCCAGCACGACGGCGATCATCTGGATGATGCTGACAGCAGTTACATGGTTGATATTGACCTTTCAAGCTTTGGCCTGCCCTGGGATGAGTTTATGATTGATAGTATGAACGTGAGAACCGAAAGCCGGCATCTTTGCGATGCGGATTATCAATTGAAACAAACCGGTTTTCAGCGGAGCCTGCTGGCGCGCTCGCATTTCTATCTATCCGATTTTTTCTTCAAGCGTCTCGAAACTCAAGCCAGGGAGAATCTAGCCCGCTATTTCGACTATTTGCAAGCCGACTCAGACAGCACAACTACAGATAGCCCAACAAAAGATCGCCCAGAAAAAAACCGTTGAAACTTACTCGGCTGCAACCGTATAGATACGGACCGGTCGATGTAACCCGCGCACGGACACGTCACCAAGTTCCCTGAAATTGAAACTGCCCGCGGTGATTGCATCATGCGTGCTCTGCGCGACAATAATCCGAGTACCGTAATCCTTGTTGAGTTGCTCCAGACGAGCGGTCAGGTTGACGTTATCCCCGTGTACGGTATAGGCGACACGGTCACCTGAGCCTACCAGGCCACCGACCACCGACCCCGTGTTAATGCCGACCCGTGTGTTGAACGCAATACCGTCACCGAACTCGACGCCGTCCAGCACAGATTGTATGGCGAGCGCTGCACGCACCGCATTGGCAGCATGGTCGGCATCAGGTTTTGGCAGGTTGAAAGTTGCCAGCACCGCATCGCCCTGAAACTGGCTGATCACGCCACCGTAACGACTTATCGGCTCCGCAATCAGGCTGAAGTAACGGTTTAACGCATCGATCAGTTGCTCCGGGGTGAGGGCTTCACTGATCGCAGTAAAGCCTTCGATATCGGTAAACAGTATCGAGCAAGTCGCAACCTCACCTTTGCCGGTTATCGCACCCTCTTCCGACTGGGTCACCCTTTGCGCCACTTCCTGCGGTACGAAACGCGACAGATCGCGCGCCGCACTGCCTTCAATAACCGATTCGACCAACAGGTTGCGGGCGCGGTGCAGGGCCAGTGCAAGCACGCCGGTGACCATCAATATAGATATGACCTTGTCAAACTCGGCCCCGATCAAAATACTGTTTGACGTCATGTACTCGACATAATCGCGCGTAATCATGTTGTTTGCCGGATCAGAAAACACCACGTAGACCACCATCATGACCCAGCCTACGGCCGCGCTGACACCCGTCGAAATGACAAACCTGGGATCGAAATGCAAGGCTCGAATGCTGATAAAAATAAACAGGTAAAGCAAGGTAGGTGATTTCAGGTAGAACGATGGTGGCTGCTCGTACTGCAGGTGAAAACTCCAGATCAGCCCGAGCAATAGCATGATGTCGACCACGGACGACAGGTACAGCATCCAGTCCGGCAATTTACGGTTTATGGCGAGGCTGAAGCGAATCAGGCTGAAAGCCAGGTAGAGCGACAGCACCCAGGGCACTGGCACAAAATCGACATCCTGGGAAAATGTTTTCGGCGCGATCGCGTACAACAGCCCGAACACTGTCACGATAATCAGCTGGATCACACTGATCAGAATTTCACTGCGCTCCTGTTGATCCTGAATCGAATATCGCAAACGCGATGGCAGGACTTCGTCATGGAAATTGCGTCCGAGTATCGGCCAGCGGATGGGCTTATCCGGTTTGTTTGTTTGAGTGTTCAATGCTGACTCCCGATGGGTTGACCGATATTATCGTGCTTAAGACATAAACCCCAATCAATAATTCCCAGCTGATGACCGGTTCGGCAAACTTTACAGGCGGCTATATCAACAGTGCGTTTCGCCTGGTTTCAGTGTAATCTGCGTCCGAATTGACCTCATGTACCACTGAGATGACCAGACGACTCGAACAGTCAAGAATTCTGATATACAGCCATGACTCATTTGGCCTTGGTCATTTGCGCCGCTGTCGCTCTATCGCCCATTCACTGGTAGCCCGCTACAAAGGGCTCTCGGTATTGATTCTGTCCGGATCTCCTATCATCGGCAGTTTCGACTTCAAGGCGCGTGTAGACTTTGTGCGCATTCCCGGCGTCATCAAACTCAAGGATGGCGAATATACCTCGCTCGGCCTGCACATCGATCTCGAACAAACCATGCAAATGCGCGAATCGATTATTTATCACACGGCGATCACATTTAAACCCGATATTTTCCTGGTCGACAAAGAGCCGACCGGATTACAGGGCGAAGTTCTCAGCACGCTTGAAATGCTGCACCAACGCGGTTGTGTGAATGTACTTGGATTGCGCGACGTCATGGATGAAACGGAAAAGTTGAAGATTGAATGGGCACGGAAGAAGGTTCCGCCGGTGCTCGAAAAGCTCTATGACGACATCTGGGTTTACGGACTGAAAGAAATGGGAAGCCCGATTGATGGGCTCGACCTGGCGCCAACTACCGTCGATAAAATCGCCTATACCGGCTACCTCGATCGTGAAATTCCAAACGATCGTAACTGGGTCCCTCCCATCGACATGGATGCGCCATTCATACTGGTTACCGCCGGGGGTGGTGGCGATGGGGTCGAAATGGTCGACTGGGTCATCAGAGCCTACGAGTCAGGCGTAAAACTGCCTCACCGCGCCATTATCGTCACCGGTCCTTTCATGCCACCGGCTGAACAACAGGACTTCCATGAGCGTTGCGATGTGCTTGCCGACGTCGAGATCATCTCCTTTGACAGTCATATTGAACTGCTGATGAAAAAATCCATCGCCATTGTCGCAATGGGTGGCTACAACACCTTTTGTGAAATTTTGACACTCGACAAACCAGCCCTGATCGTGCCGCGCTCGGTGCCGCGCCAGGAACAATTGATTCGCGCCGAGCGCGCGGTCAAACTGGGACTGGCGAGCATGCTCGACCCGGCCAGGGAACTCGACGTCGAGCTCATGAGCGCAGCATTGCAATCCCTGCCCGCACAACCGCGACCCTCGCTGGCAAAGGTTTCCGAGCTACTCGCCGGCCACGAAAATATCGCCAATATGGTGAGCGATTACCTTGAGTCCGACAGTCAGAGTAGTAATGACAGCGACGAAACAGCCAGAAGTACGGCCTGAAGCGCGACCCTGATCATAAGCCCAGTCACAAGCCGAGCCAAAGTTCTTGTCGACCAGTAACCCCTCCCGTGTCCTGATCTACGTGCAGCACCTGCTCGGGGTCGGTCATTTACAGCGCGCAATCCATTTATCGACTGCCCTGCTGCAACAGGGATTCCGCGTGGATCTGGTATCCGGCGGCATGCCCGGGCACTTTCCTGCAGCGCAGCCATTGCGCGTACACCAGCTAACACCTTTGTACAGCCCCGATGGCAGTTTCTCGCGACTACTCGACGCCAACGGCGACGACATTGACGATCACTGGCGCGATCAGCGCAAACAACAATTGCTTCAGATCTTTGATGCTTGCGCACCACAGGTTCTGATTACCGAGACCTTCCCCTTCGGTCGCCGCATGCTGCAATTTGAATTGTTGCCGCTGTTACGGGCGAGCCGAGAAAGTGGCGACTGTAAACTGGTGATTGCATCGATCAGAGACATTCTGCAGCCGAGATCGAAACCCGGGCGTAACCGCGAAACCTGTGACTTGATCGATGCCTGGTATGACCGCGTGCTGGTCCACGGTGATGAAAATATTGCGCGTCTTGAGGACAGCTTTGCGCTCTCGGATCGCATCGAGGACAAACTGTTTTACAGTGGTTATATTTGTGCGCAGGAATCGCGCAGCGC
>JAIBDO010000081.1 GCA_024686195.1 Gammaproteobacteria bacterium | reverse complement strand
TGTGCTGGGCTGTGATCCGAAGCAACGTTTCCAACGTAAAGTATTCGACAAGGAGATGCACGTTTCTCCCTTTAATCCAATGAACATGAGCTATCGGTGGTGCAGCAACGAGCCTGACAAAGTGCTGACCTTGAATCTCGAGACGGAATGCGAAGGGGAAACCCACGTCGATGCGACCATGGCGTTAAAGCGCCGCGAGATCACCTCATCGACGCTCGCCGCTATATTGCTGCAGCATCCATGGATGACAGCAAAGGTAGCGGTCACGATTTACTGGCAGGCATTGAAACTCTGGTTCAAGCGTAATCCAATTTACGATCATCCAGGCTCAGGCAAATCGGGCGAGAACGACAAACCAACAATAAACGGACTGAAAACCAAACCATGAACACGCTAACGACATCCGTGAATTCCTCCGTGAGCCTTGGGTTCATCGGCAATCTCGCCAAAAGTCAGTTGCTAAAACGGTTGCAGGCTTTGCCGCATGGCTATCTGGAAATCGAAGACGGTGACGATCTGCATCGATTCGGCAATCCCGAAGGTAAGAGTCAGGTTCACGCGAAGATGGTTATTAAAGATGCCAGCGCCTATCGCGATATCGCTTTCGGTGGATCCCTGGGAGGCGGCGAAGCCTACATGCTGGATAAATGGTCGACACCAAACATGCTCAAGCTGGTACGGTTGATGTGTATCAATATCGATTTCCTGAATCAGATGGACCGCTCGACGCCCTTGCTTCAGCGCGCTGGTGACAAGCTCTTCCACTGGCTCAACAGCAATACCGAAAAGCAGGCGCGCGACAATATTTCGCGCCATTACGATCTCAGTAATGATTTCTTTTCATTGTTTCTCGATCCGGACATGATGTACTCAGCCGCTATTTTCGAGCGGCCCGAAATGAGTCTGGAACAGGCCTCTGTTCACAAGCTGGATGTTATTTGTCACAAGCTTGAGTTGCAGCCTGAAGACCATTTGCTTGAAATAGGAACCGGTTGGGGCGGGCTCGCGGTTTATGCCGCCCGGCACTTTGGTTGTCGCGTCACCACTACGACCATTTCACGCGAACAATACGAGACCGCCTGTCAGCGCGTGCGTGCTGAAGGCCTGGAAAACCAGATTACCGTGTTGTTTGAAGACTATCGGAACTTGCAGGGCAGTTATGACAAGCTGGTGTCGGTCGAGATGATCGAAGCCGTTGGTCACAAGTACTACAAACAGTATTTCCGTGGCTGTTCAAACCTGTTGAAAGAAGATGGCCTTATGCTGTTGCAGGCCATCACTATTCCGGGTCAGCGCTATCACTATGCGCTTAGCTCAGTGGATTTTATTCAGCGCTATATTTTTCCGGGTGGATCTTTACCCAGCCATGAAGTCATCACTTCTGCAGTCAGAGCGAACACCGACATGGTGATAGTCAGCATGCAGGAAATCGGTGAGGACTATGCGCGCACGCTGCAAATCTGGCGTGACCGCTTTCTCGCCAAACTGGACGAAGTTCGAGCACTCGGTTTCGATGAGTATTTCATCCGCATGTGGAACTTCTATCTTTGCTATTGCCAGGGTGGTTTCGAAGAGCGGGTTATTGGCACCTCGCAAATCCTGTTCGCCAAACCCCAATGGCGTCAGCGCTCTAACGCCTGACTGTTTGAGTAGGTAGACAGGTGAAGAACAAGCTGATAAATCTTGCGTTGTTCCAGCTCGGTTGGCTGGTATGCGTACTTGGCGGCAATGTTTACGCGGTCGTGTTTACCTTGCTCGCATTGTCGTTACATCAATGGCTGATTGTCGACAATAACCGAGAATGGACGCTGATAGGCGCCATCGTTCTTTGTGGCTGTCTGTGGGACATCGCCATGGTGCAGTTTGGTGTGATTCGCTTCACCAGCACGCTGCCCGTGGGAATCCCACTTTGGCTGGCGTGTCTGTGGTTGCTGTTTGCAACCACTTTCATGCACAGCCTGCTGTGGATGCGTCGATATCTCTGGCTTGCGGCAATTATGGCAGCTGTGCTCGGGCCAATGAGCTACTGGTTTGGCGCTAACCTGACCGATGCCGAGTTACGCTTACCGGTGATTGCATCGTTGGCGATCATGGCTGCAGGCTGGGCGGTTTTGTTTCCCTGTGGCATTTACTATGCGGCATACCTTCGACAAAAGAGTGACTCTATCGCGCTGGAGTCGAGATGAAAAATGCTTTTGACAGACCCCGATGCTGGGTAGTGCTTTGCTTGTTACTGGTGCCCTCCGTGCAGGTCAGTGCTGCCAGTTATGTCGGTGAGACGATTGGTCGTGCCTATGACCTCGAAAGTGATGAGCTGCTGTACAGTGAAACGCATTGCGTCAGTGATGATGGCATTAAACGAGACGTTTATTACCGGGATGCCGACAGTAAACTGATTGCGAGCAAGTTACTGGACTACCGCTCTGGTGTGACTACCCCTTCTTTCGAGCAGCATAACCTCTATTCGAGTGAATCGATCGAAGTGGGCTTTGAACAGGGCATGGTATCCATGGAGGTGATCGATGCCGAGACTCGCGAACCACTTAAATCGGCACAGGCGGAACCCAGTCAGAAATTACCGCTCGTCATCGATGCCGGGTTCGATTTTTTTGTGCGTCGAAATTGGGATAGCCTGGTAGCCGGTGACAGCCACGAGTTCCAGTTTCCACTGGCTGATAAAGAGAGTCTTGTCGAGTTGCGCATCCAGGCGCTCGGCTGCAGCTATCCGACGCAAACCGATCAGTGCTTTCGACTCGATGTCGCGAACTGGTTGCTGCGCATTCTGGTTAAGCCGATTGAACTGGGCTATGACGCCGAGGCAAGGCGTTTGACCCGTTTTCGAGGCCTGTCCAATATCGGTGACGCTAACGGCGATGGCCTGGTGGTTGATATTCGGTATGACTACGAGGACCTTGGGGTGCAGGCCTGTCAAAATATATCAAACAACATTGGTCATACGTCGAGCGTCAAATCCAGCGATGTTGGCAGAATATTACTCGCGAGGCGAGCATGAAAACAGGTGGAAATCTGATCAGACTTTTTTCAATCGCTTTACTGGGTATAGCGCTCAGCGCCTGTACCTCGGTATCGGTCGAGGACTACGCTGACAACAAACCACAAATAGTTGTCGAAGAGTTCTTTAATGGAAAGCTGCTGGCACAGGGTATTGTCAAGGATCGTGGTGGTAAGGTGATCCGCTATTTCAGTGCCAGTATCGACGCGTCCTGGCGTGATGGTATCGGCACCCTTGACGAACGCTTTGTGTTCGATGACGGCGAGCGGCAGACCCGGGTGTGGACCTTGAAGCCGGGCGTTGATAACACCTATGTGGCGAGTGCCGGTGATGTCATCGGTGAGGGTGAAATGAGGGTCGCCGGCAACAGTGTGTTTCTGGATTACGTGCTGCGCGTACCCTACAACGGTGACAGTATTGATCTGCGTATTGACGATCGAATGTACCTGGTGTCGGAGCGGGTTTTACTGAATGAATCGATCATGACCAAATGGGGATTCGAGGTCGGTAGCATTATGCTAGTGATCCAAAAGCAGTAGTCAGTAATCTCGGTTGTTTTTTGTTGCGCAGATAGACCTGCTTACTTACGGGGTGGCAATCCGGTGTGCTGAGTGAGGATACGACCTTTCTTCAGGCCACTGTTTTTGCCGTGAAAACTGTTTTTGCGCCGCGGGCTGCGGTAGCTATCGCCGTCGCGCGGCTGATAGCTCGGAATCAGTTGGGTCTTGCCATTGCCGATCAAATCTTCGCGGCCCATAGTCTTTAAAGCTTCGCGCAACATTGGCCAGTTGGCTGGATCGTGATAGCGCAGAAATGCCTTGTGCAGGCGGCGCTGTATGTCGCCCTTGGCGGTCTCTACTGTCTCACTATCGCGGCGCACGCGCTTGAGCGGGTTCTTGCCGGTGTGATACATCGTGGTAGCGGTTGCCATCGGCGAGGGATAAAAATTCTGTACCTGGTCGGCACGAAAGTCGTTGCTCTTTAACCACAGCGCGAGATTCATCATGTCTTCATCGGTGGTGCCGGGGTGGGCGGCGATGAAATACGGAATCAGATACTGTTCTTTGCCGGCCTTGCGCGAGAATTTTTCAAACAGGGCCTTGAAACGATCATAGCTGCCCATACCCGGTTTCATCATCTTCGACAGTGGTCCCTGCTCGGTGTGCTCGGGCGCGATCTTGAGGTAGCCGCCAACGTGATGGGTAACCAGCTCCTCGACGTAGGCGGGTGACTCGATCGCGAGATCGTAGCGCAGGCCGGAACTGATCAATACTTTTTTAACGCCTTTAACCGCACGGGCGCCGCGATACAGTTCGATCAATGATGTGTGATCGGTGTTGAGGTTTTCGCAGATTCCGGGATAGACGCAGGATGGTCGGCGGCAGGCCGTTTCGATAGTCTTTGATTTGCAGGCAAGGCGGTACATGTTGGCCGTAGGTCCACCGAGATCAGAGACCACGCCGGTGAAGCCCGGCACCTTGTCGCGCATCGCTTCGATTTCGCGCAGGATGGAACCCTGCGAGCGATTCTGGATGATACGGCCTTCGTGTTCGGTGATCGAACAAAAGGTGCAACCGCCGAAACAGCCGCGCATGATGTTGACGGAAAAGCGAATCATCTCGTAGGCCGGGATGCGCGCTTTGCCGTAAAGCGGATGCGGCACACGGGCATATTCGAAGCCGAAGACGTAATCCATTTCTTCGGTGGTCAACGGAATCGGCGGCGGGTTGAACCAGATCTTCTGGCCACCCTGGTTTTGCACCAGCGCCCGCGCATTGCCGGGATTGGTTTCGAGATGCAAAACGCGATTGGCGTGTGCGTACAGCACCGGATCACGTTTGACATCGTTAAACGATGGCAGCCGCACCACGGTCTTCAGGCGTTTTTCCAGTTTTTGCTGAACGCGCGCCAGTTTGCCTTCGAGGCGTATGTCAGCGCTCGGAGCCTGAGCCTCGTCCGGGTTTGTCGCGCAAACCGTCTCATCGATGATGGCGTAGGGGCTGAGTGGTTGCTCTACGCGGCCGGGTTTGTCGACATTGGTGGAATCGATCACGGTCCAGTCGGCGGGCAGGTCCTTGATGAAAAAAGCGGTGCCGCGAATGTCGGTAATGTCTTCGATGGGGGTGCCACTGGCCAGTCGTGCCGCGAGTTCCACCAGCGCGCGTTCGGCATTTCCATATAACAGGATGTCGGCTTTGGCGTCGGCGAGAATTGAGCGACGCACTTTATCCTGCCAGTAATCGTAATGTGCGATACGCCGCAATGAAGCTTCAATACCGCCAATGACGATGGGAGTATCGGTAAACGCCTCGCGACAGCGCTGCGCATAGACGACTGAACAACGATCGGGACGCCTGCCGCCGACATCGTCGGGGGAGTAGGCATCGTCGCTGCGAATTTTACGATCGGCGGTATAGCGATTGATCATCGAATCCATGTTGCCGGCGGTTACACCGAAGAACAGATTGGGTTTGCCGAGCACCTTGAAGGGTTCGGCAGAATTCCAGTCGGGCTGGGCAATGATGCCGACGCGATAACCCTGCGCCTCCAGCAGTCGGCCGATGATCGCCATGCCGAAGCTGGGATGATCCACATAGGCATCGCCGGTGACGATAATGACGTCGCAGCTGTCCCAGCCGAGCAGATCCATTTCGGCGCGTGACATCGGCAGCATTGGCGCGGTGCCAAAACATTCCGCCCAGTACAACGGGTACTGGTTCAGGGGTCGGGCTTTGGAGGAGAGTTCGATTTGCATGAGGGTTCCGGCTAGTGGTACCACTAGGCGCGCGATTCTACCTGATAACTGGAGTAAATGTTTGTATCTACCCTAAAAAACCGGCCTAAAGCACGAGATTAAACAGTGCCAGGCACAACAACACTCCTATCGCAGCGCGCCGAAACAGCTTTTCGCTGACATTGTGAAAGCCCAGTGAACCCAGCCAGGTGCCGAACAGATAGGCGGCAGCACCGGGTGCTGCTGTAACCAGATCGTCGACACCCGTGGTGCCACTCAGCACGGACATCAACGCGAAACCGAGTACGGTGAAGGACGACCAGGAAATAATCAGGCTGCGCGCCTGGTTTTTGTCGTAGGGGCCGAGCAGGATAACCACGACAGCGACCAGTGCGATGTAGCTGCCGCCAAACACGATTCCGGCGCACAGACCGAGCACAATCAGGCCCACGGAGGACAAGGGATTGCGGTAGCGAACCCCGATCAGCATGAATACACAGGCCACGGCGATAATCATCGCCATACTGCGTTTCATCCACAGTGGATCCATTTCCAGCAGCAACCAGTGTCCAAGTGGCATGGCGAGCAGGGTCGGGATAGTGAGATACGCGGTCGAGCGCCAGTCAATCTGATGATAGACCGCCTTGAACAGGTACATGCTGGCGAGAAAATCGACGATCAGGATCTTGGAGACAATACTGTAAGGCGTAAAAAACAGGGTCAGGATAGCAAGAATAAAAGCAGGTCCACCAAAGCCGGTGAAGCCGCGTACCAGACCAGCCCCAAAAGCGACGATGGCAATAATTGCCATGCCGGGCTCACCACTGAAGCTGATGTTAAGAAAGTCCATAAGGGTTGGTTAGAACAATGTCTCGGTCCGGGCGGTTATTAGATATCGAAATAATCCCGCAATCGGTAAAAACCCATACCAGCACGAAGGTATTGGCGACGCAGAAAAGCAAGCGGGAATCTGGGTGGACGCCCCTGCATGATAGCGGGTAAATGCTTTGGTAGTAGATCTTTTGCAGAAGGATTTCCCGCCAGCCAGCGCGCCAGCTCTCGCCCACTCCAGGTGGCGCTGTTGACACCGGTGCCATGATAGCCGTAAGCGAAGTAAACCGACGGGTCTTCGGGCATGCGTCCAATAGATGGGCGGAAGTTCATTGC
This sequence comes from Gammaproteobacteria bacterium, assembly GCA_024686195.1. Classification (GTDB taxonomy): domain Bacteria; phylum Pseudomonadota; class Gammaproteobacteria. The sequence goes on along the minus strand of JAIBDO010000081.1, from coordinate 4,340 downwards.
GAAACAGACCAGGCCGCGCCATTGGTGGGTATATTCAAGATCGGCAAACTGTGGCCACATTTGTGCGATGGATTGCTTTAATCCGGCAAAGGTTTTCTCCGCACCCTCGGGGTCGCCCAGGTGATTGGCACGCCCACCGAGCATGAAACGTTTGTCGGCGAGCAGGCGGTAATAGAAAAACATGTGCTTTGAGTTAAAGGTCGGATTCTCGGTATGCCAGCCTTTATCCTGCAATTCGCTGGCGCTCATCGGGCGCGTTACCACGATAGCGCTTTGCAGCGGCAAGGGTCTTCCTTCGACGCCGCGATGCAGGTGCTCGGGCATGAAGCCATTGCCGGTGAGGATGACCTGCTTTGCTATCAGGCTGCCGTTTGCGGTTTCCAGTCGATGCATACCATCCTGCTTATGCCAGCTGAGCACTTCGCTGTGGGGATGGATTCTGGCGCCCCGGCGTTCCGCGGCTGCGGCCAGGCCGAGTGCATATCGTAGTGGATGCAATGCAAACGAAGGACGATGACAGGCGGCACCATGTTGGTGGGGTGCGTCATAGCCAATCTCGGCAAATTCTTCACGACTGTGCAGGTCGACCTTGAGGCCAAGCAGTCGGCGTTCGATGTCTGCGGCTTGCTGCAGCTCGGCGAAATGCGCCGGACTTTCAGCCACCATGAACTCGCCGTCACCCTGCGCCAGGAAATCGATGTCTTCATCCTTGCCGATGCTGCGCACCAGGTTCACCGCATCGGCCTGACTTTGATAGAAATGGCGGGTCTGTTCAATACCGAAACGACCAATTTGTGACTTGAGCGATAATTTGGTGGCACCCATGGTACAGAACCCACCATTGCGTCCGGAAGCGCCCCAGCCGATGTGTCCGGCTTCGAGCACGGCAACGTCGATATTGAAATCACGTGCCAGGTGCAAGGCGGCCGATAAACCGGTATAGCCGCCACCGATAATCGCAACATCACAGCTCTGGGCCCCGGCCAGTGGCTTGCCCTTCACGTTCACGTCGCCTGCGCTTGCTTCCCAGTAAGAAGGTTGCGCTTGATCGAACTGATAGAGACTCGGATCAAATAAGGGCTTCATGTCTTGATTTTGGTGAATACGAAATAGGAGATGACGCCTGCCACGAGGCCCCAGAAGGCAGCGCCGATACCGAACAGGGTCAGGCCCGAGGCGGTGACCACGAAAGTGATGACGGCCGCTTCGCGTGCCGCATCATCGGATACCGCGGTATAGAGACTATTGGCGATGGTCGACAGCAGTGCGAGCCCTGCCAGTGCGAGTACAAATTCGCTCGGGAATGCACTGAAAAGTGATGCGATCAAACTACTGAACACGCCCAGCAACAAATAGCAGACGCCGGTACTTAAGCCCGAAATATAGCGCTTATCGGCATCGGCGTGCGCTTCGCGGCCGGTGCAGATGGCCGCTGTGATCGCGGCCAGGTTGATCGCGAAGCCACCGAAAGGAGCGATCAACAGCGTAGTGAATCCAGTCCAGCTGATAATCGGTGAAATCGGAGCGGCATAACCAGCGGTGCGCAGTACCGCGATGCCGGGAATATTCTGCGACACCATGGTGACCACGAATAGCGGAATACCGACACCGATCAGGGCGCTAAGCGAGAACTCGGGAGTGATCATTTGCGGTGCCGCGAAACTCAGGCTGACCTGTGAAAATTCGAGCAAGCCCTGCCATTGGCAAAGAGTGAGGCCCGCGGCGAGCACCAGTATGATGGTATATCTCGGAATCAGTATCTTCGCGGCCAGGTAAACCACGAACATGGCAAGCACCAGCCCGAGACGGGTTTGCATGGAAGTAAAGGCATCGATGCCAAACTGAAACAGGATTCCGGCGAGCATTGCGGCGGCCAGTGGCAGGGGAATGCGCGACATTATGCGTTCGAACCAGCCAGTGACACCGGATAAGGTGATCAGCACCGCCGAGAACATAAATGCGCCGATGGCTTCAGCCAGTGAAATGTCGCCGAGCGAGGTCACCAGCAGAGCGGCACCGGGTGTCGACCAGGCGGTGATAATCGGCATTTTATAACGCCAGGACAGTCCGATCGAAGTCAGGCCCATGCCGAGGCCAAGCGCCATCATCCAGCTGGCAAACTGTTCAACGCTGGCACCTGCCGCCATGGCCGCCTGGAAAATGATCACTGCCGAACCGCTGTAACCAATCAGAACGGCGGTGAAACCAGCCGCTATCGCCGGTGGATGAAAGTATTGTCGTAATGACATGGAACTCGGACTGGACATGGTCGGTATGGTCTCGGCCTGGACGGTCATGATGTGGTGAATCTAGCGTGCGCGAAATGCGAGCACCACCCCCACCATGATGATCGACGAGGCCAGTAAGAAAATCAACGATATACTTTCCGCGAGAATTAACCAGGCCAGAACCACGCCGGATAGCGGTTGCAGGAACTGGAACAGTCCGACTCGAGCAATGCCACCGGTGCCGAGCGCCCAGTACCACAGGATGTAGGCTATCACGGTGACACCAATCGCCTGATAGAGCAGTCCCGACCAGGCGTAACTTCCGGCGCTTAACAGCGCGTCGAGATCGACCACCAATATCAGTGCGGGCATGAGCAGCACAGCAAACAGGCCCACACCCCAGAAAGTGGTGCCGCGTGCCGAGTAACCGCTGCGCTGCAGGCGCGCACCGGCAACGTAACCAAGCGAGGCAAACAGTGTCGAACTCCACACCAGCAGGTCGCCTTCAATGCTGGAGCGGCCTTCAACGGCCGCGGGGTCGTAGAGCAGGAGTATTTCTCCGCCGAAAGCGATGGCGCATCCCAGCCACCAGATTGCCTTTGGCGCTTGCCGATCCCAGAACTGTGCAATCGCACCGGTCAACACCGGCAATATGGCGAGGATCATGGTCGCGTGATTGGCGGTGGTCAGGTTGACGCCGAGGGTGAACAACAACGGGAAAGCAATAAAACCACAGAAACCGGAAATCAGCAGTAAATATCTTTGTGATGTCGACGCCGGCAGTGGGATGCGCAGTACGAATGCCAGAGGCAGTGCCACAGCGCCCCCGATGATGGTGCGCATGATAGAAACGTCGAGGGCGTTGATGGCAGATACTGCGACCTTGGTAGCGATCGCCGAGCCGCCAAAAATGATCACACCGGCGAGAGCCGAGACAAATACCAGTGGACTCATTGCACAGCGGCCGTTGTGACATGAATGATCGAGTGCGGTGGGTTTATTGTTGTTTACTCGGTACTGAAGAACCTGAATCCATCATTTCGCCACGCTGCTGGCGTACTTCGGGAGTACGGTGGGCGCGAGCCATAAAGCGTTTCCAGCGACGATTTATCTTGTGACGTACCAGCCATGGAAAACGATCTAGCCAGTCGATGGCAACAACATCGCCAAGGCCATCGATGGCGACTAGCTGAGCGCTGCCCGTCGACGACTTCTGGAACAGTATATTGCCGATGGTCATGTCGTGATTGAATATGATCAGGTTGTCCAGAAAGGATTGCTTCAGTTCTTCGAGAAACGGGTCGAACTCTTCGATAGGGACACCCTGTGCGAGGTACCAGTTTAGTGGTCGCGATATTTCACCGTCATAATTGCGAATCAGGTCGACCACGATACCCCGGCCCAGGTTGGTGTCGCACAGGCCGTGAAAATCGGGCACGTGGGGGATACCCTTTATGCCGCGCTTTTTCAGCTTACGATAGAACTTGAGGTCGCGTTCGGTCTGATCGCTCACCTCGCCCATCGGCATTTTGATGGCCAGGCGCGGGTCTTCAGGGTGCACGTAACAGGCACGTTCACGACCGGTGCCGATCGGTTCCGAGATAATTTTCAGCATCTAGGAGTCTGTCGGGTTTAGGTGATCGTAGCGAGGAAGAGCCTGCCCCATGAGCGGGGCCCAGCCCACGAGCGCAGCGAGTGCCTTGGCTGTAGCGAATGTTTTGGGTATAGCCATTTTTAGTCAGATTTTTCTATCGATTGAGGAAGAGGGCCTGCCCCATGAGCGAAGCGAGTGCTGTGGGCATAGCCAGGATATAAGTTAGGGCATATTTGACGAAATGGATAGGAAAATCTGGCCGAAATGGCTTTTCCGCATTAGATTTATCCTAAATCCGACAGACTCCTGGAGTAACCGGCTCAGGCGAGAGTGGTGTTCAGCTCAGTGAGTAATCCGGCAAGAATAGCACGAAGTTTGTGCGCGCTGGCAAGGTCGTATTCCCAGGGCGCTGCTTCCTGCATGTAGTTGCATTGCGCCAGTTCCATCTGAATCGCGTGATAGCCTTGTTGTGGCTGTCCATAGTGGCGTGTGGTCCAGCCTCCCTTGAAGCGGCCGTT
>JAIBDO010000225.1 GCA_024686195.1 Gammaproteobacteria bacterium | reverse complement strand
CCTGACGCGCGCAATATTGAATAGTCAGATATCGCCGGACCGGGCTCCACAAGTCATAATTTATCCTATACTCAGCTAGTCTTTTTACCAACCATGCCAGGCAATAAGCACCTATGCCCGAATTGAAAATAAAACCCGCTGAAATCGAAGTCGCTGAAATCGAGAGCGCCGAGTTAAAAGCTGCTGCAGTGGCAGCTATTGATAGCGCAACGATTGATGTCGAAGCTATCGACGTGGTTGCGGCTGAAATTGATCTGCAGCCGGTCGGTGACGAAACCACCGAGTTCTCCGATAGCGAGGAGATCCCGGTCGACCGCATCAACTTTGAGTTCGAACAAAACCACAAACTGCAGGGCATGCTTCGTCACATTACTGTTTTCAATGACACTCAGTGCTACCAGTCAATCAAGCAAAAACACCGACGCAAGTACAAGTTTCGCATCGATCTCGCCTATCTCGAGCCACGCCCCTTCCGCCTGCGTAATATCGTCTGGAAATGGCTCTATGCCAGCCTGGCGCTATGGGTACTGGCCGGCGTGTTGGTGTTTGCGGGCTGGTTTGATCATTCATCGATCGCTTCCCTCGGGATTTTTACGGGCATCATCGTCATCGCCCTGCTGACCTTGCTGGCCTTTTTCTATCGATCACACGACACGGTGTATTTTCGCAGTCAATTTGGCAAAATCAGGCTCTTTGAACTGACTAACAACAATCCAAACAGGGAAGCCTTTCGCGTTTTCGTCAAACAGATCGTGATGCATATCAACAAAAGCAAGGCCGCAAAAAACATGAACGAGAGCCAGCTGCTGGCCGCGGAACTCAAGGAATTACGGCGTCTGAAGGACGAGAATATCGTGCCCGTTGAGTCTTACGAAAAAGCCAAACAGCAAATTTTCAAACACGAAGCATTCAAAGCCGCCGAATAACCACCTCAGTGGTTCAAACAATCCGCTAATCGCAATACCCGCGCTCAACCTCAAATCCTCAGCTGAATCTACTGCGCTCGCCTGATGCACTAAATCTTATGCATTTTTTCACTATTTTAAGTGCACTCCTAGAGTCACGACGTGATTCCTTAAAATGGCGAAAGAAATAGCTGAGATTCAGCACCTCAGATGCCCTCGCTACGATTCAACTGAAGATTTTAGGTTCAGGATGGGTGTAAAATATGCGTTTTAACCAGCGCCCGATTTCATGCAATTAGAACCTCTTACCGCGATCTCACCCATCGATGGCCGCTACGCGGCAAAAACCGATCCCCTGCGCGCTGTATTCAGCGAGTTTGGCCTGATCCATCAGCGCGTCACCGTCGAAGTGCGCTGGTTGCAGGCACTGTCAAGAATCCCGGAAATTGTCGAGATCCCGGAATTCTCCGCTGCCGCCAACGCGGCACTTGATGCGCTTGTGGCTAATTTTGACACCGTTCAGGCGCGCCGCATCAAGGAGATCGAGAGAACCACCAATCATGACGTCAAGGCGGTCGAATATTTCCTCAAAGAGCAGGTCGCAGATAACCCTGAATTGAACGCGGTATCCGAGTTCATTCACTTTGCCTGTACCTCCGAAGACATTAACAACCTGTCGCATGCCCTGATGCTGAAAGTCGCACGTGAGCAGGTACTGCTGCCGCGAGTCAGCGAGATTCTTGGGCTGATTACGACCCTGGCACATGACGAAGCCGATACACCGATGATGAGCCGCACCCATGGCCAACCGGCTTCGCCAACCACGCTGGGCAAGGAGTTTGCCAATGTCGCCTATCGCCTGCAACGCCAGCAAAAGCAAATCGAGGCCATCGAACTGATGGGCAAGATGAATGGCGCTGTCGGCAACTATAACGCGCATATCTCAGCCTATCCCGACTGTGACTGGCCGGCCATTGCGCGACAGTTTGTCGAGTCGATGGGACTGGTGTGGAATCCCTACACCACACAAATTGAACCGCATGACTACATCGCAGAACTGTTCGATGCGCAGATACGACTGAATACCATACTGATCGATTTCAGCCGCGACATATGGAGTTATATCTCTATCGGTTATTTCAAGCAGAAAACCATCGCCGGCGAAGTGGGTTCCTCTACCATGCCGCACAAGGTCAACCCGATTGATTTCGAAAACGCCGAAGGTAACCTTGGTATAGCCAATGCGATCCTCACCCACCTGGCGCAGAAACTCCCGATTTCGCGCTGGCAGCGTGATTTGACCGACTCCACCGTGTTACGCAACCTGGGGACTGGTTTTGGCCACGTATTGATTTCGCTTGATTCACTAAAGCGCGGCCTTAGCAAGCTGGAGATCAATGCGGGGGCGATGGCGGCCGACCTGGACAACAACTGGGAAGTCCTCGCCGAACCGATCCAGACGGTAATGCGCCGTTACGGCATTGAACAACCCTATGAAAAACTGAAAGCATTGACGCGTGGGCAGAAAATCAACGCGGCAACCATCCGTGAGTTTGTTGAATCGCTGGATATGCCCGATGCCGCGAAGAACGAACTGATTGCGCTCACTCCGGCCAGCTATATCGGCAATGCAACCGAACAGGCTAAAAAGGTTTGATGGATCATTCTTTGAGCAATCAATTACCAGTGCTCGATATCGATATCCAGGAATTCGTAGCGCACTACTGGCAGAAAAAACCCTGCCTGTTGCGTAATGCCCTGTCAGGTTTTGATTCCGCGGTAAGCCCGGAAGAGCTGGCGGGGCTTGCCTGCGAGGAAGACGTACATTGTCGACTGGTGCTCGAAGGCAGCGAAGAAAAGCCCTGGACGGTACGTTACGGTCCTTTTGAGGAGCAGGATTTTCTCGATTTGCCCGTCTCGAACTATTCGCTGCTGGTCTCGGAATGCGAAAAGTGGATACCCGAACTCAATGATTTGCTCGATCAGTTTCGTTTTATACCCGACTGGCGCATCGATGACCTGATGATCAGCTATGCCCCCGAAGGTGGTTCAGTTGGCCCCCACGTTGATCAGTACGACGTTTTTCTATTACAGGCACTCGGCACCCGTCGCTGGCAATACTGCGAGACCATATCACAGGATGAAGCCATCATCCCTGATCTTGAACTGGCGATATTGCAGGATTTTCACCCCGATCAGAACGTGATTCTGAATCCGGGAGACATCCTCTACCTGCCACCCGGCTTTGCCCATCATGGCGTAGCACTGGATCGCTGTATGACTTACTCAATCGGTTTTCGGGCGCCTACAGTAACCAGTGTCCTCGAATCCTTTACCCTCGAAAGTGAACAGGCTGGCGATAATGTTGAACGCTATCGCGATACCGACCTGGAACTGGAACGACATCACGCCGAGATTACCGATACCGAAATTGCTCGATTCCGTGACATGGTAAGCCGTTTCCTGGAGCAATCACCCGGGTTGTGGTGCGACGCCATTGGTAAAATGCTGTCGGATAGCGCGGTCGCTACCCCCGAAGACGTTGACTCACAACCGGTACACCTTTCCGATTTGCAATCCAGCAACTGGATTCGCCATCCCGAATCGCGCATCCTGTATCATTGCTCGGCGCAAACGATTGAAGTCTATTACAACGGCCATGTGCACCGCTTACCGCAGCAACCCGAAATTCTCGAAAAACTGCAGACTCTGTGCGAAAATTACGAGTGGTCAGCGGAGTTGATTCGCGAATCCCTGAAAATCGAATCCCTGGGCAATCTGTTGATCGAGCTGGCAACGAATCAGGCAATTTTGCCTATTGAAGATTAACTTAAATAATATATTTCAGCTACTTATGGATGATACTTCAAGCATTATATTGAATAGTCGCAGCGACTGTGTCGAGGCCGTTAGAACACTGGTTCTCGGTTGCGTGGGCCGCCTTCACCTGATCACGCAGCGGCTGGAACCTGACCTCTACAACCATGCCGAGATTTATGACCACCTGAGCACATTGGCCGCTTCTAATCGCAATGCCGAGATACAGATAATCGCCCAGGATACCCGTGTTGCCGCAAACCAGGGGCATTACCTGATAAACCTCGCACAGAAATTACCAACCTTCGTCAAGATTCGCACCACGGTAACGCCGGTCCATCGCAACTTCCGCGAGAGCTGGTTGATCGCTGACGATAACGCTTATCTCAGGCTGCGTAACCCGGACCGCTACGAAGGCTATTACGAGCTCGACAACAGGCTTGAGTCTCGCTCTTACCTCGAGCGTTTCACGGAAATGTGGGAAGCCAGCGAACCCGACCAGAATACCCGTCGTCTAAGCCTCTAGGGTCTAAGCCAAGTGTCGCTTAGTTAAGCAATAAACCCCATGACATTCGTTCTGCTCGAGAGAAGGTGGATGATTGGGGGACTATTTGCGAAGTAAACCGCAGGCGGCGAAGCCGCCGAGGCATTCGCGAATAGTCCCCCAATCATCCGACCGTAGTCAAACTCTGGACATCAGTGTTTAAGTCTTTAAGATCTAAGCCAAATGTCGCTTGGTTAAGCAATAAAACCCAAGACATTCATTCTGCTCGAGAGGAGGTGGATGATTGAGGGACTATTTGCGAAGTAAACCGCAGGCGGCAAAGCCGCCGAGGCATTCGCGAATAGTTCGCCAATCATCCGACCGTCGTCCGGCACCCAGGCTCTAGCTTAGCCAGCAAAAAACGGTTCGGCACGCCCGCGATACCCCGAACCACTGACCACCAACACCCGGCCCGGCTGTGCCGCATTCGGAGCAACGCCGTGCACCTCGGCGCCAGTCGTCGTCACGTAAATCAGGTCGAGATCAGGCCCGCCAAAGGTGAGGCTACTGACGACCTGCCCCGCAAACTCGATGCGTCTGTCGATACAACCTTCGGGAGAAACTCGAATGATGCAGGCATCATCCCACTGCGCGCTCCACAGATAGCCCTCGGCATCTACCGTGGCACCATCAGGG
>JAIBDO010000148.1 GCA_024686195.1 Gammaproteobacteria bacterium | reverse complement strand
TACCTGATCCCGGCGGTCAAGGGCGAAAAGTTCGATGCACTGGCAATGACTGAACCCGGCGCTGGATCGGACGTTCGCGGCATGAAGTGCAATGCCAAAGCGGATGGCGATGACTGGATCGTTAACGGCAGCAAGCATTTCATCAGCCACGCCAACATCGCCGACTTTGTGATCACCTTTATTGCTACCGGCGAAGAGGATACCCCGCGCGGCCCGAAGAAAAAGATCACCTGTTTTCTGGTCGACCGAGGTATCCCCGGCTTCGAAATTCGACCCGGTTATAACTCGGTCAGCCATCGTGGCTACAAGAACTGCATTCTCAATTTTGACAATTGCCGGCTTCCCTCGAGCAAGATTCTCGGTGAACTCCACGGTGGCTTCGACGTCATGAATGACTGGCTTTATGCCACGCGCCTGACAGTAGCGGCAACCAGTGTCGGACGCGCGCGCCGGGCTTTCGAATACGCCCTGCCCTACGCGGTCGAGCGCAAGCAGTTCGGCCAGCAGATCGGCAAGTTCCAGGGCGTGTCCTTCAAACTTGCAGACATGATTACCGAGATCGACGCAGCCGACTGGCTAACCCTTGCCGGTGCCTGGCGCCTGGACGAAGGCCTCGAGGCCAACCGCGAAATCGCCAGCGCCAAGGTCTACGCCACCGAAATGCTGGCGCGTGTCACCGACGAGGCAATCCAGATATTCGGCGGTATGGGTTTGATGGACGAATTACCACTCGAGCGCTTCTGGCGCGATGCGCGCGTCGAGCGCATCTGGGATGGCACTTCGGAAATTCAGCGTCACATCATCTCGCGCGAACTGTTACGGCCGCTCGGAGGCTAGCGACTTGTCGATGAGACTGGAGCGCGTACTTCGTCCAAAATCGATCGCCGCTATCGGCGGTCTACATGCCGGGCGCGTGGTCGAGCAATGCCGACTGATGGGCTTCGAGGGTGATATCTGGCCAGTGCACCCGAGCAAGGCGGAAGTTCACGGTGTCAAAGCCTACGCGTCGATAGCGGACTTGCCGGGCGTGCCCGATGCTGCGTTTATCGGCGTTAATCGTCATCTCACTGTCGATGTGGTTCGCGAATTGCGTGACATCGGCTGCGGCGGTGCAGTCTGCTTTGCGGCAGGTTTTCTTGAGGCAGATGAAACCGGTGCCCAGCTGCAGGCAGATTTGATCGACGCCGCCGACGACATGCCGATCCTCGGGCCGAATTGTTACGGTTACATCAATTATGCTGATGGTGCGTTGCTGTGGCCCGACCAACAAGGTGGCAAACGCCTCGAGGTCGATCAATCGGGTGTCGCCATCATCGCCCAGTCTTCCAATATCGCGATCAACTTCACCATGCAAAAACGCGGCCTGCCGCTCGCCTATGTGTTTACCGTCGGTAACCAGGCATTGGTCGGCATTTCCGAACTCGCGCTTAACCTGCTCGAAGACTCGCGTGTCACCACGCTCGGTATCTATATCGAAGGCTTCGATTCGGCCGCTGCCTTCGAGGAACTCGGACGCAAGGCGCGCGAACTGAACAAGCCCGTGGTGATTTTCAACGTCGGCAAGAGCGAGCAATCGAAAGCCTCGGCGATGTCACACACCGCATCGCTGGTGGGATCGCAGGCCATCGTCGATGCCTTCCTCGAACGCAATGGCTTCGGCCAGGCAGACTCGATACCGGTGTTCCTGGAAACCCTGAAACTGTTGCATCTGCATGGCCCGTTACCGGGATACCGAGTCTCTTCAATGAGTTGTTCCGGTGGCGAAGCCAGCATCATCGCGGATGCGGCAATCAAGCGTAAAGTCTATTTCCCGAAACTGGATGATGCTCAGAAGGCGCCCGTTGAGGAGGCCCTCGGTCCGCTGGTTACGATTGCCAACCCGCTCGATTATCACACCTATAGCTGGGGCAATCGCGAGGTCATGGAAGCCGCCTATACTGCGATGACCGGTAACGGCTTCGACATGAACTACCTGGTCCTCGACTTCCCGCATGCTGGCCGTTGTAACGACTGGGAGTGGCATATTGCGGTCGACGCATTCGAAGCGGCTCTGCACACCAACAAGGCGCGTGGCGCCTTCGTCGTCAGCATGTCGGAGAACATTCGTGAAGAATACACCGAGGATTACAACCGCCGTGGCATTGTCAGTTTCTTCGGATTCGACGAAGCCCTGCATGCGACCGAGATCGCCGCTGATATCGGTGCCACCTGGAAGCGCAAGCCCGGCGAACCGGTACTAGCGCTCAATCAACTGTCCGGCCCGGGTGTGGCGCTGGACGAAGCCGACGCCAAGCAACGCCTGGCTGATTTCAAAGTGCCGGTGCCCGCCGGTGGCCGCGTCGCATCGATCGAGGCAGCACAGCAACTGGCACAGAATCTGGGTTACCCGGTAGTGTTGAAGGCGCTGGGCATCGCGCATAAAACCGAACACAATGCAGTGCGGCTGAATCTGCAGTCCGACATGGAAGTCGGGCAGGCTGCAAAGGAGCTTTTCGCGCTCAGCAATGAGCTGTATCTCGAAACGATGAAACCGGCACAGGCTGAACTGATTGTTGGCGTGATGCGCGACCCGACCTTTGGACTGGCGCTAACCATCGGTAGCGGCGGCATTCTTGTCGAGTTGCTGAAAGACAGCCAAACCCTGATGATCCCGGCTTCCGCAGAAGACATTAAAAACGCCGTAAAGCGTCTCAAATCGGCACCACTACTCGAAGGATATCGCGGCAGGCCAAAGGCCGATATCGATGCCACGGTGCAGGCAATTGCCGCGATTCAGCAGTACGCTATCGCAAATTCCGGTTCACTGCTTGAGCTCGACGTGAACCCCTTACTGATCGGCGCGCAGGGCGAAGGTGTCTTTGCGGCCGATGCATTGATTGTTTTACAGGAGCAAAACCATGTCTGATGTCATTACCACACGCAGCGAAGGCGGTGTATTGGAGGTAACCCTCAATCGACCCAAGGCCAACGCTATCGATTTGAAAACCAGCCGCCTGATGGGTGAGACTTTCGCCGCGTTTCGCGATGACCCTGAACTCAGGGTCGCTATTGTCAAAACCGAAGGCGATAAGTTCTTCTGTGCCGGCTGGGATTTGAAGGCGGCAGTGGACGGGGACGCGGTCGACGGTGATTACGGTGTCGGTGGTTTTGCCGGGCTGCAGGAATTGCGCGGCCTCAACAAGCCGGTCATCGCCGCCGTCAGCGGCATGGCAGTCGGCGGTGGTTTCGAACTGATGCTGTCCGCCGACCTGATCTATGCAGCCGATCATTCCACCTTCGCATTGCCGGAAATCAACGCCGGTACCCTGGCAGATGCGGCTACGATCAAACTACCCAAACGTATTCCCTATCACATCGCAATGGAAATGCTGTATCGCGGCCGGTGGATGGATAGCGCCGAAGCACTGCGTTGGGGGTTGATCAATGAGGCACTACCCGCTGACCAGTTACTCGATCGGGTCTGGGAAGTCGCTCGTGAACTGGCTGCCGGCCCACCACTGGTATTTGCAGCGATCAAGGAAGTCGCACGCGAAGCCGAATCAATGCAATTTCAGGAAGGCATGAACTGGGTTACAAAACGCCAGTTTGCCACCGTGGATAAACTTTACGACAGCGAAGACAACATGGAAGGTTTCAAGGCTTTTGCCGAGAAGCGCGACCCCGTGTGGAAAGGCAAGTAACACCCGGGGCAGATACCCAGGAGGTCGTTGCCTCGCATTGACTGATTTTGCCATCCTATCCCTGCGGCCTTGTCTTTCCCGACAGGTCGGACCGCTCGCTATCAGCGATCCGATCTGTCGGGAACTTGTACTATCGGCGCAGCCCAGGTTGATGACCCAGCGTTCAAAAACCATCTTTCCCGCGCAGGCATGAATCTTGTTAACATATCATCCATTCTGAGATACCCGCCTTCACGGGGATGACATTAAAGCGCTAACAGGGATACCCAAAAAATGAACACCGATACGCCGTTATGGACACCGAGCCAGGCCAGCATCGACGCGGCCAACATGACGCACTTCATCGCTCAGGTAAATGCTAACCACAATCTGTCGATTAATGACTATGACGCGCTATACCAGTGGTCGTTGGATGAAAAAGAGCAGTTCTGGTCCGAGCTGTGGGATTTCTGCGGAATAATCGGTAGCAAGGGAGAACGCATCCTGGAGGGTGGCGAACAGATCGAGAGTGCACAATGGTTCCCCGATGCGCGCCTCAACTTTGCTGAAAACCTGTTGCGCCGCCGGGACGATGAAACCGCCATTTTCTTTCGTGCCGAAGACCAGGTCGAATACAGCCTGAGTTTCCGTGAACTCTACCAGCAGGTGGCGAGCGTCGCCGCCTGGCTCAGGGCACAGGGTCTGCAAACGGGTGATCGCGTGGCCGCATATCTGCCCAACATGCCCGAAGCGGTGGTTGCCATGCTGGCCGCCACCAGCCTCGGCGCAGTGTGGACCTCAACCTCTCCTGATTTCGGCGAAGACAGCGTTATCGATCGTTTCGGCCAGACCGAACCGCGCTTCCTGTTCACTGCAGACGGTTACTTTTATAACAGCAAGAAACACCCCCTGGCCGATAAGGTTAATGCCATTCGCGCGAACCTCCCCAGCCTCGAGCAGGTGGTGCAGATCAACCTGGCTGGTTTCGGTATCCAGCAAGGCGTAATCGATTGGCACGATATCGTCGCCAATCCGGTTGACAACATCGATTTCGTACCGCGCCAGTTCAACGATCCGCTGTACATTCTTTACTCTTCAGGAACCACCGGTAAACCCAAGTGCATCACCCACAAGGTGGGCGGCACCCTGATCCAGATCTTCAAGGAACAAAAACTGCATTGCGATGTACGCCCTGATGATCGCGTGTTTTTCTTCACCACGCTTGGCTGGATGATGTGGAACTGGCTGGTCAATGCGCTGGCCTGCGAAGCCGCTTTGGTGCTCTACGACGGCTCGCCGTTTTACCCTGACGGCGACGTGTTGTGGCGCTACGCCGACGACATCGACATGACGCTTTTCGGTACTTCCGCCAAGTACATCGATGCGCTGAAAAATGCCAAATCACAGCCGATCAAGCAGTTTGACCTGTCTGCCATGCGCATGCTGTGTTCGACCGGCTCGGTGCTGGCGCCGGAAAGTTTCGACTACGTCTACCAGAACATCAGGCAGGACATTTGCCTGGCGTCGATGTCCGGGGGCACCGACATCGCCTCCTGTTTCGCGCTGGGTTCACCGATCCTGCCGGTGTACCGCGGTGAAATTCAGTGTCGCGGCCTGGGTATGGCGATCGAGGTGTTTGACGATAACGGCCATCCGCTACAGGGCGACAAGGGCGAACTGGTGTGCACGCAAACATTTCCCAGCCAGCCGGTCTTTTTCTGGGGGGACGCGAGCGGCCAGAAATATCACGACGCCTACTTCGGGCGTTTTGACAACGTCTGGCATCACGGCGACTACGTGCGCCTGACCGAGCACAATGGCATCGTCATTTACGGTCGCTCGGACGCCACCTTAAATCCGGGCGGGGTAAGGATTGGCACTGCCGAAATCTATCGCCACGTTGAACAGATCGATGAAGTTGTTGAGAGCATCGTTATCGGCCAGGACTGGGATGACGACGTACGCGTAGTATTGTTTCTGGTACTGCAACCCGGCCTTGTCCTCAACGACGAGTTGTTGGCAATGGTACGCAAGACCGTACGCGAAAAATGCTCGCCTCGACACGTGCCGGCAAAAGTCATTCAGATCGCCGAAATACCGCGCACCAAGTCGGGTAAGATCGTCGAGCTCGCGGTACGCGATGTGGTACATGACCGGAAGGTCAAAAACATTCACTCACTGGCTAACCCGGAAGCGCTCGAGCTATACCGTAATCTGGCAGAGCTGCAAGGATAAGTTTTGATGACCAGAGCCAGTCTTGTTAACTGGGGGCTACTGATGGTCCTGGTCGTATTATGGGGAAGTTCATTCCTGTTCACTGCGCTATCAGTCGCCAGCGTCGATCCGATTTCAGTGGTGTTTTATCGGCTGGTGCTGGGCGCTCTGGTTCTGGCACTGGTGGTGTTTGCTCGTGGCCAGTCATTTCCCCGCAGTTTGCGCGTCTGGGTCGGCTTTCTAATGATGGCAATCGCGGGAAATGCCCTGCCCTTTTTCCTGATTTCCTGGGGACAGCAAACCATCGATTCGGGTATCGCCGGCATGATCATGGCCATCATGCCGCTGATGACAATGGTATTCGCGCATTATCTTGTCGCAGGCGAGACCTTGAATCGCTACAAAATAATCGGCTTCACCCTGGGTATCACCGGGGTCGCTCTATTGCTCGGACCCGTTTTCGAAGGTGGTGGTCGAGCTTTGTTAAGTGGGCTGGCAATTTTCACCGCAGCGACCTGTTACGCGGTCAATGCAATACTCATCAAACGCCTGCCACGCTTCAGCCCGATGGTCGGCGCCTGTGGTGTGCTGATCATGGCAAGCCTGGTGGTGCTGCCGTTCTGGCTGTTACTGTCACCGACCAATAACAGCATTAGCGAGAATTCCATGCTGGCGGTGATCTGGCTTGGCATCGGCCCAACCGGAATCGCAACCATCATTCTGTTTTCGGTCATCGATCGCGCCGGCCCGACTTTTTTGTCGACGATTAACTACCTGGTGCCGGTAGTGGCGTTCTTCTGTGGCGCCTGGATTTTATCAGAACCGGTCAGCTGGCATCACTTCGTAGCGCTGGCAGCTATTCTGATCGGTATTGCGATCACCCGGATCAAGGTGATGAAAGCGACTGGCTGAGGTGCTCGATAAAGGCATGCACTCGCGCTGAACGCGCCAGGTCAGGATGCGCCAGGGCCCAGAGACTGACACTAAGATCAGCCATATCTGCATCCAGCCTTGTCAGCTTTGCCGAGGAATCTCCGAGCAAATTCGGTAACAAGGCGAGACCGATACCGCATTCGGCCGCAACCCGCACCGCAACAAAGGAATCACAACGCAGGCAGATTTTGGCGCTATCAACCGTGTCGTTGAACCAGACACCAATCGGGGACTGCATCAGGTCGTCGACGAAACCTATCCAGCGGGCATCGAAGATAGATCCCGAGTCGATACTGCGCAACAGCTCCGGTGTGGCGTATATACCAAAATCAACTTCACACAGGCGCTTGCCGACCAGCCCTTTATCCGGCACTCGTGCCGGCCGAATGGCAACATCAGCATCGCGACGATTGAGGTCGAGTACATTGTTGGTCATGGATACTTCAACCAGGATATGCGGATGGGTTTGTTGAAAGCTGGCCAGATGCGGGCCAAGTATCGACACCATAAAAGTATCGGTGGTCGTTACGCGTAATTCGCCTTCGAGTTTGAGTTCGTGCCCTACGATCTGGCGCTGCATATTAAACAAGGTACTCTCGACCTCGCGCGCCGCATCGATCATTTTCTCGGCT
>JAIBDO010000125.1 GCA_024686195.1 Gammaproteobacteria bacterium | reverse complement strand
CGCATCGTCACCGACACCATGAACAAGGCAATTTCGCGACTGCGACCGGGTGTGCGCCAGTTCGAGGTCATCGCCGATGTCTATCACACCCAGATTACCGGTTTTGACAACAAGTTCGGCGATTACACCAGCCTGTGCCCGTTGATCCAGGTCGGCGAAGGCACCAGCACGCCGCATTTGACCTGGACCGACGATCCGCTGCCCGACAATGGCCTGGTGGTCATGGAGATCGGCGCTGCACGGCGACACTACCACGCACCGCTGACCCGCACCATGCACATCGGCAAGCCACCCGAAGCTATCCGGAAACTCTCCGAAGTCATCATTGAAGGTGGCGATGAAGCCCTCGCCATGGCCAAACCAGGTGTCACCTGCGAACAGGTCGAAGCCGTCTGGCAAGCGGTGCTGAAGCGCAACGGCTATAGCAAGGAAAGTCGGGTTGGTTATTCAATCGGTCTGAATTATCCACCGGACTGGGGCGAGCGCACCGCAAGCCTGCGCCCGGGCGATACCACCGTGCTGCAGGCTGGCATGTGCTTTCATTTCCAGTCGGGCATGTGGCTGGACGATTTTGGTGCGGCGATTTCGGAACCCTTCGTGGTGACTGATAAAGGCGGTGAATGCCTCAGTCATGTTGCGCGGGAACTCATCGTCATCGATTAGCTCATCCTGCAACAGCTCGCTTACGATGCCCTGGCGCGCAACCAGAGATCTGGGGCCGGGTAATTAACGCAGCGCGCTCAGTGATGGCTGCATTAGCTCCGACAGGCGTTTGCTCTGTTTGCCAGCACGATCAAAGTTAGCCGGATCCAGCCAGGTTTCAAAGGCAGCATGGGCAGCTGGCCATTCGCTGTCCAGTATTGAGTACCAGGCGGTATCTCGGTTGCGCTGCTTGTATATCGTGGCCTGGCGGAAGATTCCCTCGAATAGGAAACCAAGTCGGCTGGCGGCTGCACAGGAGGGTTGATTCAGCGAGTCACATTTCCACTCGTAACGCCGATACCCTAGTACTTCGAATACCTGACGCATCATCAGGTACATGGCTTCGGTCGAAACAGGGCTACCCTGCATTAACGGTGAAAAATGTATATGCCCGACTTCAATCACCCCAATCGCCGGTTCGATACGCAGGTAGCTGGCGACGCCGACCGCCTTGCCACTGGCCAGATCGATCACGCTGAAGAAACAGGGGTCATCGCCGAGACAGGTCGCTTCCAGCCAGCCGCGCAATTCTATTTCAGTGGCAAAGGGTCCGTAGGGCAGATAGGTCCAGTTGCAGGCATCGCGGTCTTCAGCGAACGCTGTAAACAGATCACTCGCGTGCAGCTGCGGATCAACAGGCTGTACCCGGCAAAATCGGCCTTCCATAATGGCACCGCGCGGATGCGGGCAGCCCTGCCAACCAGCCATCGGTGCGCCGATCGGCTGGCCAAGTTCATTTTCGACTACAGACATACCCGTTTTCCTAAATTTGAATTGTAAAAGCCGGCGCGATTTAAGTACACTCCAAGGGCCTGACCGAAGATACGATTCTACAAGTTGCCACGCCCCCGGGGAACCATCTGATGTTGATGCTCGATGCCGACGCCATTCTCGATTGCATGCCTTTCAAGACGCTGGTCGATGAACTGGCGGCGCTGCATCGTGAACCTATCGGCATCATCGATGAAATGTTAATGGAGTCGACCGATGTCGATAACAATACCAACCATTTTTTCATCCGTACCGGCTGGCAGCCCGAGAAGGCGGTTGGCGCCAAGGTTATTACGGTGTTCCCGCGCAACAACAAGGCAGCCGAATGGCCATCCATTCAGGCTGTTTACATTCTCTTTGAAGCAGTCAACGGCAGCCCCGTCGCCTGTCTTGATGGCACGGCGCTCACCTGGCTAAAGACCGCAGCAGACTCGGCGCTAGGGAGCAAATTTTTATCGCGCAACAATATTCAAACCATGTTGATGATCGGCGCAGGCCAAATGGCACCGCACCTGGTGCGAGCACACTGCCAGATCCGTCCCTCGTTGACACACGTGCACATCTGGAACCGCTCCATCGACAAGGCGCAGGAATTGTGCGCGCAACTGGCCGCGGATTTGCCCGACATTGAATTCAGCACCACTGATGAACTGGAGACTTCATCAAGAGCAGCCGACCTGATCTGCTCGGCAATCAGTTGCGAGCAGCCAATCATTCGTGGTGAGTGGCTTAAACCCGGCGTTCACCTTGACCTGGTTGGCGCCTATACGCCGACCATGCGCGAGGCCGACGATGAATGTTTGCGCCGTGGCAGCTTGTTCGTCGATGCACGCGAAACTACCCTGCAGCATATCGGCGAACTGATGATCCCATTGGCCAACGAAGTGATCAGTGAAGACGATGTGCTCGCTGATTTCTCGGATCTGTGCCAGCAAAGTCACCGGGGTCGCAGTAGCGACGATGAAATCACAATCTTTAAAAACGGCGGGGGTGGCCATCTGGACTTGATGTGCGCGCGCCTGTTACACCAACACCACTAACAACAACCATGAACTACGCCATTACCTTCGATGACATCGTAGCTGCGCGCAAGCGCATCACCGCACATATTCAACCCTTGCGCGTGACTCGCTCAGATTCGCTATCTAACCGATCCGGCAGCGAAATCGTCCTCGCGCATGAGTACCTGCAGACTACCGGCGCCTTCAAATTGCGCGGTGCAATGAATGCGGTGTTGCAGCTGCCTTCCAATGCCAGCGGCGTTACCGCGGTTTCCACCGGAAATCACGGTCGCGCCCTCGCCTATTCGGCACAGCAGGCGGGCGTGCCCTGCACCATCTGTATGTCGGAACTGGTGCCGCATAACAAACTCGAAGGGATTCGCGCGCTCGGCGCCGAAGCGCGCATTATCGGCAAATCCCAGGACGAGGCGGAAGTCGAGGCAAAACGCCTGGTGAGTGAGGAAGGCTTCACCATGATTCCGCCTTTCGACCATCCCCACGTCATCGCCGGCCAGGGCACACTCGGACTGGAAATGCTGCAACAGGTTCCGGACCTTGATACCGTGCTGGTACAACTCTCCGGGGGTGGTTTGATTTCAGGTATCGCGCTCGCCTTGAAAGCACAGCATCCCGAGGTTCGAATTATTGGAATTTCCATGGAACGTGGTGCGGCCATGGCCGCGTCGCAAGCGGCGGGCAAACCACTTGAAGTCGAAGAATTGCCGACACTGGCCGACTCGCTTGGCGGCGGTATCGGACTGGACAATCACCATACCTTTGCCATGGTGCGCGACCTGGTTGATGAGATCATCTTGCTGGATGAGGATGAGATCGCCGAAGGAATACGCCATGCCTACTTCAACGAGCAGGTAATCATCGAAGGCGGAGGCGCGGTCGGCATCGCGGCGCTGCTGGCGAATAAGATCAAACCTGGAGCCAAAACCGTGGTTCTACTGAGTGGCAAGAACATCGATATGCAACTGCATCGCAAGATTATCAATCAGGAGACCTGATAGACATGGCTGACATTACCATCCTGACCGAGGCTGAACTGCGCAGCCAGGTTCAGCTAGACCCTGCCGCAATCGAATGCGTCGAGCAGGCGTTTCACGCACTCGCCACCAAGGCCGTGGTGATGCCACCGATCATGCGACTCGACATCGTCGAACACAACGGTGAAATTGATGTCAAAACCGCCTACATACCGGGAGTCGACAGCCTCGCCATCAAAATCAGCCCTGGCTTCTTCGACAATCCCGCACTCGGCCTGCCGAGCATCAACGGTTTGATGGTGTTATTCAGCACGCGTACTGGCATGGTGGAAGCGCTGCTGCTCGACAACGGCTACCTGACTGATATTCGTACCGCCGCCGCGGGCGCCGTAGCAGCTCGCTGTCTGGCGCGCGCCGACAGTCGTTCAGCCGCGATTATCGGCGCAGGCCGACAGGCAGAACTGCAACTTGAGGCACTCACCCTGGTGCGCGACATCGAATCAGCAACCCTGTGGGCACGCGATTTTGACAAGGCCAAAGCCGCGGCCGCAACATTGGCAAAGCGTCTCGGGATACCCGTCAGCGCCTGTGACAGCGTGCAGGCGGCAACCGCCGCTGCCGACATCATCGTTACCACAACACCGTCAACGCAACCGCTGCTGCTGGCCGAACACGTAAAGCCCGGACAACACATCACCGCGATGGGCGCAGACTCCGAACACAAAAATGAAGTAGAACCGCAGCTGGTCGCCAGCGTGACCTATTTCTGTGACCGTCTCTCCCAGGCACAGACCCTCGGAGAACTGCACCATGCGATTGACGAAAATCTGATTGGCGCCGCTGACTCGTTTTCAGAAATCGGTCAGGTGATTGCCGGGCAAGCACCCGGGCGTATGGACTCCAATCAAATCACGCTATGCGATCTGACCGGTACCGGTATCCAGGATACCGCTATCGCTACCCTCGCCTATCGCCTGTGCCAGCAACATAAAGCCGGCACCGTGTTTCAATCATAGAGAATCAAGCCCCCGAGAAGTAACCCGATGCCCAAAGACGCAACATTGAATTTCAGCCTGCAGGAATATGCCGCTCGCCTCGCCAAAACCCGTGCGGCGATGCTCGACAAAGACATCGACTGCCTGGTCGTGGTTGACCCATCCAATATGGCCTGGCTGAGCGGCTACGACGGCTGGTCTTTCTATACCCACCAATGCCTCGTGGTACAACACGACAAGGAACCCATCTGGTGGGGCCGCGGCATCGACGCGCCGGGTGCGGTGCGCACTACCTGGCTCGATGAAGACAATATCCTCAGGTACCCCGACCACTTTGTGCAGTCGGATGTCTGCCACCCGATGGACCACCTGTCGGAATTACTCGCCGAATTGAAGCTGGAACGCGGCAGAATCGGCGTCGAAATGGAGAACTATTATTTCTCCGCGGCCGCCTTTGTCTCACTGCAAACTCATTTACCCGCGGCGACTCTGGTGGATGCTACCGCGCTGGTCAACTGGCAGCGATTGGTCAAGTCTGACCAGGAAATCAGCTACATGCGCAGCGCCGCACGCATTGTCGAGGCCATGCATGCGCGCATCTACGAAATTATCGAACCCGGTCTCGCCAAGAACGAACTGGCGGCCGAAATTTTTCACACCGGCATTGCGGGAAAAGACGAACACTGGGGCGATTACCCGGCGATAATGCCGTTACTGCCGACCGGTATGGACGCCACCGCAGCGCACCTGACCTGGGACAACTCGCGACTCAAGGACGGAGACATTACCTTCTTTGAAATCGCGGGCTGTCACAAGCGTTATCACTGCCCGTTATCGCGCACCATTTCGCTCGGTAAACCACCGCAGAAGTACCTCGATGCGGAAACCGCCGTGCTCGACGCGATGCATGCGGGTCTGGAAAATGCGCGCCCGGGCAAAACCTGCGAAGACATTGCGATCGCCTTTTTCGAGCGCCTGGAAAAACACGGTTTCCACAAGGAAAATCGCACCGGTTACTCCATCGGGCTATCCTACCCACCCGACTGGGGCGAGCGCACCATGAGCCTGCGCCGCGGTGACAAGACCGAACTGCAGCCGAATATGACCCTGCATTTCATGCCGGCCCTGTGGCTGGATGATGGCGGTCTCGAGATAACCGAGTCGATCCTAATCACGGACAGCGGTTACGAGAGTCTGGCAAATGTTGAACAACGTCTACTGGTGAAATAAAAAATGACTAATCCGATATCAACCGACATCGATTTCGAACGCGACGGCCTGCAACACGGCTTCCTCAAAATCCCCCATTCGCGCAATGATTCCGCCTGGGGCTCGATCATGTTGCCGATCACTTATGCAAAAAATGGCGATGGCCCCGGCGCTATTCTAACCGGTGCCAATCACGGTGATGAGTACGAGGGCCCGATTGCCCTGCATCATCTCGCCAACACGATAGATATCGATAAGGTACAGGGACGGGTCATTATTATTCCGATGATGAACTACCCAGCATTTCAGGCTGCACAACGCGTCTCGCCCATCGACCAACTCAACATGAATCGTGTGTTCCCCGGTCAGCCCAAGGGCAGCGTTACACAGTTGATCGCTGACTACATCACCAGCGCGCTGTTACCGATGTGCGATTACGTACTCGACATCCATTCTGGTGGAAAAACGCTCGAATTCCTGCCATTTGCGGCCTATCACGAACTCGAGAACAAGCAACAGCAGCAGGCCTGTGAAGCAGCCACCCTGGCTTTCGCTGCACCCTGGTATATCAGTTTGATCGAGATCGACGCGGGCGGCATGTACGACACCCAGGCCGAGGAGATGGGTAAAGTGTTTGTATCGACCGAACTCGGTGGCGGCGGCAGCACAACACCGGCAACCGCAGAGATCGGCAAGCGTGGCGTGCACAATTTCCTGGTGCACGCCGGGATACTGGATGCAGATCCGATCGTGCCTCCCTCTCCACCCGTCAAACTTGATATGCAACACGACAATGCCTACGTGTTTTCCGAGCACAATGGCTTGCTGGAACCCTGCGTCGGCCTTGGCGACCCTGTCAGCAAGGGTGATTTGATCGCAGTGGTCTATTCGACTGAACGAACCGGCAGTAAATCGGTCAAGTATCTTGCCGCAAGCGATGGTATTATCGTCGGCCGAAATTTTCCATCCCTGATCAAAATTGGCGATTTCATGAATGTTATCGCGAAAGTCGTCCAGGATTAACTTTACTTTTAGGAACCAGAAATGAAATTAAAAGCACTAGTGCTGTTGGCACTTTTATCGACTCTTATTGCCTGTGAGCAAAAAGAAGAAATGCAGGCCGAGACAGCAGCTGCGCCCACCGGCCTGACGACCGATGCGGATCGCTTCAGTTACGGTCTGGGCATGGTTATCGGTGAACGTGTACTCAAGCAGTACGAAGACGTCGACTATGACTTGCTGATCCAGGGCATGAAAGCCCAACATCAGTCGCAGGCGACCCTGATCACACTTGAAGACGCTGGCGCCGTTCTCGCCACTCACGCGGAACAACAATTTGCAGCACAGACAGAAGCCAATAAAATGAAAGGTGCAGCCTATCTGGCCGAAAACGCCAAGAAAGAAGGCGTAATGGTAACGGAATCAGGCCTGCAGTACTCGGTGATTACGCAAGGCGACGGCGCCAAACCAGTCGCCGACGACCAGGTCACGGTGCATTATCGCGGCACCTTGATCGACGGCACCGAATTTGACAGTTCCTACTCGCGTGGCGAACCCGCAAGCTTCGGGCTCAATCAGGTGATCCCCGGCTGGACCGAGGGCGTGCAGTTGATGAACGTCGGCAGCAAGTATCTGTTTGTTGTTCCCTATGAGCTGGGTTACGGCGACCGTGGTGCCGGTGGCGCCATCGGACCCTTCGAAACACTGATCTTTGAAGTAGAGCTCATCGAAATAAAATCCTGAATGGACGCCCATAACCACATGGGCATTCTCATAGGATTAGGCCACCATGGCTAATCAGACACTGGTGATACGAATGGCACCGTTGCTGTTCGTATCACTGTGGAGCACCGGATTCGTTGCTGCCAAGTACAGCATGCACAATGCTGATCCGTTCGTCTTCCTGTGTCTGAGATTCACCATCACCGCGTTGGTGCTGGTACCGATCCTGCTGCTGATGGGAGGTACACTGCCACGCCGTATCTGGTCCTACCGACACGATATGGTCACCGGTGTGTTGATGCACTGCTGTTACCTGGGCTTCCTGTTCTGGGCGATAAAAAGCGGTGTGCCTTCGGGCATCGCTGCCATCATCATCGGTGTGCAACCGATCCTGACCATGGCACTGGCTACGTTGTATATCGGTGAACACCTCGGCTGGCGCAAGCTGGCCGGGCTGCTCATCGGCTTTGCTGGTATCACGGTCGTCATCGTCGGCAAATACGGCGTCACCCTGGGCCTTAACGGAGGCCTCGATCTACTCGGTCTCGGCATGTGCATTATCGGCCTGCTGGCCATGGCCACCAGTGTGTTTTATCAGAAAAAATTCTGCGACCAGTCGCGCCTGTTGCCAGGCACGCTGATGCAGTACGTTGCCGGGTCACTGGGAACTGCCCTGTTTGCATTCATCTTTAGCGAATCCTGGACGGTAGACTGGACTCCCGGCTTTGCACTGGCACTCGGCTGGCAAGTGTTCGGTCTTTCGATCGGTGCCGTCATGCTGCTGATGTACATCATCAAGAATGGCGAGGCGGGTCGAGTCTCCAGCATGTTTTATCTGGTGCCGCCGTTGGTGGTTATCGAGGCGCATTTCCTGTTTGGCGAAACCCTGGGCATGCTGTCCATCATGGGTATGTTGCTCTGCATTGTCGGCGTGGTGGTCGTCAGCCGCTCGCCAAAAACCTGAAGCGACCGCAAATCGATCGCCATGTCGATCAGACCGCAAGCGGTGTTCACGGTTTTTTATTCCTCTTCCCCTCCATTTTGCCCAAAGTGTTTGCTATTGAAGCAACAGAAAACCGCTCTGGAAACAGCACTGCGGTGGTGAGTACTATCACGATGTACTGTGATGATGGAGGCGTTGCAGTGGG
>JAIBDO010000079.1 GCA_024686195.1 Gammaproteobacteria bacterium | reverse complement strand
TAAAGGTGTTACAGACCGAGGGTGTTGAAGTGGTCTTTCTTGACAGTGTTGAGGAAGACGGTATCAAGTCGGTCTACACCCGCGATTCCTCGATCGCCATCAAAGGTGGTGCGCTGGTGGCGCGCCTGGCGCGCAGCATTCGTCGCGGCGAAGAAGCGCATGTCAGCAAAACCCTGGCGAATCTTGGTATGCCGATACTGCGCACCTTGCACGGAACTGCCTTGATGGAGGGTGGCAGTTTTGCCTGGCTTAACTCAAAGACGGCGGTGATTGCGCGTTCGATCTGTGTCAATGATGACGGCTGTGACCAGGTGGAACAGGTATTGAATGCCCAGGGCGTGGAACTGTTGCGCATCGATATGACAGGTTATGACATACACATCGACGGTGCGCTCACCATGATTGATGTGAATGTCGCTATCGTCGATCCTGATCTGCTGCCTTACAGCTTTTTGCGTAAGCTCGATGAAATGGGTATCACTGCGGTTGAGATCGATGCGCAGGACGACCCGTGGATTGTGAATTGCCTGGCTGTCTCGCCGGGACGAGTCATCATGCCTCGCGGTATCTCGTCGGTAACTGATGCTCGTCTGCAACAACTCAACATCGATGTGATTGAAATCGATTACGATAAAGTGCAGTTAAACGGTGGTGGTATTCATTGTTCAACCTGTCCATTGATACGCGACAGTGCTTAGCTCGATTGAGCTGAATGACAATATCAGGATTTTTAAATTGTTGGATTTGTTGAAAGAGATCGCTTATGTCTGAAAAAGAAAACTTTTTTAATCTGGATGCCATGGAACAGGGGATCAGTCGCCAGCTCGCTGAGGGCATGACAACGCGCGTCTTCCCGGGCGATGATGCGATGATTTCGATTGTGCGTATCGATGCCAATCAATCCGGGAAGCCTCACTCGCATCCTCAGGAACAGTGGGGCTTATGCGTGCGTGGTTCAGGAGTTCGCTTCCAGGCAGGTGAGGAGTTCAAGGTGAGCGAGGGCGATTTCTGGCGCACCCCGGGTAATGTCGAGCATACCTTCACCGCAGGGTCCGACGGTGCCGTGATCTTTGATGTTTTCGCACCACCCCGGGAGGAATACACCCGGGCAGGTGAAGGATTTTCCTGACCTTAGCGGGGCAGAGGCGCTACCGCGCCTTAGTCCGCAGGCCTGGTCAGTCTGTTAGCCTTAACGTATGACCAATACCGAGCAGGTAGCATGGCGCACGACCTTGGCGGCGGTCGAGCCGAGAAAATAATCCTGTAATCCAGGACGGTGCGAGGCAACGATAATCATATCAACCTGTTTCTCTTTCGCTACCTCAAGAATCGTTCTATAGGAACGTCCTTCACGCACCTCTACTTCCAGCTCTTGTCCGGTTGCTTTTGCAATGGCACCTAACTCTGCCTTCGCGCGCGACAGGGAGTCAGGGATAAGGTTGGAGGGCAGCTCTGCGGCAGCCCAGCCGGGAATCTCTTCGACCACGTTGAGCAGAATAATCTTTGCACCGGCAGCAGCGTGCTGCGCTGCGAGCTCGATGTTCGCCTTACCTTCGGCGACATGCGCCATATCGATGGGTACCAAAATTGTTTTGAACATACTGAACTCCACTTCCCAGGTTTATGTGTGTGCTGTTTGAATGTGCGTATTATGGCCTACTCTGCAGTGCCTGTTAAATCTTACTTTGATCTAAATCAGGTCGCCGAAGTTGTTGTCGCCACTAGTTGCTGTCGACGCTGATTTTAACCGGTAAGCCCGCCGGTAGCGACCCATCTGTCGAGAACCTGACCTGCAGATACATCGCGGGGTGGTTGTTGGCCCCCATGCTCACCTGGCGGTCGATGGCAACCACCTTGCCAGCAAAACTCTGTTTAAGATAAGTTACTTGCGCCGCTTTGTTAAGCAGGGTCTTACTGTAGAGCTCGACCGGCAGCAGAGCCTGTACCGACATCGCGCTGTTGTCGGCGACGGTGAGCAGGGTCTGGTCGTTGACCCGGGTGTTGATAAACTGCCCGGGGAATGCGGTGATACTGAGCACAACGCCCGTGATCGGTGAGCGCAGTTGCGTCTGTGATAGATGAAAGCTTGCAAGGTCGAGTTTTGCCACGGCGGCAGCCAGATTGGCGGCGGCGATCGTATGATCCTGCTTGGCCTGTTCGAGGGCTACGCGCGCGAGCGAATCCCGGTCATACAGTTCCTGTGCCTTTTCCAGTTCGGTCAACATTCGCTCAACTTTGGGCACCAGTGCATTTACCTCGGCGGTGGCGATGTCGACCCGTGCCTGTAAACCGGTGGCAACAAACGAAATCAGCAATTCACCCCTTGCCACCGACTGACCGACCTCAACATGAACCTGCTCGACCCGGGAGCTGATACTGCTATTGAGTGTGAGGCGGCGATCGAATTCTGCGATGCCGTTGAGATCGATGGCCTGTACCGGCAGGGACAGAAAGCCAAGTAGCAGTGGAAGCAGGATGCGCATATTATTTTCCGTTCACTGGGGCGGGGTTAACGCTTGCAGATATTCCGCACCGACCAGTGCGGCAAGCCGCTGGTAGGCGATCTCGTAGGCGTACAGCGCGTGCAGGCGATCACGGTTGCTGCGCGAATACAGCACCAGCGAATCACCCAGATCGGATTTGAACTCGAGCTCGTACTCGGCACGACTGCGATCCAGGTATCGATCCCGGTAGTCCTGCTCTACGGAGCGGCCTTCTATTTCGAGCTGCAGTTGTTGTAACTGTTGCCACAGTTTGAGTACTTCGACACGCAGATGTGATTGTAACTGCTGTTGCTGTGCCAGCGAGCGCCGGTAGTGGGCTGTGGCGCGGTTGACCGTGGCTGCAGATGATCCTCGATAAAGGGGGATCTCTATATACAGCCCCGCGCGCCAGTCGTCGCGTGTGCGCGTCTCACGCTCGTAGGTCGATACTTCGAGTTCCAGGTCAAGGGTGGGGCCATTGGCCGCTTCGGCGATCTGGATAGCGGCATGAGCGGCGCGCGTGTTGGCCAGTGCTACCAACGCCTCCAGGCTATTTTGCAAGGCCCGTGTCACCAGCGTTTCGTAGTCATCCGGTAATGCCCGGGTATTGTTGATTTCGGGAATTTCGAGATTCGAGGCCAGTTGTCCCGGATATCCCATGGCTTCTGCGAGGATGCTGCGTTGCAGGCGTTGCTGCTGCTCCGCGAGATTGCGTTTACGGCGAATGGTTTCGTACGCGCTTTGCAGTCTCAGCACTTCAATCTCGGCGGTAGCGCCGAGCTCCTGATCCTCGCGTGCATTGTCGTAACGGATAAAGCCGATGGCGAGCGCTTCGTTTTCACTGAGGAACTGGTTGTCGGCATCCAGCACCGCCAGATACTTCTCCAGAATATCGAGACGACGCTGTTCGATGAGCAGACGTTTCTGTAATTCCAGTGCCTCTAATTGCAGTCCAATGCGACCTTCGCGGGAATCCTGCAGGCCGAAATCATAGATCGGTTTTGACAGGATCAGGCTCGCCGCGCTATCGCCACTATCATCATCGTTGGGTGCCTCGTCGGAGAGGCCGACCTCACGGATTCTGCCCGTCAGATCAAGGCGGAAATCCTGATAACCGCTGGTAATACCCATTTCGGCCCGCAGAGCCTGCAGGCGTTCATCAATATCGAGCAGTTCGAAGTGGGCTGGATTGTTGGCGCTCGACAGCGCAGCCTCGAGTGTCAGTGGCTCGGGCAGGGGATCAGCGCACAGTAGCGGGCCCGGCAGGATGGCTAGCAGCACTAGCAAAGATCGATGCGATAAAAGTGTCAAGCCGGTATTCCTGTCTGAAGTGGCGCTGTCTGTCGCTGTGCGAGAGTCAGTTGAATGGGCAGTGACAAAGGCTACAGGTCCCCATCTTTCTTCATGCGCTTGTAGCGCGCGAAGCGAATGTTGCGGCCCGTATCGTCTTTTTGCAGGTAGACTTTATCAGCGACGAATTCGCCCATCCAGATGAATTCCTGCTTGCCGGAGGGAGCGCCGACATATTTGAGAAGGGGCTTGCCTTCCAGATCGAAAAACATCAGCAAGGGTGTTGCTCGCACCCGATTCTGTCGGGCAAAAGCCTTCTGTGTCATCTCGTTACCCGTGAAATCGACAATTTCGATGTCACCTTCGATATCGATCGCCAGTGAGTGGAAGCGCTCAGCGAAAAACGCCTGGACATCGGGCTGATTGAGTATGGTTTCCTTCATGCGGTGGCAAAACGGGCATTCATCCATTTCGAAGAATATGAAAATCCCCTGTTTACCCTGGTCATGCGCAATGTCCAGTTCCTCGGTCAGGTCCCCCAGCGATTGTTGAAAAAAGTACTGGTAGGGATCGCGTGGCACAGCTGCCTGCGCCATCACCGGCAGCAGCCAGAGCAGAATTGCGAATGTGGTAAAGCGTTTGATCATCTGCGCGGAAACCGGTAGCAAGAACGATCAAGCTTCCCATTTTTATTCCCCGATTTCAATGGCTCAGTCATTATCACCGGAATTGCGACGAGTGCGGCCAGGCACGCTCCAGCAGTCGGCTATCGGCTTGTTGCGTTTGCGTCACCCGGGGTTGTCTGCGCGCAGCATGATTAAACTGCCGTGATAATAGGGTCGGTCGACCATGTCCCGGGTAACGCGTTGCAGCATGGCGCTCGCACTGCTGCGTATGGTCGAATCGAGTTGCGGAACGGTGAGGGCGACTTCCAGCCACAGGGCCATTGGCGAATAAAAAACCAGGTCTTCGATCACCCATTTGCCGGGCGCGATCGGTATCAATGGCTGCGCCTTCTCCTGCCAGCGCTCACTGCGCAGAAAAATACGCTGGGCGCGTTCGCTCAGGCGGCGCGCCAGCTCAATCGCCTGTGGGTTCTCAAAGCGCAGACCGTAGTGCAAAAAAGCGTTGGCGGTGTAGGCGTAGTCCTCGAATACGGCGGCGGCGATATCGGCATTACCGGCAAACCGAACCAGTGTGTCGTCAACAATGAATAGCTCGCGTATATCCCGGTACAGGGTCTGAGCACGCCCGGCAAAGCGCGGGTCACTATCCGTCGCCAGCGTCAGCGCATTCAGCATCATCGCATTCCAGCTGGCCAGGCGCTTGTCATCGACTGGCATACTGCGCGCGCCAGTCGCCTGCAATTTGCGCTGGATATTGTGGTTCACGATGGATTGCGCCGCATTCTCCGCAGCGGAAGCCGGGCGCAGCAGCAACCCGCCGGCAACGGGTGCCTGCACCCAGTATTGCTTCAGCTGGGCAAGCTCGGTCGCATCGAGCCGCCTGGCGAGCTGCTCGTGGCTCCACAGATAGGCTCCGCCCTCGCGATTATCGCGGTCGACAGCAGACAGGCTGGACATGTAGCCACCCTGCGGATGCTTCAATTGTAATTCGACAAAATCGAGCGTCTGCAAAGCGATCGTTGCGTAACCCTGTCCGGGCCAGACTCGGTGAGCCTTGAGGTAAAGCGCAGACAACAACGCGTTGTCATAGAGCATCTTTTCGAAATGAGGGGTGTGCCAGTCGGGATCGGTGGTGTAACGAAAGAAACCACCATTGATATGATCGTTCAGGTTGCGCGACGCCATCATCTCCAGACTCAGTTGGATAAAATCGGCGACTTCTGGATTCGTCGTGTCGGTGAGTGTCAGGCTGTCGAGCAGGGCGTTGAGTTGCGGTACGTTGGGGAACTTGCTGGTATCGCCAAATCCGCCCTGCAGGTCGTCCGCGTTGCGCATTGCGTGGGCGACGAAAGTATCGACTAGCGCCGCGGCCGAAATCGTTTTATTTTCAACCATGCCATCTGAATGCTGCAGCCCTAATTCAAAGAATTCGCGTGCCGAGGCACTCAGCGCGAGGTGATTCTGTTTCCATTCGCCATCGAGATGTTGTATCAGTCGCAGGAAATCGTCGCGTGGCAGATAAGTGAATCCGGTCAAGGGATAGCCGTCAGGAGTAATGAAGACGTTGAGCGGCCAACCCGCGACGCCGCGCAGCTGTTCGACAAAACTGATCAGGCGCTGATCAAGGTCGGGTTCGAGTTCGCGATCCACCTTGACCGAAACATAGTTGCGGTTGAGAAACTCGGCGGTTTCATCATCCTGGTAGCTTTGCTGTTGCATCACGTGACACCAGTGACAGGAAAAGTAACCAACTGACACCAGCACCAGCCGATTGCTGGCACGCGCTTCGGCAAACACGTCGGCTTGCCAGCTTTTCCAGTGGACCGGATCGTCGGCATGCAGCGCAAGGTAAGGAGAGGGGTGGCCTGACAGTTGATTTGATGCCGTGGCCACGGTGGGCACGCAGCAGACAGATAGTGTGAGCGCAAGGATCAACAGATAGTGGTTTTGTCGTATTGATGTCACAGGTTAACAAGTGTTGTTTGCCAGCGATGAATATTACCTCCCAGCTGACATTGAATCTATATTAGAATTTTCTAATGCATATATCGATTGCTAGCCAGTAGGGGCGACGTTCACCATCTGTGAGGCTATGCACGATGTTTAGGGATGTATTCTGTTTGACCCTGCCGAGAAGGTGAAGGCTTTCAGTGTTCACCAGCAGATGAAAAATAGAGACACCGAGTATTGCTATCGGGTTATTACATTAATCACTCAAATTTGCTAGGTTGACGATTGTTTGGCGAAACTGCCGGACAATCGCGTCAACAATGGACCGAATATGATAGAACCCCAGTTTGATGTAGTCCCTGATCCAGGCGAGAGGAATGGTTCTGCGGAGCAGGCCAGCAGTGCTCTTGATCTGCAGGGAGTTCGTCTGATCCTGTTTGATCTGGACGGCACGCTGGTGGACAGTGTGGGTGACCTGGCCTGGTGCGGTAACAGGATGCTGGAGCGACTCGATCTTGCGGTGCACGATGAGCAGGCCGCCAGGAACTGGGTCGGTAATGGTCTGGAGCGTTTCGTCAAACGCGTGCTGACTGGCGAGATGGACGCCGAACCGGCGGCGG
The DNA here is from genome assembly GCA_024686195.1 of Gammaproteobacteria bacterium. Taxonomy (GTDB): domain Bacteria; phylum Pseudomonadota; class Gammaproteobacteria. The sequence goes on along the minus strand of JAIBDO010000079.1, from coordinate 4,379 downwards.
ATTTGTATGAAAGGGGTGTGGCAATATTCCGCGAGCTTTACGCTGCGCATGCCAGCGACCGCAGCGCCTTGTATCCCGGTGTGGTCGAGACCCTGCAAAGGCTGTCAGCAAAGGATTTAACGCTCGCCTGTGTAACCAACAAGCCGGAGCCGTTTACCTCGCGGCTGATCACGGAGATGGGGCTCGATGTCTATTTCGAGTTGGTGGTCGCCGGCAATACCACCGCGCGCAAGAAACCCGATCCCATGCCGCTGCACTACGCTGCCGATCATTTCGGGTTCGCCTATGATCGCTGCCTGATGGTGGGTGATTCGAGTAACGACGTGGTTGCCGCGCGCGCCGCCGGTTTCGCCATCGCCTGTGTGCCTTACGGGTATAATCATGGCCAGGATATTCGCAGTTCGAATCCCGATCTGGTCGTAGAAAATCTGACCTTGCTGGCAGATTTATTTAGTTGAGAGATAGAGTATGAATCTGAACCGTAGAGAATTTATCCGATTGATGGGATTAGCCGGCGCAGCCGGACTGTTGCCTGGATCCGGCCTGAGAGCCGGCGAAGACGGCTCGGCCCTTTACGATATGCCGGCTTTTGGCAATGCGCGGATCCTGCATTTCACCGATTGCCATGCGCAGTTGAATCCAATCTATTTTCGCGAACCCAGTGTCAACATTGGCATGGGCGGCGCTTATGGTAAAGCCCCCCATCTGGTGGGAAATCATTTGTTGGAGCGTTTTTCGATTCCGCGTGGTGGCATCGAAGAGCACGCCTACACCTTCCTGAATTTCACCGAAGCCGCAGGCCTCTATGGCAAGGTTGGCGGCTTCGCTCATCTGGCCACGCTGGTCAAAAAGCTACGTACCGAGTACGCCCAGGGGCACTCGCTGTTGCTCGATGGTGGTGATACCTGGCAGGGATCCGGCACCGCTTTGTGGACGCGTGGACGCGATATGGTGGATGCCTGTAATCTGCTCGGCGTCGATGTAATGACCGGCCATTGGGAGTTCACCTATCAGGATGCCGAGGTGCTTGCCAATGCGGCAGCGTTCAATGGTGAGTTTGTTAGCCAGAATTGCAAGGTTCGCGAAGCGGCCATGTTTGACTACGAGCTTGGTGATATCGGCGACTTTAATGAAGATAGCGGACATGTGTTCAAGCCTTATACCATCCGCGAGATGGGTGATTTGCGTATTGCCGTTGTCGGGCAGTCGTTCCCCTACACGCCCATTGCCAACCCGCAGCGCTTTATCCCGGACTGGACCTTCGGCATCAACGAAGATGATATGCAGGACATCGTCAACCAGGCGCGCGACGAGGAAAAACCCGATGGCCTGATCCTGCTGTCGCATAACGGTATGGATGTCGATCTCAAGATGGCCTCAAGGGTCAGTGGTATCGATGCTATCTTCGGTGGCCATACCCACGATGGGGTGCCGGGTGCGATTTCGGTGTCCAACCCGGGTGGCAAAACGCTGGTGACCAATGCCGGCTCCAATGGCAAGTTTCTCGGTGTCATGGATATGGACTACAAAGGGGGCAGGCTGCGCGACTTTCGTTATCGTTTACTGCCGATCTTTTCCAATTTGCTCGAGCCCGATGCCGACATGACGGCGCAGATCCAGGGCTCGCGCAAGCCCTATCTGCCGCAACTGCAAGAGAAGTTGAGCGTCGCGGAAAATCTGCTCTATCGACGCGGAAATTTCAATGGGAGCTTCGATCAGATCATTTGCGATGCCCTGCGCGTCGAGGGCGATGCGCAGATTTCGCTGTCACCCGGATTTCGCTGGGGAACCACGGTTTTGCCAGGCCAGACGATCACCATGGAGCACGTCCTGGACCAGACCTGTATCACCTATCCTGAGACTTACGTGCGTGAAATGAGCGGCGAAGACCTCAAACTGATACTCGAAGATGTCGCTGATAACCTGTTTAACAAGGACCCTTATTACCAGCAGGGCGGTGATATGGTACGTCTCGGTGGACTCGACTACAGCATCGAGCCGGATGCCGCGGCAGGCGCTCGTATTGCCGATATGCAGCTCGATGACGGTACCCGTATCGAGGCTTCCAAAAGTTACAAGGTCGCCGGTTGGGCGACGGTGGGATCGCAATCTGCGGGCGCGCCGATCTGGGAGGTGGTTGCCGATTATTTACGGCGCTCCGACAGTGCTAGCATTCGCAAACTCAATACGCCCAAATTGAAAAACGTGAGTGGAAATCCGGGTATCGGCTGACGTCGATCATGGCGCGCGGCGCTGTCCTGACATCGAAGATGCTATTTCACGATTGAAGCAGCGTGCGCTTTATCTCGGTCGGAGCAGGTTTGATTTTATGGGGCAGCACGAGATTATAAAATACGTGGCTCTGCCGAAAGATGGGCATTTGTCTGCCGTCCACCTTCTGTAATATTTTGCTTCCCGTCACATCCGACGGCAACAGGTTGGCGCTAAACTGGATGCGATTCCAGATCGGTATGCAGTAGATTAGCCACGGTTTTGATCGAGCGGATTTTTGCGCTGCCGGACGACCCTTCCAGCAGCAAGTTAGCATTAGAAAGCATACTGATGATGAGGCTGATGACAACATGCTCATGCCCGTGCATCGACAGTTACATCGGTTGTTTGATCGCCTTGAGTGAATCTGATATTGGCGACGTCCAAAGTAAAACTGGCCGCTCAAGGCGGCCAGTTTTTCAATTTTCCAGTGCTATAAAAATTATCGCACTTACTAACAATGCCGATTAATTTTCATGTTTGATGAAACGTTTATATACGGCTTCAACAGCCCATGAACCTGGTGGTTGACTGGGCGGATATTCTTTAAATGTGCTCAAGAACTGCCCCGTAGTCGATAGGCCTTTATAAATATAATACGCCTTACTAATCATCCAGTCGTAGTAGGTGTTCGAGTTAAGCTCTGCTTTCTCGAAGGGATCACGCCGCAGATTAAAGATCTTGGGCATGCGCAGCAAGGTAAACGGCTCGGCCCAGAGTGCCATGGTATGCCCTCGATTTTCGGCGTAAGTCACTTTCCAGTCATCCATGCGAATGGCGACAGGGAATGATTCATCGTCCAGATAATGAAAAACAGTACGCGGGCTTTTATCCACTTCGCCAGTCATGTACGGCAAAAGGTTATAGCCATCCAGGTGTATTTTCGCGGATTTACCGGCGATGGTTTTACCTTGCAGCATGTCTTTTTTAAGGTCATTGTCACCCGCGACGGCAGCGAAAGTAGGCATCCAGTCCAAATGGGCAATCATTTCGTTGGAAACCGAACCAGCCTTGATTTTACCGGGCCAACGCACCAGGGCAGGCACACGATAGGCACCTTCATAATTGGTATTTTTCTCCGAACGGAATGGTGTAACCCCGGCATCGGGCCAGGTATTGAAATGCACGCCATTATCAGTCGAATAGAACACAATGGTGTTATCGGTGATGCCCAGTTTGTCGAGTTGGTCTAGCATCTGGCCGACGTACTCGTCGTGCGCAACCATGACGTCGTTGTACTCGCCCTGGCCAGATTTGCCGAGATGTTTTTCCGCAGGGTAAGTACGAAAATGCATTCCCGTGGTATTCAACCAGACAAAGAAAGGCTTGTCGGCCGCAACCGATTTGTCGATGAAATTTTGCGCTGCCGAAATAAATTCCTCATCGGTTGTTTCCATGCGTTTTTTAGTCAATGGGCCGGTGTCTTCAATTTTGCCGTCAGCATACGAATGGATAACACCGCGCGGTCCAAAGTTCTTTTTGAATTCAGGGTCTGTAGGATAATCCGGATCCTCGGGTTCTTCCTCGGCATTGAGGTGATACAGGTTACCGAAAAACTCATCGAAACCATGGTTGGTCGGCAAATGTTCATCCCGGTCGCCGAGGTGATTTTTACCAAACTGGCCGGTGGCATAACCTTTATCTTTAAGCATTTCAGCAATGGTGATATCCCTGTCCTTGATGCCTTCGGGTGCGCCGGGCAGGCCTACTTTGGACATGCCTGTCCTCAAGCCGGATTGGCCGGTAATAAAGGTCGAGCGCCCTGCGGTACAGCTCTGGTCACCGTAGTAGTCTGTAAAGCGCATGCCTTCCTGTCCGATACGGTCAATATTCGGCGTTTTATATCCCATGATACCGTCGCTATAGGCGCTGATATTAGATATACCGATATCGTCACCCCAGATCACCAGGATATTGGGTTTACTGGATTGAGCCTGGGCGAAGCCGGTGAAAAAAAGCGCTAACAGTAACGCGATGCCTTTGGTCTTATTCATTGATTAACTCCATAAAAAATTTTCAAACTGACTTGTCGTCCGTATCACCCGTCTGCGATATAAGTTTTGGGTTGTTTTGGGTTGTTTTGGGCTGTTGATGGGACATTGTGTCAT
>JAIBDO010000129.1 GCA_024686195.1 Gammaproteobacteria bacterium | reverse complement strand
GGCATTGATTGTAAAACCGTTGCAGGTATTGCATCGCAGCGGCCAGCGATTTTCTGGCGAGTCAGATCTTGATCGTACGCTCGCGCGCCACTATGAATTACTCGATACCAGCCAGCAGCGCGACTATAGGCAACGAATGGCACAGGCAAAGCGGACCCTGTCCCTGCTCGAAGTGGACGACCAGGGCTGGGTTCCCTCACACCGCGACCCGGTGCTCGGCAACCTGTTATTGACCGATGAGCGTTTGTGGCTTATCGACTGGGAATACTCGGCCATGGCGTCACCATACTGGGACCTTGCCATACTGTGTAACGAAGCCGACCTCGACCTTCAACAAAGCCGGCGTTTGCTGCAGTTGTATTGTGTTGGTGGCCCGGCAATGCAAGAATCGCTGCTGTTTGATTACCGAGGCTTGCTCAAATTGCTCAATGATTGCTGGATGTCCGCGCTCGCGGATTCATGAGAAACGGGTTTCTAACGCACTCGGCGAGTCTCTATCTGTCTTCGGTACTGATCTGGGGCTCCACCTGGTTTGCGATCAAGTTTCAGCTGGGTGTGGTTGCGGCTGAAGTATCGCTGGTCTATCGATTCGGTATCGCGGCAATACTTTTGATAATGTTTTGCCTGCTAACCAGGCGAAACCTGAATTACTCACCCAGGCAGCACGGCTTCATCGCGTTGCAGGGGCTGTTCCTGTTCTCCAGCAACTACCTGGTGTTTTACTGGGCAACCAGCCTGTTGACCTCGGGCATTGTTGCGCTGATGTTCTCCACGGTGATTCTGATGAACATCGTTAACGCGGCGCTGTTCATGGGTAGCCGGGTGCGACCACGCGTGGTGATTGGAGCGGGCTTCGGTATTGCCGGTATCGCGGCCATCTTCTGGGCGGAGGTCAGCGACGTGGGTGATAATGCCGATACCTGGCGTGGCCTGTGGATGTGCCTGCTGGCGACCTGGTTCGCCTCGATCGGTAACATTATTTCCGTGCGCAACCAGAAAAACAACATTCCGGTGATACAGACCAATGCCTGGGGAATGGCTTATGGCAGCTTGATTATGGCCGTATTTGCGTTCTTTAGTGGCGTGCCTTTCAACTATGAGTTCACTACCAGTTACAGCCTGTCCCTGCTTTACCTGGCGATCTTCGGTTCGATACTGGCTTTTGGCTCTTATCTGACTTTGATCGGGCGAATCGGTGCGGACAAGGCAGCTTATGCTGCGGTACTGTTTCCGGTTATCGCGCTCGGCCTGTCAACCCTGTTTGAAGATTACCAATGGACGATGCGAGCGCTGTTTGGTTTTATCCTGGTGCTGCTTGGTAATTACATCGTGTTGACCCGCCCCCGGGCTTGATGGAACAGAAAGGAAGGGCACGTACTTAAGCAACCACCTCCACGATACTCGTTCTGGTCAAGAGAGGCCGGATGACTGGGGTGAGTTTTTGCGAAGTAAACCGCAGGCGGCGCAGCCGCCGAGGCATTCGCGAAAACTTACCCCAGTCATTTGATCGTCGTTTAACGCTTGATGCATCAGCGCCCACCAGAAACGTCGATAAAGCTGCCGGTGGTATAAGAAGCGGCATCAGACAACAGCCATAATATCGCCTCGGCAACCTCGCCCGGTAAACCGCCGCGTTGCATCGGCACTCCAGTTTTGAGTCGGTCGACACGACCTGCTTCGCCACTATCGGCGTGAATATCGGTGTAAATCAAGCCGGGTTTAACCGCGTTGATGCGAATACCCTGATCGCCGACTTCTTTGGCGAGGCCGATGGTCATGGCATCGATAGCGCCCTTGGAGGCGGCGTAATCCACGTATTCATGTGCGGCGCCGAGGTCGGCGGCACGCGATGACAGATTGACGATCGACCCACCCTGGCCGCCGTTAAGCGTCGACATACGTTTGATGGATTCCCGTGCGCAGAGGAAACTACCGATCACGTTGATATCGAGAATGCGTTGCCAGCGCTCGCGCGACATATCGACAACGTCGCTCTGGCGTTCGAGGATACCGGCATTGTTGACCAGTCCGTCGAGGCGACCGAATTCCCGATCGATGGCTTCGTACATGGCCATGACATCTGCTTCGACGCTGATATCGGCCCGCCAGGTAATGGCATGATGTCCATCACCGCTAAGTGACGCGCATAAGTCTTCGGCAGACTGGCGGTTGTTCCGGTAATTAAGACACAGCGAATAGCCGCGTTCAGCGGCGAGGCGGGCGGTTTCGGCACCGATGCCACGGCTGGCTCCGGTGATCAGTATTACTTTAGACATGGCATTCGCATCTTCGTCGGTAGAAACCGGGGGCCGGCAAAAACCAGGGTTTCTGCCGTTACGCGTAGATCAGTTCCAGGGTTTCGCTGCCGGATTTTCCCCGGCGCAACGCATGTAGTCCCAATACGCCCCTGGTATCCTGGCGGATCTCGATAAACACCTGATCTTGGGTAAGATTCAATTGGTTCACCAGCTCGCGTGCCCGGGCTTGCTGGTTGTAGACAATCACCACATCAGGCTGTGCGTCGATGGTTGCCTGCAACTGATCCGCTTCAAGACAGGGTTTGCAATCGTCGGCGCCTTGATCGAGCAGTGCAACCAGTGGCCGGTCTTCGGCGTTCACCGCGCGCGTGATAATCCGGTAACTGCAACTGCGTTTAATCGTCATCATCGGTTTTACTTCAACTTGTCGCGCAGCAATGCGTTGACCTGTCCGGGGTTGGCTTTGCCACGTGATTCCTTCATTACCTGGCCAACCAGAAATCCGAGTACTTTCTCCTTGCCGGCGCGAAACTGCTCAACCTGCTCCGGGTTTGCCGCGATCACCTCGTCAATCAGTGTCTCGATCGCACCGCTATCGGTAATCTGGCGCAAGCCGCGGGCCTCGATGATCTCGTCGGCGTTACCCTCGCCCTGCCACATCGCGTCGAAAACCTGCTTGGCGATCTTGCCGGAAATGGTCTCGTCAGCGATCCTCGCCACCAATTGCACCAGCGCTGCCGGGTTGATCGGTGACTCTGTGATATCGAGCCCGGCCTTGTTGAGTGCGCCGGCCAGATCACCGAGAATCCAGTTGACCAGCACGGCCGCCTGCGTTGCATCAGCTTCGGCAAAAGCGGTTTCAAAATAAACGGCCGTATCGCGGTTTGCAGTCAATAACTCGGCATTGTAGTCCGACAGGCCCAGCTCGCTGATATAGCGCTGTTTCTTCTGCTCAGGTAGTTCCGGCAGCGCAGCACGAATCTCGGCGATATCGCTGGCGCTGATGTTCACCGGTAACAGGTCCGGATCCGGAAAATAGCGATAATCATTGGCTTCTTCTTTGCTGCGCATCGAACGCGTTTCATCGCGCTCAGAATCGTAAAGCCGGGTTTCCTGCACCACCCTGCCGCCGTCTTCGATCACTTCGATCTGGCGTTCGACTTCGTGATTTATGGCGCGTTCGAGGAAACGGAACGAATTGATATTTTTTATCTCGGCGCGCGTGCCGAGTTGGTCGGAACCCCTGCGCCTTATCGATACGTTGGCATCGCAACGAAACGAACCTTCCTGCATGTTGCCATCGCAGATTTCGAGATAACGCACCAGGCTGTGAATCTTGCGTGCATAGGCAACGGCTTCCTTAGCCGAGCGCATATCCGGTTCGGAAACGATCTCGAGCAGCGGCGTGCCGGCGCGGTTCAGGTCGATACCGCTTTGCTCTGGAAACTGGTCGTGAATGGATTTGCCGGCGTCTTCCTCGAGATGCGCCCGGGTAATGCCCACCAGTTTATGCTCACCTTCGGCGGGACTGATGCTGATCTGACCCTTGCCGACGATGGGGTGTTCGAACTGCGAAATCTGGTAGCCCTTCGGCAAATCGGGATAAAAGTAATTCTTGCGCGCAAATACCGATTGATGGTCAATGTTGGCATCGATCGCGACGCCAAAGCGTATCGCCATGCGTACCGCTTCGCGATTGAGTACCGGCAATACGCCGGGCAATCCAAGGTCGACCGCACAGGCCTGGGTGTTGGCCTCTGCCCCGTAGGCGGTGGAGGCACCTGAGAAGATTTTGCTGCTGGTCGCCAGTTGAGCATGAATTTCGAGCCCGATGACGGTTTCCCATTGGCTTATTTCAGCGGCAGTCATGAGAAAGCCTCCGGGGCTTGCAGATGCCAGTCGCTAACCTGTTGGTAGCGGTGCGCCACCTGTAGCAAACGAGCCTCGTCGAAATAGTTGCCGATCAACTGCATGCCGACTGGCAGGCCGTCAACAAAACCGACCGGTAACGAGAGACCGGGTAGCCCGGCGAGGTTCAGCGATATGGTGTAAATGTCCTGCAGATACATACTCACTGGATCGTCCGTCTTGGCGCCAATCTTGAACGCGACTTCGGGTGTGGTCGGACCCAGGATCAGATCAACGCTGTCGAAGGCAGTTTGAAAATCATTCTTGATCATGCGTCTTAACTGCTGCGCCTTGAGGTAATAGGCATCGTAGTAGCCGGCGGATAAGGCGTAGGTGCCAATCAGAATGCGTCGTTTAACCTCGGCGCCAAAGCCTTCGCCTCGCGAGCGCTTGTACAGGTCTTCGAGATCAACGGGATTCTCACAACGATGTCCGAATCTTACGCCGTCGAAGCGTGACAGATTGGAGGAACACTCCGCCATGGCGACGACATAATAAGTCGGAATGGATAAGTGGGTGTTGGGCAGGGAAATGTCGAGAATTTCGGCACCCTGCTTACGCAGCTCATCGATAGCGGTTTCGATAACCCTGGCAAGCCGACTATCCAGGCCTTCGGCGAAGTACTCCTTCGGCAGCCCGATTTTCAAGCCCTCTATGCCCTGTTCCAGTCGCGCACTATAGTCGTCGACGGGTGTGTCAGAGGAGGTCGAATCGCGTGCATCGAATCCAGACATGGCCTGTAGTAAAAGCGCGCAGTCGGCAGCGCTGCGTGCGAAGGGGCCGCCCTGATCGAGGCTCGACCCAAACGCGATCATGCCATAGCGCGAGACGCGTCCATAGGTAGGTTTGATGCCAGTAACGCCGCATAGTGCGGCTGGTTGACGGATAGAACCGCCGGTATCGGTACCGGTTGCTGCCGGCGCCAGGCCAGCTGCAACCGCTGCCGCAGAACCACCCGATGAACCGCCCGGAACATGTGCGGTATTCCATGGATTGGCAACATTGCCATACCAGGAGTTTTCGTTGGAGGAGCCCATGGCAAACTCATCCATATTGGTTTTGCCGAGCATTACCGCTCCGGCGTCACGAATGCGCTCAACCGCGGTCGCATCATAGGGTGCGATGAAATTATCCAGCATGCGCGAGCCACAGCTGGTTTTAACACCATCGGTGCAAAACAGATCCTTGTGTGCGAGTGGCACGCCGGTCAGCAAACCCGGGTTACCTTGCGCCAGCAATGCATCGGCGGCCCCGGCCTGCTGCAGCGCGAGGTCTTCGGTAACACTGATAAAGCAGTTGAGCGCTGGGTTATGCTGCGCGATACGTTGCAGGTAGTCGCGCGTGATTTCCACGCTGGAAAACTGACCGCTGGCAAGGCCCTGGCGGATTTCAGTGACCGTCATCGGCATTATTCAATTACCCTTGGTACGCGGTACAGACCTTCGGCGACGTCGGGCGCAATCTGTTGAAACTTGTCGCGCTGGTTCACTTCCGTGACGTTGTCATCGCGTAAACGCTGGGTGGCGTCAAGTGGATTGGAAAGCGGTTCGACGCCCTGACTATCGACCTGGTTCATCTGCTCGACCAGCGCCAGGATGCTGGATAAATCATCGACATAATGATCGACTGCGTCCTCCTCGATGTGGAGTCGTGCAAGGTGAGCTATACTTCGAACGTCATCGGATTTGAGAGTCATTTCAGGATATTTCTAAAGCGCCGGGGAAAAGTCCGCAAACTTACCACACAATCACCGATTGTCTAAGCAAAAGACTGATTTTTAAGGTATTTCACCTTGTGAAAATGACTATCCGTTGCTAGAGTACGCCCGTTCTGCGGTAAATTTAGCGCAGCCTCGGGTAAATTTGGGCTGACGCTCACCTACAATTTTACGACAGGTTAAAAACACAGCATGTTTGCAGCTATTCGAGGCTTGTTATCCAACGATCTATCGATCGATTTGGGTACTGCCAATACGCTTATCTATTCCCGCGGTCAGGGAATTGTTCTCAATGAACCATCGGTAGTCGCCATTCGTCAGGATCGCGGTCCCGGTGGACCCAAATCGATCGAGGCAGTCGGCACCGACGCCAAGAAGATGCTGGGACGTACTCCGGAAAACATCACCGCCAAGCGGCCGATGAAAGACGGTGTTATCGCTGACTTTACTTACACCGAAAAAATGCTGCAGCATTTCATTCGCAAGGTACACGAGAACCAGTTCATGCGGCCAAGCCCGCGCGTGCTGATCTGTGTTCCCTGCGGTGCCACCCAGGTAGAACGCCGTGCCATTCGTGAATCTGCAATGGGCGCCGGGGCGCGCAAGGTTTACCTGATCGAGGAGCCGATGGCGGCTGCGATTGGTGCCGGCATGCCGGTCGACGAGGCACAGGGTTCGATGGTGCTCGATATTGGTGGCGGTACTTCCGAAGTCGCGGTTATGTCGCTGAACGGAATCGTCTACTCGGCATCGGTGCGAATCGGTGGTGATCGCTTCGACGACGCCATTATCAACTACGTGCGCCGAAACTATGGGATATTAATTGGTGAGGCGACTGCGGAACGTATCAAGGTTGAAATCGCAGCGGCCTATCCCGGTAAGGACTTGCTTGAAATCGAAGTCAAGGGGCGCAACCTGTCCGAGGGTGTGCCGCGCGCTTTTACGCTGAACAGCAACGAAATTCTCGAAGCCCTGCAGGATCCTCTCTACGGAATAATCTCGGCAGTCAAGAACGCCCTTGAGCAGACACCACCCGAACTGGGTTCCGATATTGCAGAACGCGGTATCGTGCTGACCGGTGGCGGTGCGTTATTGCGTGATCTGGATCGCTTGATCATGGAAGAAACCGGCTTACCAGTGATCATTGCCGAGGACCCTCTGACCTGTGTCGCCCGCGGCGGCGGTCGAGTGCTCGAAATGATCGATCAACACGGGCTGGATTTTCTCGCGGTAGAATAGCCGCTATCGTCCTACACCTAAATGAAGATACTATTCCAGGCACGTGGCGCTTCGTTACACGCGCTGATTCTGGTGGTTCTCAGTATTGTGTTCATGGTGACGGATCAGCGCTTTCAGCATCTGGAAATTGTCCGTTCTAATATCTCGCTGGCAATTTCACCGCTGCGCTATCTGGTTAGCCTGCCGGCCACCGCTGGTAACTGGGCCGGTGACTGGTTTACCTCACATTCCGATCTTCTCAATGAAAACGATGCGCTCAAAGCCGAGAGTCGCATCCTCAGTGCGCGCCTGCAGAAACTTGAAATTCTCGCCGAGGAAAACGTGCGCTTACGCAATCTGCTCGGCTCGTCGCGAAAAATCGCTGACGACGTTATCGTCGCCGAGCTGTTATCCGTCGATCAGAATCCATATCGCCAACTCATCGAGATCAATAAAGGTACCAGTGATGGTGTCGAGATTGGTCATGCGGTGATTGACGACTTCGGCGTCATGGGCCAGGTGATACATGTGAATGCACAGTCGTCAACGATTATCCTGATCTCGGATCCGGAACACGCCATTCCGGTGCAGTTCGTGCGCAGTGGCACGCGCTCAGTCGCTTTTGGCCGTGGTTCCACGCGTCAGCTCGAGTTACGCTATTTGCCGGCGACCGCGGATATCATGATTGACGATGAGCTGGTGACGTCCGGGCTTGGCGGCCGCTTTCCTTCAAATTATCCGGTTGCCCGGGTAACCTCGATTAGTGAAGATCGCATCCGCGGCTTTGTCTCCGTTATTGCCGAACCCAAGGCACGCCTCGATTCCAGCCGCGAAGTGCTGGTGATCAAACCCCGCTTGTAAAATCATGCAATTGAGATATCTGGTAATCTTTGCAAGCCTGGTGGTGGCGCTGATCCTGATGATCTTGCCGCTACCTGACTGGGCGCAAATGTATCGCCCCAACTGGATCGCTCTGGTATTGATTTACTGGAGCATGGCACTGCCCAATCGGGTAGGCCTGTGGTTCGCCTTCTTCAGCGGCATCATTCTCGACACCTCGCTCGGGACCTTGCTGGGTCAGCATGCGTTGGCGCTGGTGGTTATCATCTTTTTCAATCTCAACTTTTATCAGCGCATCCGTGTGCTGGCATTGGCACAGCAGGCTCTTTATGTGTTCCTGCTATTGCTGATCAATCAGGTGGTGGTCGCCTGGGTGGAAGGTATTCTGGGCAGACCGACGCCATTGTCGGTCTATTTCGTCGCACCGCTGGTGGGGATGATGATCTGGCCCTGGGTATTCGTGATTCTGCGTGATATTCGTCGTAAGGCCCTGTTAAGCTAG
>JAIBDO010000195.1 GCA_024686195.1 Gammaproteobacteria bacterium | reverse complement strand
GCCATATTGCGTTGATCGCACATTCCGGCTCCGGGATGACCTACCTGGCCAATAACGATGCGCGTTTCTGTTTTAACTACGTCATTGCCAGTGCGCAGGAAATCAATGCCAGTGTGGGTAATTATATGGACTACCTGCTGGCGCAGCCTTCAACCCGGGTAATTGCCATTTTACTGGAGACGGTGCGCGATGTGCCTGCATTTATTGCTGCCCTGGAAAAGGCCCGCGTGCAATCCATACCTGTGCTGATTACCAGTCTCGGGCGTACCGAAAAAGGGGCGCAGCTGGCCAGGAGTCACTCGGGTGCCATCGTCGGCAACTACCAGGCTCTGGTGGCGGTCTGTGAGCGTCATGCTGCGATACTGTGCCACGATGCTGATGAAATGATGATCACCGCGTTGTTGTTTGCCAACGCTGGTCCTGTGCGTAGCGGTGCACTTGCCAGCATGCTTGACTCGGGCGGCATGCGCGAACAGATGGTCGATCTGGCCGAGCACTATGGGGTTGGTTTCGCAGAGATCTCTCGCACTACCACGGCGGTGCTCGCGGATAATCTGGAGGCAGGTCTGGATGCCGTTAATCCGATGGATGGGATGGGTGCGCTCGGCGATCGTAGTGCACAAACTTTTCTACAGTGCGGTAAAGCGTTGCTGGACGATTCGAGTACGGCGCTGCTCAGCTTTGAATTTGAGTTTCGTGACGATTTTTCACACTATCCCGAGCTGTTTGATGTGGCCAGGCAATTGGCACAATACAACGATAAACCGGTGGTGTTGATCAATAGCTGCAGTTTTACCAGGATCACGGGCAAAGCTGCCGAATTGAGTGTTCAGGGCATCCCGGTGATCAATGGCATCGATGTTGCATTGCGATCAATTCGCAACCTGATGCGATACTCAGAGCAAATCGAAGTATTAAATACGATCCCTTGCTCGCGGGAGGATGTCGATATGGATGCGGCCCTGGTGAAGCACTGGTCGCAGCAATTGTCCGGACTTGATGCCTGCGATGAAATTGCCTCTTTGCAGCTGATGTCAGATTTTGGTTTGCCGAGCGTAAGATTCGCACTGGCTGATAATGATCAGCAGTTGCTACAGGCGGCCGATGGGTTTGGCTACCCGCTGGTACTGAAGACGGCGATGCCCGGAATTTCACATAAGTCCGATAAAAGCGGGGTCATAGTGGGTATATCAGACCGCCAGCATCTGCAGCGAGCATATAACGATCTGCAGCAGCGCCTTGGCAAGCGGGTGCTGCTCATGCCTCAGGTGCCGGCAGGCGTTGAAGTTTCGGTTGGTATGAAAAACGATGCGCAATATGGTCCGATGATCATAATCGCCTGCGGCGGTGTGCTCATAGAGCTATTGGCTGAGCGGGCATTTCGCCTCGCGCCGGTTAGCGCAGATGAAGCCAATTTGATGATTGATCGATTGCGTCTGGCGCGGTTGCTGGCCGGGGTGCGTGGACAACCCGCGCTTGATCGTGGTGCTCTGGTCGAATTGATTGTTCACTTTTCAAGGCTGGTGCTTGCGCTGAAAGATTCGATAAGCGAAATTGACCTGAATCCGGTTATCGTCAATCAGTCGGGTTGCTCCATTGTCGATGCGCTGGTGATTTCCGCGTGCCACCCATCCTGAATGCCTGACCACGGCGACTCTTAACTGCAGTTGCTGGCGGCGATGGCGGTCCGAAAGCTGTCCGGTGTTTTGGTGGGAAATCCCTGAGAAAAAGGAATCCGTGGCGGCACGGGCGTGACTTGCTGCTCAATAGCAGGCATCAACCATCGATGTCTTGCGACGCGCGATGAAACCCCGCAAAGCCATCATCGATGGCCAGCACCAGGATCAGGATAACGAGGTGTTTCATCGGCTGGTGGACGTTGAAGTTGTAGCCGGAGGGTGGTATCGATATCGCCCCGTGAGTTTATTCGATTGCGATTACGACCTGCTGTATCCACCTGCCGCGGAGCGGTGCTCAGACGCCAGGCATTTCACAGACTGGATTATGCGAGAGGCGCAAATCGGATAGAATGACACGAACATGCGAGTGCCCCGTAATTGGCGATCAGTAATAGCTGATCAGTAATAGCTGATTAGTTATGCAACTTTCTAAAAATCAGAATCAGGCCCGGAAACCAACACAATGACGGACATTACATCTTCCGCTTCCCTTTACGCTCAGGGCGAGGTCGACGGATCGACGCCTGAAGCACCCTTCTATGGCGCCAGCACCTTCATGCGGCGGCCCTATCGGCGTAACCTCGACGGGATTGATGTCGCAGTGCTGGGTGTTCCATTTGATCTGGCGGTGTGTAATCGGCCGGGCACTCGTTTCGGTCCTGCCGCGATCCGCAAGGCGAGCCGCGATATCGCCAGCTGGGAGAATCAGTATCCATGGGGTTTCAACCCGTTCAAACGATTACGCGTCGTCGATTACGGCGACGTTATCTACCGTTATGGCGATGCCGCTGCGATGGTTGAACAAACCCAGGCCTCGGTCGCTGATATTTTGCGGCAGGGTGCGCAAACCCTGTGTCTCGGCGGAGATCATTTTGTCTCGCTACCGATTCTGCGAGAAGTCGCAGCGGTTCATGGTCCGCTGTCGCTGGTGCATTTTGATGCGCATACCGATACCGAGCGTAACGATAATCCTTACGACCATGGCTGTATGTTTTACCGCGCGGTGGAAGAGGGGCTGGTTGCCCCTGAGCGATCGGTGCAGATCGGTATTCGTACAGACTACAACAAGCAGCTGGACCGTTTTACCGTGCTTGATGCGCCGTGGGTGCATCGTAATGGTATCGACGAGACAATACGCCGGATCAAACAGTGCGTGGGTGCCCATAAAGCCTATCTGACCTTTGATATTGATGCGCTCGATCCGGCATTTGCTCCGGGTACCGGTACCCCGGTAGTCGGTGGGCTGAATTCAAATCAGGCGCTCGAAATAGTGCGTGGCCTCGGCGGGGTCGAGTTTGTCGGCATGGATGTGGTCGAGGTAGCTCCGGATTACGATCACAGCGAAATTACCGCCCTTGTCGCAGCACAGCTGGCGCTCGAATATCTCTGCCTGATGGCATCCACCAGGTCGGGCAGTGAGTAAACAATGCGTAAATCACGAAAAGAATACACCGATGCCAATCGCCTGGCCTGGGACGAAGTCGCATCGAGACATGCCGCGCACAACAACCCGGCGCTGTTCGAGGCCGTTAAAGACCCTGCCTTCGTCAGTTTAGAAGGGGACATTCTGCACACGCTGCAGCGTGTCGGTGTTGCCGGTAAGCACATCATTCAGCTGGGTTGCAATAATGGCCGAGAAACCCTGTCGTTGCGCAACCTCGGCGCTGCGCGTTGCGTTGGCATCGATGCCTCTGCCGAGTTTCTCGAGCATGGGCGTGAAATGATTCGGCTTGCCGGTGCGCAAGATCAGGTCGAGTTTGTGGAGGCTGATGTCTATGACCTGCCGGCGGAATTTAACGGCGCCTTCGACATGGTGCTGGTAACCATTGGCGTGATCAGCTGGATGCCGGAGCTGAAACCCTTTTTCGAAGTCATTCGAGGTTTGTTGAAGCCGGGCGGGAAACTGGTGATGGAGGAGATGCATCCGGTATTGTTTATGTACGAGGAAGATGCCGACAGCGGGGTCTCCACGGTGCAGTATTCGTATTTCAGTGGCGAAGTCTGGGAAGAAACCAGCGGGCTTGACTATTACAGTCACGAAACTTACCAGTCAGCTCCCAATTACAGTTTCATGCACCGCCTGGACGAGATTTTGATGGCGGGCATAGACAGTCACCTCAACCTGGAGCACTTCGTTGAGCTGGATTACGACATTTCCAATTTCTGTTCCGACCTGGAGCTGAACCCGGTCAGGCCACCACTCGGCTTCGTCATGGTGATGAACGCGCAATAGACCGATCAGCGGGTGTCGAATTCGGTCCACAGTGGTTGATGATCTGAACCCGCGGCGGCTTCGTCGATCCAGCAGGTGTTGACGCGGGTCATAAGGGCTTCGGTGACGAGGCAATAGTCGAGCAGGGCGCTTTCGGCCGGTCCGGCTTTGGCCGGGTTCGAGTGCCAGCTCATGACGTTTCGCCCGGGATTGCGCAGGGCCCAGATGTCGGTCAGTAACTCAGCGCCATCACCGTCGCGGCTGTGGCACAGCAGTTGATACTCGGAGCTGCCGGGTTCCATATTGAAATCGCCGAGTACGATAGCGGTTGCCGGCATCGGCGGTTCGGGATTGCCGACACACCAGTCGCGTTCGCTGAATTCACCGTTTGGACCGCTCCACGCGCCACCCTGTAAGGGTGCCTCGCGCACCAGTTCGCACACGCGTTGTGCCTGCAGCTTGCGTTCTTCGCTCGACACCGAACCAAAGTGGACATTGTAGATTCTGAGGGCGCCGAGGGGCGTATCGATGATGCCTTCCAGAACTCCCATTTGCATGTTGAATTCGTTGTCGATGTAAAACCGGGGCAATGCAAAGTAACGTTTGGCAATGATCGGCCAGCGGCTGAGCAGCATCTGCCCGTGTTGACGGCGCCGATTGATGATGTGGCCGTTTGCCTGTCGTTCACTGCAGTCGATATCAAATGAGGCGTCGTAAACCCAGTAGTGTTCCGGCAGCAATGCGGCAATGTCTTCCGGTTGTGAGGGACTTTGCGGCGTATCGTAGTGCCTTTCTACCTCCTGCAGGGCGATGATATCGGCACCCTCGACCGCGTTGATGACCCGTTCAAGATCATAACGCTCATCTTTGCCAATGGCGTAATGGATGTTGTAGGTAACGATTTTCATGATGGGGTAACCGGATCTATCAAGCCTGAATCATAATCATTTTTCAACGCGTGTAAAACTCTGTCGCGTGTGCCTTGCACGGGCCCCACGTTGGTTTGGGATCGCCGCAACACTGGAGGCATCACATGTTCCACATGCTGTTCTGCTTCAATCTCAAGCCTGGCATTGCCATCGAGAGTGTTCGAGATGCGTTAGCGTCTTACACTGAGCATATGCGAGCACTCTATCGATTGTAATCCACAGGCCCAGTGGGACGTCGTCAATCCAATGCCATCATGGAGACCGACAGCGAACGTGATCATCAAGTGTTGAGCGACACGCTGGCGAGCGATGTAGTGTCGATCGACGCTGCACCCAGGTATTGTGGTGTCAGCCAGCATAGGCAGCAACCATCAGCAATGTATGCACAACTGCGTAGCAACAATATTATCGTCGCTGACACATCACCCGCCTGGATGCAGGCAACGCTCATCAATGGGTGCATGGCATTGAAGTGTAGCGGTAGATTCTGATTGGATTGATTCAAGTCAAGCAGGGTATAATCAGGCCGTTTATTGTTATTCTTCGTTAACAATCTGGCCGCTTTTGAGGCGGCTAAAAGTGATCTGATATGTTTGATTCGATTAAGCACTGGTTTGACTCGCTGGAACAGCAGAGTCATCTGTTTGAGCACAATGATGATGAAGTCCTGCACTCGGCGCTCGCCTCGGTGTTGTATCACGTGCTCAGCGCCGATAAACATCTCGGTGTGCGCGAAAAGCACGAGTTCCAGCGGATTCTAAAACAGGAGTTCGAGCTCGACGACGACCAGGTGGAGCATCTCTACCTGGCGGCCAGGGGAAGTACGGCGGACGTGCACAGCGATCTGCATACCGTCAATTTTTACCTTAAACATAATCCTGCCGTGCGCATGACATTCATGCGTAAGTTACTCCAGTTGATCGATGTTGAGGGTGTGCATCCACTCGAGTTGGAGATTTTTTATGAAGCCCTGCACGAAGTTTTTCCCGAGGTGAAGATCATGGGTGAAGACGAACAGCTTTAGCGCTGGCGGGTTTTTCCACTAGTTAAAATCGTGTTGCGCATCGTCACTCAGGCGTTTGCTTAGTACCTTGACCGGATCCAGTCTGAAGCCGATAGTCTCATAGAAAGCAATGGTCTCGAGGTTATTCTCGCGCACCATCAACTCAAGTTTGGGACAACCCAGTTCGAGCAGTTTCGCTTCGACATGAGCAACCAGTTTCGCTGCCAGACCATTGCGTTGCTGTGATTTCGCCACGGCAAGAAAATAAATCCAGCCGCGATGGCCG
>JAIBDO010000236.1 GCA_024686195.1 Gammaproteobacteria bacterium | reverse complement strand
ATTATGCAGAATCTATTTCTCAATATTAATAAATTTTAACTATCATGACGCTGACCGAGCTTCGCTACATTGTCGCGGTATCCCAAAAAAAACATTTCGGCAAGGCGGCGCAGGCCTGTTTTGTGAGCCAGCCTACCTTAAGTATCGCGATAAAGAAACTTGAGGAAGAACTCGGCATACGCCTGTTCGAACGCAGCTCGAAAAATGAAATACGCATCACCGAAATCGGCCAGCAAATCATCAATCAGGCTCAGATCGTACTGCAGCAGGCGCAGATACTGGGTGAGATCGCACAGCAGGGCAAGGATCCTCTGGCGGGTCAGTTCAAACTGGGCGTCATTTATACCATCGGCCCGTACCTGCTGCCCCACCTGATTCCCAAACTGCGTGAAACCGCCCCGAAGCTAAAACTGATCATCGAGGAAAACTTTACCGCCAACCTGTTCCAGTCACTCAAACAGGGTAATCTCGACGCCATTGTAATTTCCTACCCTTTCGATGAAGCGGGCATCGACACCGCCGCACTCTACGAGGAACCTTTCGTGGTGGCGCTGCCACGCAATCACGAATGGACGGAACGCCAGCATATCCGGCCCGAGGACCTGGCGTCGCAGGATTTAATGCTGTTGGGGTCGGGCCATTGTTTTCGCGAACAGGTCATCGAGGCCTGCCCGAATTGCATGTCAGGAGACAGCGAATTGACCCGCACCCTGGAAGGCGGATCGCTGGAAACGATACGCCATATGGTGGCTGCCGGGACCGGCATTACGGTATTGCCGCGTACCAGCGTATTGCACAACCGCAACCACGAATCGCTGATCGAAACCAGGCCGTTTACACGGCCAGCGCCTAGCCGTACGGTCGCCATTGCCTGGCGCAAACACTATCCGCGTAAGGAAGCCATAGCCACCGTGCGCGATACCATTCAAGCCAGCCCGCTGGAAGGCGTCGACATCATCCGGTCAGTCGCATGATAGAAAAACTGCTGCAACAGGAGCACGAACTCGAACGCTCCAAAATCATCAGTGAAACGGCAAAAATTCCGTGGCTCGATTTGCAGCGATTTTTTGCCTCTGGCAAGGTTATCTGGATCGCAGGTAACCTCGACCTGGTCGAGGTCGCGCTAGCTTTACAACAGGATGACGTGCAAAGCGTTGGCAACTGGAAAGACAACCAGCAACTCGCCGCGGTGTCTGACGATCAGGCCAGGCAATGGGTCAACGATGACCGTTTACTGTGGGCCGTCGCGATCAAACCCTGGGTGCTGGTGCAGGAACTCGACAACGAAGACTGAGCGACCCGCCGCTCTGCATGCGCATCACCAACCAAACCCCGACAGAAATGGATAAATACTGAATCGGGGTATCATTGCAGCTTCGGCAAACTGTAGTAGAATTGCGCTCCCTTGTTACAGGCGATTTTCAGGACCGGAACAGATGTCACGAGTTACCATTTACAGCACAGCTCATTGTGGTTATTGCAGCATGGCCAAAACCAAGCTGGATCAATGGGATATCCCGTTTGAGGAAATACGCATCGACAACGATACTGCGGCTATGAAGGAATTTGTCGAAGTTACCAATGGCGCACGCACAGTTCCGCAGATCATTATCGACGGCAAGCCCATCGGTGGTTTCAGCGAACTCACCGAACTGCACATGGACGGCGAGCTTGATACGTTGATGGAGTCGAACTAGTGGCAAAAGCCTCTAAGCCAACCTTCCGTATCCAGTTCCACAGTAATAACAAAATTTATGAACTCTATGCGCATCAGGTCGGGCAGTCGCATATGGGGGGGTTTATCGAGATCGGTGAGATTATTTTCGGCGAACACTCGAAGTTACTGATCGACCCGGCGGAAGAAAAACTGAAGAATGAGTTCGCCAACGTCAAACACAGTTACATTCCCCATTTCGCGGTAATTCGCATCGATGAGGTCGAGCGTAGTGGCAAAAACCGCATCCTGGACAGCGACGGCGCCAGCGTCACCGTCTTTCCGGGTCATGGCAGTGCGCACTCAACTTCCTAGTACACATCGCAGGGCGCATACATTCCCGGTCTGCGGTGCTCATTGCTGATGCAAATCTCAGTCATCATTCCCAGCTTCAATCGCAGCCATACCCTGGCACGGGCATTGCAGTCGGTTTACGATCAGAGCTCCCCTGTCGAAGAAGTCATTCTGATCGATGATGGCTCCACCGATGACAGCGCGGCGATGGTCGCGCGCGATTTCCCTGAAGTCGAAGTGATTCGACAATCCAATAGCGGTGTCAGTGCCGCTCGCAATCGAGGCATCCAAGCCGCCAGACATGAGTGGATTGCACTGCTCGACTCGGACGACTGCTGGTTACCGCAAAAAATAGCCAGCGTACGCCAGGCCGTAACAACGCATCCGGGATACATCCTCTATCACTCTGACGAACTGTGGGTGCGGCGCGGAGTGAGAGTCAACCCGATGCAGAAACATCGCAAGAGCGGCGGCTGGATTTTTGCGCAATGCCTGCCCTTATGTGCCATCTCACCATCAGCGGCGGTAATACAGAAAAAAACCCTGCTGGAGCTCGGACTGTTCGACGAAAGTCTGCCCGCCTGTGAGGACTACGACCTGTGGTTGCGTTTGTGCCACCGCTTCCCGGTGCACTACATCGATCAGGCATTGATTACCAAATACGGCGGGCACGAGGACCAATTGTCACACCAATACCCGGTGATGGATCGTTTCCGCGTGCGCGCACTGCATCGACTACTGGCCACCGAAGACCTGCAAGCTGCCGATTTCGAAGCCGCGCGCAGCACTTTACTGAACAAGCTCGAGATATTGATCAGGGGCGCGCACAAACACGGAAATCAGCCACTCATCGAAGAGTTCGAACCCCTCTATCAACAGTGGCAAGATCAACACAGGCCGAATCCGCGTGGATTAGTCACATGTTGATCTGGGTATCCGCCCTGCATTGCGAAGCCAAACCGGTGATCGATTTCTACCGCCTCAAGAAATCGCATGACGACAACGCTTTCGACCTGTATCGCGGTGACAATATGGCCTGCATCATCAGCGGTACCGGAAAGGTCGCAAGCAGCGCGGCCTGCGCCTGGATCGCGGCACGCTATGAAGACGAAGCGTCGATCGCCTGGATCAATCTGGGAACTGCCGGAGCCGCACAACATGATCTCGGCACACTATTTTCACTACATCAGATCATCGACGCTGACGATGGGCATCGCTACTACCCGGCACCGGCTATCAAAGGCGAGCTTGAAGGCAGTGCCTGCATGACACTGAGCAGGCCCAGCGAAGACTATCGCGAAGATTGCCTGTTCGATATGGAAGCCAGTGGTTTCATGTACGCCTGCCTGCGCTTCAGCAGTGCCGAGTTGATCAAATCGTTTAAGATTGTCAGCGATAATCGCCGCGAAAGCACCGGCAAGAATCGACAGGCGGTCAGCAACCTGGTGCACCGCCATATCGATCTGATCGACCAGCAGGCGAGCGCACTCACGACTTTGAACGCTGAAATGGCCGGGTTATCGCCAGGGCTCGAACACTGGCTACAACTAACCACAATGGCACATTTCAGCCAGACCCAGAAGAGCCGCCTGCGGGTATTGTGGCGCTATCTGATGAATCGCGGCTTTGATGCCGAAACCCTGTTACAACAACTTGGCGGCCAGACTGCAGGCGTCATTCTTGCCAACCTGGAACAGCACAGCTACCGCGACAGCGAAGGTCTTTAGTGGTCAGTCGAGTTTATGTCGAGTCGGCCGTGCGCCAACACCCGCGAACACAGGAGCTACTGCATCGCCTGCGTCAGCTGCCGGTGATTGAAATTGAACATTACGGTGAAGTGTTCAATCCACGCTCGCAAAACTTCCGCCTGCAGAAAAAGAATCCCGCCATCATCATTGCCCGCAAGAACAAGGGACATGTGCTGGCAGCACCCGAAGGCTATGGCCTCGGTGGCGATCATAATTACTATTTTTCGCACATGCTCAACTGCATTTACGATTGCCGCTACTGCTTTCTGCAAGGCATGTACCAGTCGGCTCACCAGGTGCTGTTTATCAACTTCGAAGATTTCGCTGATGAAATGCGCAGGATTGCCGCCAGCCATGAAGGACAGCCGGTCTGGTTTTACTCGGGCTATGATTGCGACAGCCTGGCGAACGAGCCGATGACCCATTTCACCGAACAGTTTATTCCAGTGGTGGCGAGCATCGATAACGCCTGGATGGAATTGCGCACCAAGAGTACACAGGTACGGGGCATGCTGAAACAGGAGCCACTCGAGCGCGTGGTCACCGCATTCAGCTTCAGTGATCGTATCAGTCACGCCCAGCTGGAACACGGTGTGCCGGCGATCGGCAAACGCATCGACGCCATGCGCCGCCTGATGGATGCCGGCTGGAAGGTTGGTCTGCGCCTCGATCCGATCGTCTATCACTCGGATTACCAGGTCGAGTTCAAAGCATTGCTGGAGCAGATATTCAGCGAAATTGATGCCAGCGCCATACACTCGGTGAGCCTGGGTAGCTTCCGGCTCACACGCGATCATTTTCGCAGTGTTTCACGTATCTATCCGGACGAACCCCTGTTCGCACAACAAATGACCCTGGATAATGGTATCGTCAGCTATCCACCGGAACGT
>JAIBDO010000155.1 GCA_024686195.1 Gammaproteobacteria bacterium | reverse complement strand
CGCCTGTACCGAATCCGATATCGAGAACGACTTTACCCGACAGATCTATTCCCCTGACAATTTCAGCCACTTCTTCGGGCCCGCCCGGTGAAAGAAAACCTTCGACCCAAACGGTGTGCAACCGCGTTATGAAATGACCGGGATATTGAATGTCGTCGCCCATAGGTTTCTCCTGGCTAATCTCTGAATGAAAATGACAGTTTACTTAATTCAGAGATAAGTAAACGATCACCTTCAAAATAATTGGAATAGAAATAATAATAATTGCGGTCAGATAACAGTTTTTAACTATTAGAGATTAACCTGTTATCCTGTTGCCAGGATATAAGAGAGTCACAGACCACAAGGAGGTGGAAAATGGCACGCAAGCCTCGTTTCAATCTTCCCGGTTCATCCCAGCATGTTATTCAGCGAGGCAATAACCGAAAACCTTGCTTCTTCGCAACCGCCGATTATCTTCGATATCTCGAGGATTTATACGACGCGGCGATCGCGAATCAAGTCACCATACATGCCTACGTGTTAATGACCAATCACGTGCATTTGCTGGCAACGCCGGAGCAGACGCATGGTATCTCGTTCATGATGCAAGACCTGGGCAGGAAATATGTACGCTACATCAATCGTACCTACGCGCGGACCGGTACTCTCTGGGAGGGTCGATTCAAATCCTGCCTGGTTGAACGAGTGAGAAACTGGGACAGATCTATTTAGGATAAACGCCCAAGTTGTCCTACCGTCAGCAAAGTCAGCGATTAAATAAATCTGTCCCGGTTATTTTGGTCTTACGGATTTTTTGGGAGATGATTGAGATATTGTTCACAGTTATTGGGTTCTATTCCGTAGGGAATGAAAGGTACAATTTGCACCGTATTCGGTGGCTAAGTTCCAGCCATCGAGAGAGAGGTAGAACAATGAATATATCAAGCTTTAAATACATTTTAGCCGCGTCTGTATTAACAGCCCTGGCCGCCTGTGGTGGCGGTGGTAGCGGTGGTGGTGACACCTCATCATCGCCAGGTACCGTAAGCCTGGGCTTGTCAGATGCGCCTGTTGGCGACTTATCAGAAGTTGTCATTACCATCGATGGCATCGAATTAAGGCGCAAGGACGGCGATGACTGTGACGACGAAACCGAATCTGACGATTGCGCCTATATCGACCAGTTCACCGATGCGGGTGATGTTGTGGATACTGTCCAGGTTGACCTGCTGAAACTGCAGGGCAGCGACAACAAAATCATCGTAGAGGAAATTGAACTCGAGGCGGGTGAATACGACCAGCTAAGGCTGTCAGTTATTGATGAGGATACCAATTTTTCCTGGGTAAAAGAGAAAGCCACGGGTGATACCCTCAAGCTCTTGAAAGTGCCCAGCGATGAACTGAAGCTGGGCGGTTTCACCGTTGACAGTGGTGGAGTCCAGGTTTTTATCATCGAGTTTAATCTACACAAGGCGATGACTTACAACCCCGGTCCGGATCGCTATATTCTCAAGCCCAGGGGTGTGAGGGTGGTGGATGTTGAAACCGCCGCCAGCATCTCCGGCAAGGTGGACAGCGCGTTGTTCGATGGCAACGGTACTTCACCCTGCAATGGCAAAGCGAATTTCGATGTTGGCAACGTGATCTACCTGTACCAGGGCCATGGTTTGGATGTTGTTAACCTGGCAGATAATTTTGATAGCGACGTGGATGGCAGTGCACCCGCTACGGCGATAGCACCGTACGCGTCGGAAATTGTTGTTGCAGAAGACGACGGCACCTACACCTACGAGATCGCTTACCTGGCCCCCGGGAATTACACCCTCGCCTTTACCTGTGAGGCAGAAGAGGACGATTCTGAAATTCTGGATGGCTTTGCCATTCCATCACCTGACACCCAGATTATAGAATTGAACATTGCTGAGGGTGATTCCAGAGTTTGTGACCTTCCTCTTGTAAGCGGATCCTGCTGAGCCTGGAATTCCAAAGCGGGTAACATCCAGCCCGTTCCAGATCATGGTAGTGTTCGAGCTAATTAAGGGGACAGTATACTCAATTGCCGGCGCAGTGAATGAGGGCGTTAGAGAATCTCTAAATGCGCGTTGCGTGGTTTGTTGCCGCAAACCGAGGTGATGTCCTGCGGGCAGGCGGAAAAGCAGATCACCAGGTCCATTTCGGCACGCATGACGATGTAATCGGGAATACAGTGACGGTTACCTTAATTCACATGGCTCATGCGCTGGTGTAAACAATCAATGTCCCGGCCTGAACACCTGCCGCGGCAAAGGGATTAAGGGAACGTCCAAAGCAGATTGTGAAGCAGCGGGTGGTCGCGTGCTGGAAACCTGAGATTCCTGTCCGAATACAAACCCCACAACTCCCCTGATTGCTCCAGGCATTTAAACCCAAACAAACCGGGTATTCTGCCTCCGAACAGGAGCATGGCCAAAATCGCAAAGGAATCCCTGCGCGGTGAGCAGATTACATTCCGTGCGACTTCCACTAGAATGGGCCGATTACACTACCCCGGGGAGATTTCTGGTCGTGGAGCCCGTCCAGCGCAGGCTGTGTGCGATTATCGCCGCAGACGTAGTCGGTTATACCCGTCTTGTCGAGCACGACACCGAGGGTACCGTCGCGGCGTGGCGGTCTGCGCGTGATGAAATCATCACCCCCACCGTAAAAGACCATTCGGGCGGCATCGTCAAACTGACCGGCGACGGGTTCCTGGCCGAGTTCCCGACAATACAGCAGGCCGTTGCCTGTGCCCTCGAAATGCAGAAGCAGCTCGAACCCGGCCCGCTGGATTTTCGCATGGGCATCAACATGGGGGACGTGCTCGACGATGGTGACGACATTCATGGCGAGGGCGTCAATATCGCCGCCCGCATCGAGGCACTGGCGCAACCCGGCGGCATCTGTATTTCCAACATGGTGTATGACGCCATTCGCAACCGGGTCGATGCCGGCTTCCAGGATCTCGGCGAACACAACGTCAAACACGTCTCGGCACCTGTGCGCGTGTGGCACTGGCAAACGGCCACGCTGCGCGAACCGGAAGACATCAGTGCGGTCATCGCACCCGCGCCGCTGCCGGGCGAGCCTGAAAAACCCTCCATCGCCGTGCTGCCCTTCGACAGCATGTCCTCAGACAAGGAACAGGAATATTTCGCCGATGGCATGTCCGAAGACCTGATCACCGATTTATCCAAGGTATCGGGGCTGTTCGTCGTTGCCCGCCACTCATCGTTTATCTACAAGGGCCAGTCCGTGGATATCCGCACGGTGGCATCCGAGCTTGGCGTGCGCTTCGTGCTGGAAGGCAGCATTCGCAAGATCGGCGATCGCGTGCGCATCAATGCGCAATTGATCGAGGCGTCGACCGGTGGCCACGTGTGGGCGGAGCGCTACGATGGTTCGCTCGAGGACGTCTTCGAGCTGCAGGATGAAGTCATCGCCAAGGTGGTATCCGCACTTTCAGTGCAGTTGACCAGCCGCGAAACCGACAACCTCAAACGCGTGCATACCCACAATCTCGACGCCTACGAATTGTTCGTGCGCGCCCGGGCCACACCCTTCCCGCCCCTGCCCGAGCGCATTGAAAGCGCACGCGCCATGTTCGAACAGGTGATCGGCATGGACCCTGAATTTGCCGGCGGCTATGCCGGGGTGTCATCGATGATGAGCTTTGGCGGAATATTTGGCCATGTGCAAGACACGGCCATCCTCGAGCAGGCACTGGAAATGGCGCAAAAAGCGATCTCGGTGGACGAATACTTTGGCTGGTCCTACACGGCAATGGCCATGAGCCTGCTTAGCCAGCGAAACTACGACGCGGCAATCGAGGCGGCGTTGAAATCCATTGCGCTGCAACCGAACGACGCCGATGCACACGCCTACCTCGGGTTCATCCTGGGGTTCGACGGCCAGTACGAGAAAAACATCGACGCCATCAACCAGGCCATCAAATTGAATCCGCAATTCGTGTTCGGCCCGTATCTCAATATGCGTATGATGACCCAGACCATCGCCGGGGACTACGCCGGAGCAATAGACAGCTTCGAGGAAAACCAGCGGCGTGGAGGACCCGTGGGCCCACCGGTGTTGGCCATGTGCGCCGCCGCCGCAATCGGGCTTGACTCACCTAAGGAGGCAACCCAGTACGTCGAGAATTTGAAACACAGGTTCCCCAACTTCAATCTGGCCACCTGGAACATGCCGCGGCTGATCCGCGAGCAGGAAACCCGGGACAGGGTGATGCAGTTGATGCGTGAAGCCGGAGTGCCGGAAAGCTGAGACGGTTTGTGGTGGCAGTTAACTTGATTCGCAGTTAAGTAAACTGTCACCTTGATTCTGAGGCAAGGGTGCGGGGCTGAGATTTCCCGCGAATGCGGAAAATGAAACACAACTGAAACAAAATTATCCCGAACTGAAATCTTTCTGATACGAAGCATCACTAATATGGTTTGCAACGGCAGGGAATGGTGTCAGCACCACGTTGCCGAGTTTTGTAAATCATATTAGAGGAATCGCATCATGAACAACCTGGCAGAAAAGCTTGAGTCGATCTTCGAGGTAGAATCAGTGGACCTCGATCAGCAGGACTGTGAAATTGTTGAATTCAGTCCAGAGCATCGCGAATCATTGTCGGAAAATTTTCTGGCCGAAATCGATGCCTGGGCGCGGCACAGCCTGGCGTCAAACGGCTTCGGCGACTATTAAGCGCGGATGAACGAGATCATTCGACAATGAATCAGTTACTCGACAATATCACCTGGCACACGCATACCGGCCCGCACGCCCGGTACGCTTCCGGCGCGAAGGGCGCGCGACGCTACAGCGCCGGCTTTTCGCCCATCATCGGCTTTGCTGATCCCGCGCGCCCGGACTTCGACACGCTGGCGGCCTATTGCCAGCCCGATGAGCAGCTTTACTGTCCAGAGTGGCAAGGCGAAGCGCCTGCAGGCTGGTGCATTCATGTCGAAAAAGTCATGTTCAGGATGGTCTGGGGTGCAGCGATGCCCGAAGTGGATGCCTTTCCCGAAGCGGTCAGGCTCGGCCCACGGCATGCGACCGAGGCACTGGAACTGGCACAGCTGACCAATCCCGGGCCTTTCGGGCCGAGAACCATTGAGCTGGGTGAATACTTCGGCTGGTTCGAAGACGGGCGGTTGGTAGCGATGGCCGGGGAACGCATGCATGCCGGCACGCTGCGCGAGATCAGTGGTATTTGTACCCACCCCGACTTCCGCGGTCGCGGTCTTGCGCGCCGATTGACCTTGAAACTGATTTACCGCGTAATGCAACGTGGAGAAACCCCCTTTCTTCACGTCATGGGCGACAACCCGAACGCGCGCCAGCTCTACCAGAAAATGGGGTTTCGCGACTACTGCGAGACAACGGCGCGCATTATTTCCCGCTGCTGAATTCTGACAGGAATTGAAGCAATGAATATAGAGGGTCAGGTCTCACATTCTTGAACTATGGCTGGAATGTGAGACCTGACTCTTTTTACCCGCATTTTAGAATGCCGACCTTAAGTGTGACTTTGTTGACGGCCGGGGAGCATCCAAATCATGTAACCTGTCGGTAATCTTTAAGACTGAGTATACCGGGAACATAAATTCTCCAGTCACAAACCGAGATCAGGCGAAATGATTCGCGGGTTAAACATTGTCTACCTTTCCAGTGCTCTCGCAATATGCTGTGCTCTTGCAAGTACGGTGTCGTACGGGCGCAATAATTTTCCAGCTTACGCCTGTGATAAAGATGGTGTAACGCGCTATGTTGAGGTCGTTAAAGAGCAGGAGTTCGCCTGCCGGGTCAAGTATAAAAAACCTTCCGGAACCTCTTACCCGTGGAATGCCCGCAATGAAGCAAACTATTGCGAGTCTAAAGCGATCAGCCTGGTTAAGAGACTGGGTACGCTTGGTTGGGAATGTTATTCAGACGAGGATGTGCACTTGATTTTGACGCAACAAATGGAGCGCTACGGCCGGTACATAAAGATCCTGAGTAATGTTGGAAAAGACTGTTCCTTTTATCCCGGCGAAGCCCAGTTCGGTAATCTGTGCGGAGATGAACGTGACGAAGCGGTGATCGTTTATACCTGTGAAGCCGGTGCAAATCGCTGGAATCAGTATCTTGCGGTATTTCTTGAAATCGAAGACGAACCTCTGGTTAAAGAAATCGGCAACAGCGAGTACCGGCAGGTTAGTTCGTATTATATTAATGATTTACGCGTACTTATTGAAACCGAAAAGATCGACCCGGACGAGGACGTGAGTGCTGCCCAACACCCGTTGGAGAGAACATCGATTGAGTGTTCAGATTCAGCCACCTCAAAATGGCAACTGATTGAGAAATAGCGTTGTAAAGTATCAATGCAATACCCCACAAACAGTGCTCCAGCTACCATCTATGGCTACGAACTAACAACCCCGGTAAAGCGGCGATGAAAACGAACGCTATCCCGGGGACAGAATACCTAATTGAATTCAGGCAGAAATTATTTGCTCAGTTAGCTTTGTTGGGGATAAGTGAACAGTCACCGTAACCAGGAACTTCGTCTTCGCCTTCGACGGCGAACGGTTTCAGCGCCAGATCCCAAAGCCTTTGGGTCGCCGCGTAACCCGTGTCAAGCCCGGGTTAATCGAGTAACAACTAGTGTCGGGTGGCCGATTGCGGCACTTCGGCGCCTTCATAGATCAGCGCCAAAAAATTTTCCAGGCGTTGCTCCGGCTCGACGCTCTCCAGCAGCATCTGTTTCTGCTGCTGAGTGAAAGGCAGCGCCATGGTCAAGGCATCGACCAGATTGACAACCGGCATCTGCTGGAACGACGCCAGGTCCGCCTCCATCTCGCGCGTTTCGAGATAATGCTCCAGTGTGGTCATCAATCGTTGCTGCTCGGCTTGCAGGTGGGTCGCTGGTTCGCCGTAATCACAGGCAAAGCGCGACCAGTCCGGCGCCACCAGTCGATAACCGCGGGTGGTCGGCAATTCCTCTTTGACCTCGAAGCGACAAACACCGCTTAACACCATCACGTAGCGGCCGTCATGGGTCTCTTTGAACTGGGTGATGCGACCGGCGCAACCCACCTGGCAAATTGCCTCGTCACTGCCGGCATTTTCATCGGGCTGGATCATGCCGATCATGCGATGGCTGCCGAGCACATCGTCGACCATATTGAGATAACGCGGTTCGAAAATGTTCAGCGGCAACTCGGCAT
>JAIBDO010000254.1 GCA_024686195.1 Gammaproteobacteria bacterium | reverse complement strand
TCCACAACATCGTTTCACCGGTAAGGCGCCAGCCGATCTCTATGCCATGGTCAATCCACTGGAAGTTAACCAGCGCAATCGACGGCTTGGAAAAGAATTATACGAGGATCTGTCGAACCCGAGTTGTGTGGCCTGTCATGGTGAGAAGGGCGATGGTCGCGGTCAATTAGCTGGCCAGTTCGATCCGCCACCGCGCAATTTTGCCTGCGCCGCTACGATTGACGGTGTTGCCGACGGACAATTGCACTGGATTATCAAGAATGGCTCGCTGGGAACGGCGATGCATTCGTTTGGTTACCTGACCGATGAAGAGATCTGGCAGCTGGTGATCTACCTGCGCTCCCTGACCGACCACGAGTAAGCCGGCCGCGAATGATTACAGGCTATTGTGATCCGGGAGTCAGTTTGGAAGTCGCCTGCGTTTGGCGACCACGCGCTCACGCCAGGCGGTGATGATGCCGGCGCTGCCAATCAGTGTCATGCCGATGATGGCGTTACGGGTTGGCCATTGAGCGAACAAAATCTGGCTCCAGAAAGCCGCAAAAATCAGGTAGCTGAAGTCCACCGGTGCCAGCCAGCTGGCATCGGCCGTCTGGTAGGCACGGCTGATACAGATGTTGGCAGTCAGGTTAAGCACCGACGCAAATAGCGCAAATGCGGCGACCAGCAAGGTCAGCTCAGGCCAGCCAATTGCAACAAAGGGCATGCTGCTGCGCAACTCGGCCGACAGCGGGAACGCGGTGAGCAGGCTGATGCCGATCGTCCCCGCAATGACGAAGGTGATAGCGGCAGCGAAAGCCAGCGCTAACGGACTTTCGTTACGACAGGCTTTACGGATGGTGAGTATGTTGGCCGCATAGAGCAACCCCGCCAGGATTGGTAGTACCTGCAGCAGCGAGAAATCGTCATCCCAGGGACTCAGTATGAAGGCGGCACCGACCGCGCCGAGCAGCAATGCAAAAACACGCCAGCGGCCGACGCGCTCACCCAGTATCGGAATGGCGAGTAGCGAAATAAACAACGGGTAGGTGTAAAGCCCTGCGGCCATCTGCGCCACGCTGAGGTAGGGTGCACCGGAGAAGAAAAAGAACATGCACACCAGGAGAATACCGGCGCGCAGATAAACAGGACGCCAGTTGCGCGGGATTAACAGGCCGATGCCACCGCTGAAGAATGCGAGAATGGTGACGAAGCTGAGGTTGCCGAGGGAGCGTAAAATCTGGAATTGCCAGAAAGAAGTGTGACCCGACATCAGCTTCACCAGCGAGTCCTGGAAGGCGATCGCGAACACCCCGGTGAGCAGCAGTATCAGAGCCATTACCGGGCGATCACCGCTGGGCTGTTGAAATACGCTTTTCATAGGCTAGTGCCCGACTTCCGCAGAGCTGCCTGTCATGACATCCAACCAGTGGGTGCGCCAAGGATCATTCCTTATCCTGCGCGATGAGATCGCGACCGATACGCAGTACACTTTCGAGCAAGCCGTCCACGTGTTCGACACGGGTGGCATGGTTGATGATGCAGACGCGCAATGCGGGTCGTTCGTTTACCCGGGTTGGCGAAATCAGGTAATCACCTTCGAGTTGAACACGGTCGCGTATCAAGGTATTCAGGCGATCGACGCTATCGTGATCGAGCCCGGATGGACGATAGCGAAAACACAGAATCGATAACTGTGGTGCGGCAATCAGTTCGAGATCTTGTTCGGTACGCACGCGCTCGGCCAGGTATTCGGCGCAGCGGACATTGTGCAGAGCGTTGCGACCCATTCGATCCAGTCCGTAATGGCGCATGGAAATATAAAATGGCAGGGCTCGAAAGCGGCGCGACAATTCCGGCGAAATACTGAAAAAACTGAATTGTTCCGGCGAATCATCCTCGTTCATGCGCAGGTAATCGGAACTCTCCGTGAACAGCTGGCGTGCCCAGTCTGGATCGCGATACAGCAGCAGGCTCCCTGCGAGGGATTGGTAAAACCATTTGTGCATGTCCATTACCACGGAATCGGCGCGTTCGATACCGCGATAGCGCGGCCTCAATTCGGGCGACATCAAGCCACCGGCACCATAGGCAGCATCGACGTGCAACCAGACATCTTGTGCATGACAAAGATCGGCGATCTGTGGCAGTGGATCGATGGCGCCAGTGTTGGTGGTGCCGGCACTGGCGACCACACAAATGATATTGTCGTGCTCACCGAGGGCGGTCTCAAGCGCATCGAGTCTCATTCTGAATTGATCGTCGGTATCGATGGCGACGATGTTATCGGTGCCGATGCCGAGCATCACCGCTGCCCTGCGAATCGAAAAATGCGCTGCACTGGAACAGATAATCACCGGCTTTGATTCGACGCTGAAAGCAGCAAGCCCCCGACTGCGATAATCCGTGCCGAAACGTTTTGCACAGGCGCTGGCGATTCCGCACATGTTAGCCATGGAGCCACCGCTCAGGAATACTCCCTGCGATTCTGTGGGAAAATCGACCAGGTCGGCGAGCCAGCGGATCACTGTTTTCTCAATGGTAGTGCCTACCGGAGAAGCCCAGTAACCACCGACATTTTCATTGAGAAGGCTCACCATAGCATGCGCTAACGGATCACTGGGCAGCCCCGACGGCGCGACCCAACCGAAGAAACCGGGGTGCGTGTTGCGTCGTGGATAACGTTCGGTTGCGTGGCTGATCTGTGTAACCAGCTGCTCCAGGCTGTCACCTCCCTGCGGATAGCTTTGATCGATCAGTGTGGCAACATCCGCTGCTGTGGAAGGCCGAATAATCGGCGACCTGGTGCGTTGTTGCTGCAGCTCCGCAAGCGCGGCATTCATATCTATTGCGGCTGCAACGGTCAGATCATCGTCTGGGTCGAGACGAGGGTGGCTGTCTGTGGGCATGTCGGCTGTGTGCTTCTCGAACCATTGAAGGCGTCGATTGTCGCACGAGGCGCCGGGGGTTGAAACTCGGGGTTGAAATCGGCGGATTGAAACCAGGTTGCAGCGCTCAGGCGGCGCGCTGGATGGCCGACAGCATGTAATTAACAGAAAGTCGTGGCGTCAGGCTGAACTGCCGTGTGAACGGATTGACGCGAACGCCGGTTGTGGCATTGACGGTCATATTGTCACGCGCGAGCAGTGCTTCGAGCTCACGGGGTTTAACGAATTTAAACCAGCTGTGGGTGCCTTTCGGTAACCAGCGCAGCAAGTACTCTGCGCCGACGATAGCGAATAGCCAGGACAACAGGTTGCGGTTGATGGTCGCGATATACATAACCCCACCCTTTGCGACCAGCTGGTTGCAAAGGGTCATGAACAGAGGCAGGTCAGCGACGTGCTCGACCACTTCCATGTTGAGTACCACATCGTAGCGCTGCTCACGACTGACCGCTTCTTCGACGTCGAGATACTCGTACTCGATCGACAGATTCGACTGCAGTGCATGCTGACGGGCAATACTTATGTTGCGCTCGACAACGTCGATACCATGTACGCTGGCGCCGAGATGCGCCATGGATTCCGCCAGGATCCCTCCACCGCAACCAATGTCTAGAATGTTGAGTCCACGCAGTGGCCTGTTTACTTCATAGGGTCGGCCAAAATGTCGGCAGATTGCCTTGCGCAGATAAGCCGTGCGCAGCTGATTAAGCAGATGCAGAGGCCAGAACTTGCCCTCCTTATCCCACCACTGGTCTGCAAGTTGACTGTAATAAGCAACCTCATCCTGATCTATAGTGGAACCTTCCATCGGCTTCAGGCGAGGAATTCTGCGCGTGTCATGTGGTTAGCCTTGAAAGTGCCGCCAAGCGCAGTGGTCTGGGTACGCGAGTTGGAGTCCATAACGCC
>JAIBDO010000162.1 GCA_024686195.1 Gammaproteobacteria bacterium | reverse complement strand
TGCCATCAACACCGTCATAGCCGACCGCACCATAAGCACGAACGGGACGTTCCTGTCCTCCCAGAAGATTCACCAGCGACACGTCATGCAGGCGCGCGAGCGCATCCCACAGCGCCATGTCTATTGCCGCCAGCGCCATGCCGACCAGTCCCTGTGGACCCAACAGGCGGAAACGCTGTGCCAGTTTCTGCTCGATCGCGGCAGGGGCCAGCGTTTCGCCCATGACCAGTGTTTCGAAATTGCGGATGAGCTGTGCCGTCGGTTCGAGTGCCAGCGGCGTGTAGGTGAATATCATGCTGTGACCGGTGATGCCGCTGTCGGTGATGATATCCAGCAGTACCAGTGGTGATTCGGTGATCTCACCACTGGCGGTTTTATGGGGTTCTGCCATCGGTACGCGCAGCGCGCGCACCTTGAAGGCCTTGATCTTTGGCAGCTCGTTGTGCGGCATTGATTTCTCCTGCAATCGAATCAGAATGGTCGAGCGCAGATCGATACCAGTCCAGGGTTTATCCAGACCCTGGACTGACTCGGGCTGCACTGCGCTAACACGAAGATTACCTCAAGTTTTGTGTCGCGACACCTGGATATTGCGGAGCGTGATGTTCGAAGGTTTAGTCGTCGAAACTGAGCGCATCGACGATCTGGTTCAGTTTGAACTGCTCGCCGTCCTGACCTTGCAGGCTGGCGTTGCTGGCGGCCAGTATGCGGGCCTTTTCGTCGATCTTCTGCTGGTATTGCTGATTGCATTCCAGCAGTAGCGCTTTGACGGAGGCGAGTTGTTGCGCAATCAGGCTCATGTTGTTGACATAGGTCTCGATGTGCAGGCCCTTGTTTTTGTCAATCTTGGGCGACGGATTTACTTTACGGCCAAGCGCGTTAAAGTCCTCGCACCAGTCCAGCGGCGCTTTTTGCGAGAGCTGAAAATATAAATCGATATACGCTTCTTTGCGAATTCTTGGTGGTCGGTCATTATCGAAGCCGATGACCTTGATGTCATTGATGTCACTCATGTTGATAGTCTCGTTCGTCGGGATTTCAGCTGCTTACAAAAACGCGCATGAAATCCCGGCAGAAGCAGTTGGAAAGGAGGGTACCCGGGAGCAAAGCGGTCTTGCCGGGACGCCAGGGGAGCTGCGCACAGCATACAGGATAAGGTCAAACGCCAGTGAATTAGTTTCACGCCGCGAGGAGCGGCCCTAAGCCGTCGCGGATGGCTTACGCGGTATCCTTCGGGGATTCGGCCAGCGCCGAGTTCTCAGCCTGATGCAGGGTTACCTGGGTGAACGGAATGATCCAGCCCTGCTGATTGCAGATATCGACACAGGCTTGCTGAATGAGAGGTCCAATAGCAATATAGGATGCTGCGCTGTTACCGTTGATGCTGGCATAGATCAGGTAATCGAGGGAGCTCGCACTGGCAGCCTTGAATGCGACCTTCAAATCCTTGAGATCATCAGCGTAATCGCTGGCAGCAAACGCTGCACTGATACCGGTGCGCAGCTGTTCTGGCACTTGTTGCAGCGCAATTTGCTGATGCTGATAGTCGATGCCGAAGGTGACGGTTATGCCGAAGCCGTCCACGGACAGGTTGCGCGCAGGCTGTTGCAGGAAATCCGCGGTGGCGATCTGTACGATGCTGCCCTTTACCTTGAGCCGCACCCATTCGATACTTTGCTGCAGTACATGGGCAAAGCTGCCGTCGGCGAGCAGCAGGTAATCGCCGACGCGGCAAGGAAACCAGGCGTCGTTTCCGCGCGGGCGCGAAATGAGTTGTGCCACGGCGGATAACGGCAGGCGGACGACTCCGTCCAGTTCGGGGTTACGCAATTCCGAATACAGATTCAGGGAGGTAATGCGAAACGGCAGACCCTGGTAAATGACACGTTCACCTTCGCGTGCCGCACCCACGTTGAGTAGTAACCGGCCTTCGTCGATATAGCGCGGCAGGTAGCGCCAGATACCGAGCGTCAGCATCACCAGTGTGATAATCGCGAGCGACAGCAACAGCAGATCACCGCGTACATAGAATACCGAGAGCACCGCCAGGGCAACCACGACTACAGTCAGTAAATGGTAGGCGTAAAACAGTAATCGTAATCTGGCTGCCTTCTCGGCATCCTGTTGGGCGGGCCGTTTAGCGCGTACCAGTTCGCGCAGGGCGCGCATCGAGAACCAGATGCCGATGCCCGTCAATAGTGCAATCAGTAACGTGAGGCCACGGCCGAGAAAAAATTCACGGGCGATTCCACCGAAGGTTGCCAGCAGATCGACTTCTTCGGATTCAAGGCTGTTTAAATTTCCGCGTGCGAGTTCGAGCGAACGCTCAATATCCCGGCTGCGTTCACGCCAGGTCGTTTCGAGTTCGGTGAGCCCTGTCGCGACACCCGGGGGCAGAACCTGGAGATCGAATCTTGCCAGCGCTTCGGTCGCCCTGCGGGTAACTTCGAACTGTTGCTGGTAGAGGTCAATCTCACGTCGCAGTTCCTCGATCCGACGTGGTTTTTCGGTCGCCTCTTTCAGGCTGTTTAACAGGGGACGAGCGACTTGCATGAGTTCGTCGTGCCAGCTCAATGATTTCAGTGGCTCATCCTGCAGCCTGCGCAGGCTGGCGCCACTGACTGCAATGTTTTCAAAAGAGAGTTCGAGATCGTTGATGGTCTGGCGCATTGTGGTGATTTGCCCGCGGAGCATTTCCTGGTCGACTTCGTCTGCATTACCAAGCTGTTCAACTAAATTCCTGATACGTGCCCGTTTCTCTTCCAGCGCCTCTTTGATGGTGAGCAGTTTACGGATGTTCTGGGCATGCAGAGAATCGCTCGTTTGCGCCGAGGCAACCACCTCGGGAGCACTAACATCAGGCACAGCGTTACTCTGTGCCAGCGCGACTGGCGAGGTCAGGCAGGCGAAAGCCAGCAAAATCCAGGTGATTAGCGGTGTACTCAAGAGCGTCTCATTATGGTTTATCTTATCCGGCTGCATCGCATTCACTCAATGTCATTTACTTAGGGGGCTGACTGACTTCTGATCATCATTGTAAGTCATATAGCCAACTAGATGGCCGGGCCGAGTGTCAGCTTGCTGCCGTCACTGAAACGCGCCAGCCGAAAGCGGTCCAGATCGTAGTCGACACTCTGCCCCTGGATCAGTCTGGCCATGATCTTGCCAGCGCCGGGACCAATGCCGAAACCATGGCCACTGAAACCAGTCGATATCCACAGTCCATCGACAGGCTCTGCCTTGTCCAGCACGGGTACAACGTCGGGCAGGGCGTCAATCATTCCTGACCAGGCTTCGGCAAACTCGATACCGGCGAAGGCCGGCACACGGTCAATAAGTCGTGACTTGATGCGTGCCACCGTCTTGCGGCTCGGGATCGGGTCCAGCGCGCGGTGCCGGGTAAAATCTTCACCCACGGTTAATTCCGGAATACGAAAGCGAAACTTGCGCCATGAAGTTTTCATCAGTGGTAGAAAATCAGGCAGAAAATCGAGATGAGCTCGCGACGGGAAAATCTCGAGATAATCCGATGATGCCACACTGTAGCCACCATCCAGGCGCCGTCGAAACGAAACCTTGCTGCCCGAGGCATTGCCATTGAAGATCATTGGTGCGCTGGCGGTGCGCGCAACGCTGGCTTTAACGGTGAGTTGCGGCAGGCGTATTCCACAGGACTTGAGCAGAAAGGTTGACCAGGCACCACCTGCACAGAGCACTGAGTTTGTACGAATTTCTCCGTATTCACTGAGCACACCGGTGACGCGCTCATTCTGCGTCAGTATTTGCTCTACCGCGCAATTTTCGATGATGCGTACACCGCGCTGCGTCAGTTTTCGTGCGATCGCCTGCACTGCCAGCGATGGTTCTGCGCGACCGTCATCCGGCGTGTGGAGCGCAGTTTGCCAACGCGCGGGACAGTCCGTCACCAACGCTTCGAGTTGCTTGCGATTGAGTCGTTCCGTAGTGAGGCCGTAGTCGGGTGCGAACGACATGAAACGATCATGGTTTGCCATGTCGGCTTCGTTCTCGCAAAGATACAAACTGCCCTCCCGTCGATAGCCGATGTCTTCATCGAGTTCGTCAGCGATTTCCTGCCACAGGCGCATGCTTTCCATGACGATGGGCAGTTCAGCCTGGTCACGCCCCTGCTGACGAATCCAGCCCCAGTTGCGACCGGACTGTTCACCGGCAACGGTGCCTTTTTCGCAAATCGTAACCTCTATTCCGGCCTTGTTCAGAAACCAGGCGGCGGTGATGCCGGCAATGCCTGCGCCGACGATCAGCACTTCACTGCTTGCGGGTATTGTGGGTGCTGTATCGATCATTGCCTGCAACCTTTCGTTCAAGTGACACGGTATCGACGGAATGATACGATGATTTTTCTCGATTTGTGTATGTATTTATTCATTGCCGGTTGCGCGATAGTTTGGAAATAATCCCCCAGTCCAGTGTCATTGGCGCCGAGGTTCGCGGCCTCGATTTATCCGTTGGGCTCGAGCAGGCCACTTTTGATCAACTCAACCGGGCCTTTCTCGATCACCAGATCCTGTTCTTCCGCGATCAGCAACTCACAGCGCGGCAGTACAATGACTTTGCCGAGCGCTTCGGTTCGCTGAAGGACTACCTGTTCGCCGACGGCATGGATGACTTTCCACACATTACCGAGATCGTCAAGACAGAAACCGAAACCGAGGGCTTCGGCAGCTTCTGGCATTCGGATTCTGCCTATACGCAACGACCACCGAAGATAACCATGCTCTATGCGCGCCAGGTTCCGCCGCGCGGTGGCGATACGCTGTTTGCCGATATGTATTCGCTTTACGATGATTTGTCTGCGGGTTTGAAAGCTGCCCTTGCCCCGCTGCGTGCGATTAATTCCGCTAGCGGAGTGCCGCGCGACGAAGACATTTATGAGGTGGTGAAAAGCAAAAATAGCGCCAAAAGTGATCAGTTTGCGATCCACCCGGTGATTCGTCGCCACGATGAAACCGGCCGTAATGCGCTTTATGTCAATGGCATTCACACGCTCGGTTTCGAGGGTTTGACGCGTGCCGAAAGCCTGCCCATGCTCGAATATCTGTACCAGCGGGTTACCCGGCCCGAATACAGTTTCCGCCTGCGCTGGCAGGCCGATACCCTGGCGCTGTGGGACAACCGCTGCACTCAGCATTACGCGTTAAACGACTATCACGGCTATCGACGCGTGATGCATCGTATCATCGTAGAGGGCCCGATTCCGCAATAGCTTTGCGGCGGGCTGGTGACTTAATTTTCACATTTGGAGGTTTTCAATATGGCAGGTTACTGGATCGTCAGGGGGGCCGAGATCAGGGATGCGGATGCCCTGCAGGAGTACGGGAAATTATGGCCGTCGATCGCTGCCCAGTTCGGTGCTGAAGTGATCGCTGGTAAGGGACAGATGGAAACGCGCGAAGGCCAGCATTATTCGCGTCAGCTCATCGTTCGATTCGGCAGCTATGAGCAAGCGCTTGCCTGTTACGACAGCGCTGAATACGCACCGGCAAAAAAACTGGCGCAGCAGGCCTATGAGCGCGAGCTGGCGATCGTCGAGGGTTAGCGATCGCAGCCTTTCGGCTTGTTTTTCAGCCTGGTTCGCGGCCCGTCGAGTAGCGCTTCATACCCGGATGCGATGCGCGTACCGGTGGTGATAGTGCGGCAGGGAATCGTCGTATAACGCTCGCGGTTTCGCGCAAGCAGTCCATGGCGCCACGCAGGCGCATCATCCATTCAAAGGCGGTTGAGGTCGCGTGTGGTGTGGCCGGGAGGAGGTAAATCGGATTCATGTAATCTGCGCGGAATTTGCTGGCGTCTAGCGGCGCGATTTGACCTGCTATTTAATCTGAGATTTGCCCTGTGAGATCTGGCGCCAGCCGACGCCGAGCGCAAGAGTCAGGTAGACGAGGGCAAGACTGAACGGCAAACCGTAAAGGCCGGAGGCAAGCATGGCCATGCCCCCGCTGATTGAGCCGAGCAGCGCTCCGAAACCCCACACCAGCGCAAACGATGCGGAACCGTTGATCAGTTCGATGCCGCTGAAACGGTTGCCCAGTGCGACCAGCGATACGGTGTAGACGCCGTAACCCGTGGTCCCCATGAGAATGAGTAGCGGCCACAGTAGTATCGAATTCAGCAAGCCTGGCAACAATAGGAGTGTGATGGCGGTTATCAGTGCACAACCGGCCATCACCAAGCGTGGTTGAAAACGATCACACAGCCAGCCAATAGGAAATTGCAACACGATATTGCCGAGGATCATCGCCGACAGAATATTGGCCGCGGTGGTGATATCAAGCCCGTTGCGCACGCCATAAACCGGGAATAGTGACAACGAGGCAGCATCGAAGACTGCAAAACTGCCGACCGCGAGCAGTAACATCGGTGCTTTGCCAGCAAAGTTGAAAATACCGGAAGGCTGGGTTTCCTCGGGTTCGGGCTGAACCTCTTCACGAATAAAGATGAACGGAATGATGCCGAGCAATACCACGCCGGCGCCGAGCACAAACGGGGTCCAGCCATCGATGCCGATAAAGCTGATCAGTAACGGTCCGGCACCGAAGCTGCCGGACAGAACGCTGGCGTAGATAGCAACGATTTTGCCGCGATTATGATCACCGGCGGAACCGACAATCCAGGCTTCACTCAAAACAAACAGTGTTGATATGGACATGCCCTGCAACAGACGGATCAGGAACCAGGCACTGAAGCTGTCGAACACGCGATAGCTGAGAATGACCAGCGCGGTGACGAACGCCGCTACTATTGCCACGTTGCGGGCGCCGAAGCGTTTGGCGATAACCGGAATCACCGGCGAAAACAGCAGGATTCCGATCGGCATCATCGCCGAATTGATGCCGATCAGATCGCTGCTGACGCCGCGCGCTTCGAGGATCAGTGACAGCAACGGGTAAGACATACCGAAGGCGAAGCCGAATACGGTAATGGCCGCGCAGGCGGCGACAAGATTGCGGGTATTGGCTTTAGCAGGGGTGGTCATGTGCGGATGGTACTCCAGCAAAGCTGGAAAAGCATGTCATCCAAAAAGGCGTTCCCTTGTGCTTCGTTTCGGCCTAATATTGTTCGATTTAAG
>JAIBDO010000102.1 GCA_024686195.1 Gammaproteobacteria bacterium | reverse complement strand
GCGGCTCGCTGCTCCGCCTGCAGCGCCTGCAGCCGGATCTGCTGTTGATGTGCGGCATCGCGCACGCGCTGCAATTCCTCACGAGCGTCAATGAGCTTCTGCTGTCGATCACCTTTCTGCGCCAACAAACCCTTCTCGAGCTCGGTCATGCTCGCAATTTGCTCGAGAAACTCGTTGCGCTTGTTGCTGTTTAACTGCAATTCGCTGGCATGGCCTGCTTTCTGTTCATCGAGTTCGGTCACTTCGGTCTGCAACTGCTGACGACGTTGCTGCACCTGCTCCGCCTGACTTTGGCGATTGCTCAACTGCTGTCGTAAATCCGATAACTGCTGCTGTAATTGCGCCAGCGACTTCTGGTCGCTATCCCACTCCTGCTCCAGCAACAACAGCCGTTGCCGATCACCATCGTAACGCGACTTCATATCCATCGCCGCCGCCGTGATCTCTTCCAGCTGCCTGCGAATCTGCTCGATTTCCTGCGCGCGCGCCAGGGTTCCGGCGTGTTCATCTTCCTCGCTTAACTGTAATATCCAGTTACGCCCTGCCCACAGACCCTGCGGCGTTACCAGGCTCTCACTGGCGTGCAGTTGACCGCGCTTAGCGCGCAGGTCGGCCAGATCCTGACACAGGTAGATGCCGTCGAGAATCGACGACAGATCAATATCGCAATCGATATAGTCGACCAGGCGTGGCCAGCTTCGGTTAGCAGCGCCTGCCGGTATGGGATCACGTTCAAACAGGGCAACATTGTGCTTGGGTACGATGGACTCGGGAATGGATTGCCCGACAGCCACGCTGTAGGCGCCGAGAAACGGTGCCAGCACGATCTCCACCGCCTTGTCGATATCGCCCTTGACCTTGAGCAGGCTGGTCAGACGACGATTCGAGTCGATATTGTTAGCCGCCAGCCATTGTTTAACGGTGTCGTTGGTTTCGCTAAGCGCGTGTTGCTGCAAGGCTTCCAGTGAACTCAGGCGGCCACGCAGAGTCTGCACCTGACTACGTCTTTCATCGAGCTGATTGGCACGTTCCTCGCAGCTGCTGCGTAAAGCCTGGACCTGGTCCGCGCGCGTCTGAGCCTGCGCCATGGTGGCGGCATACTCTTCGCCCTGTGCGGCAACCGAAGCTTCGAGCACAGTGATTTCACGCATCGCTTCCGACGAATCCAGATTTTCAAGTTCCTGTTGCAAACGCACTCGCTGCTGGTCCGTCCGTTGTACCTGGCGCTCGATGTGCTCGATACCCTTGTTCTCTATCTGTGCCGATTCATGTACCTGGTGAAATTCCCGGCGAAACTGATCCCATAGCTCCTGCCATTCCTGCATCTTTATTTCAGCCAGGTCCAGCTTCTCTTCCTGCAGTCGCAACTTCTGGTTGCCGCTGTCGAGTTGCGGTGTAATGTTGCCAAGTTCCTGTTGCAGATGCTGCAGACGCTCAGCATCGTCGCTCAGCATCTTTTCTGCTTCCTGCAGCGACTGTCGCAAACCGGCCAGCTCTTCACTGCTGCGCTGACGCAGGTTTTTCTGATGCTCGATCGCCTGCTCCTTGCCGGATATATCGGAACCCAATTTGTAAAACTGCCCCTGCACCAGATTGTGCTGTTCACTGGCCTCGGCCAGCGTCTGCCGCCCCTGCTCAATTTCGCGCTCGGTCTCGCGCAGGTCCGCGGTGCGCTGCTCCATGCCGGTTTCGACTTCAGCAAGCTTGCGTTGCTGCGCTTCGATTTCAGCGTCATATTCACGCTTTTGCAGCAGCAGGCTTTCGGCTTCGAGGCGGCGCTGATCCTGCTTCAATTGTTTGTATTTTTCGGCCGTCTTGGACTGGCGATCGAGGCGCGTCAATTGCTTGTCGATTTCGTCAATCAGATCCGTCAGGCGCTCCAGGTTTTCACGCGTATGGCGAATTCGATTCTCGGTCTCGCGGCGTCGCTCCTTGTACTTGGATATGCCCGCGGCTTCTTCAAGATATACGCGCAACTCATCCGGCTTGGCATCGATAATACGGCTGACCATGCCCTGCTCGATAATCGAGTAACTGCGCGGACCGAGGCCGGTGCCGAGAAAGATATCGGCGATATCGCGACGTCGGCAACGGGTGTTGTTCAAAAAATACTTGGATTTGCCCACGCGAGTGCCAACACGCTTGACTGAAATCTCGTTGTACTTGGCGTATTCGCCCTTGACACGACCATCCGAGTTGTCGAACACCAGTTCCACCGAAGCCTGGCCGACCGGTTGTCGGCTCGATGAACCGCTGAAAATGACGTCTTCCATCGATTCACCACGCAGGTTGCGCGCCGACGACTCACCCATAACCCAACGCACCGCGTCGATGGTGTTTGACTTGCCGCATCCATTGGGGCCGACGATTCCGGTAATGTTAGCGGGAAAGCTAATCTTACTGGGGTCGACGAACGACTTGAAACCGGCGATCCTGATTTGACTGAGACGCATTCGAGCGGGATTTTCCAGGGTTAATTTTTCGCCGGAAGAGTATATCATTTGGTTGTCGGATCAGCAGTAAAAGCAGTCAAAAAATTGCCTATTATTGGCGCAAAGATATAATAGCGCGCCGAGCCGGTGAGACTGTTTCCCGGCCTTACTAAACGACGAGATTAAAAATGAGTA
Organism: Gammaproteobacteria bacterium; assembly: GCA_024686195.1. Taxonomy (GTDB): domain Bacteria; phylum Pseudomonadota; class Gammaproteobacteria. The sequence continues at coordinate 7,069 of JAIBDO010000102.1, read as the reverse complement.
CCCAGCCATCCACGGCGCTTGACACCTTTAAAAACCCCAATCCCGAGCGGGACTTCACCATCCATATCGACACGCCGGAGTTCACCTGCCTGTGTCCTTTGACCAGCCAGCCGGACTTCGCCACTATCGAGATTGAGTATGTGCCGGATCAATTGTGCCTGGAATTGAAGGCATTGAAGTTGTATTTCTGGTCATATCGAGACCAGGGCGCATTTCATGAAGCGGTAACCAATCAAATCCTGACGGACCTGGTAGCCGCCATAAACCCGCGTTTCATGCGTATAAACGCGGATTTCAACGTTCGCGGCGGTGTCTATACACGGATTGTTGTCGAACATCGCGCCGCTGGTTGGCAGGCCCCGGAGCGGGTAGACCTGGCATAGTCCCGCGAGCACAGGTAAAAGACCATGATCAGTGACGTTACTATCGGCCTTCAGGCACTCGCACGCGGCACGCGCCTGCTCAACAAGCCTGGCGTGCGCATCTACGTTGTTATTCCGCTGTGCATCAATCTGCTGCTGTTCGGCGCTCTGATCTGGTATGGCTACAGCCTGTTCTACCCCTTCGTCGAATGGATGATGTCCTTCGTGCCGGGATTCCTCGACTTTCTAGAGTGGTTCATCTGGTTGTTTTTCGGCAGCCTGGCCGCGATTACCGTCTTTTTCAGTTTCACCCCGGTGGCGAACATTGTCGCCGCACCATTCAATGCGCTGATGTCGGAGAAGATCGAAATTTATTTAACCGGCAAAGCGCTTTCCTCCAATGTCAGTTTCGGCAAAATGGCCATAGACGCCATCGGCTCACAGTTGCGAAAACTGGTTTATATCCTGCTGTGGGCACTCGGCCTGTTTTTGATCAGCCTGATACCGGTAGTCAACCTCATCGCACCCGTACTCTGGGTCATCTTTGGATCCTGGCTACTGTCGCTCGAATACTTTGACTATCCGATGGGTAATCACGATCTTGTATTCGATGAAGAGAAACGCCAACTGCGCGAACGCCGCGGCATCGCGCTGGGCTTCGGCGGCGGCGTCATGGTGCTGACCAGCATCCCGATCGTCAACTTCATCACCATGCCGGTAGCCGTAGCGGGTGCCACCCTGCTGTGGGTCGAGCAATTTCAGCCCAACCAAACCGATCACATCTAAATCACTGCAATTCAATGTGTTATTCGCGGCTGGTTCGCACTAGTCCGAGAATGAATTCAACTTCATCCACTCCCGCTCAATCAATACAAGCCTCAGGCCCGCTCTAATCCCACGCAACAGGAAATGACTTTATATATCCGGGTATGATTCAAGCCCGGCGGTGGGCCTGCCTCGCAGGCGACTAGCCCGCATATCTCACCGATTTACGTAGCGAGGGCGTCGTAAAGACGCTGTGGCGGGCTGCACGGACCAGAGGTTGGTGCAGTGCGTAGTTAACACTACGTCAAGCCAGCCGTCGGGAGTACAGCCCGTCACAGTGCGCTTTACGACGTCCGCAGTAGGGATTCGGTGAGATATGCGGGCTATCGCAGGACAGCCGCGGGACCGGGCCAGGGATAGCCCATCGGAGCCGGCGAGGCAGGCCCACTGCCGGGCGCTGATCGACAAACGAAAAACCAAAGTTACAAACCACACAAAATCACCCGGCTTGCCCCGACACAACAGCATAAAACGTCAGATATCCGAGTGTGACTCAAGCCCGGGGGTGGGCCTGTCTCGCCGGCGACTAGCGGCAGGACAGCCGCGGGACCGGGCCAGGGATGGCCCATCGGAGCCGGCGAGACAGGACCACTGCCGGGCGCTGATCGGCAAACTTAAATTCAAAGTGGCTTGCCACTAAGATCTACCGGTTTGCCCCGACCCGCAGAAATGCTTGTACGTTAGCGAACCGAGTTCACTCGGCGAGGATGACAGGTGGCTTCGATGTGCAAAGGTTCAAGATTCAATGGCTTGCCGGTTTGCTGCGCCTCGGCTGCAGGCAGAATATCGATGCTCGGCCACAAACCATCAGCCAGAGCATTACCGTAGGCGCCCATGCCGGCAGCGATGGTGGATTCACGACTGCTTGAATAGTCATAATCGAGCTGATGCCAACTGGCATTGATACCCGACTCACCCGGTTCCAGCAGCAAGTACCAACCGTGCGTACCACCATCGTTAGCGGGCATACCGATGACACCAGCATTCAACCAGTAACGCTCTGCAAGCTGCTGCCCGAATGGAATCCCCGAATGCCCGCCAATAACAACATCGACATCCGCATTGCGGATTTGCGTCAGTCTGGCTTCAGGCTCACTCGAAGCGAACACGAATTCATTGATACTGTTAAGGCTGGCATGCACCACCGTTAGAGCGATCGAGGACATGACAAAATCAAGGCTGCGAGGTAACTCACTCATCCAGCGCCGTTGAGCCGCAGTAACACGTCGATTAGAATATTCGTACCAGGTCACGGCCAGCACCGAACACTCGCTATCGGGTTCGAAGCCGCAGCCACAGTCAGCCTCACCATGAGCCAGCGATTCTTCGCAGTTCCCCATAACCACGTGTATACCCCAGTCCCGAATCAGGTCCAGGGTCTCACAGGGTTCACCACAGTAAGCGATAATATCGCCGGTACAGATAACCCGCTCGGCCGGGATAGCGAGTTCGACGGCACGCTTTTGCATCGCTACCGTAGCCGCATAATTGCTGTACGGACCACCGAAGATCAGCATTGTTTCATCGATTTTCCATGGATCAATCATTATTGTCACAGACTTCCCGGTTAGCGGTATGTTGATAAACATCCAACGCACAAGCGTCGAAATACTTACGCATAATACGACCTTGACCCTATGCAAAAAGTTCGCATACTTGATCGCGTACTTACTTATCTGGAGTTCAGGTTTTGCGCTACCTATTACTGACCCTGCTGATCATTTATCTGCCCGTCACCTTCGCACAACCCCGACAATCCCTGGTGCCCGGCGGCATCGCCATGATCGAGCTCGATCCGAACGATACCGGGGGCTACCTGTTTCGCAAAAAACCGGTGCTGGTCACGCAGATCGATGGCAAATATGTCGCTGTGATCGGCCTGCCTCTCAGTCTTTCCGTGGGCGAGCAGTTTATCGAAAAAAGCGACGCGACCCAGGTGCACCGAAAGTATTTCGAGGTCGCCGCGAAACAGTACAGTACCCAACATATCGAGATCAAGGACAAGCGTAAGGTCAACCCTTATGCGAGCGACATGGATCGCATTCTTGCGGAGAAGAAACGCAAACAGAAAGCACGCACTCACTACACTGAAACCGAGGTCGACGTGGACTTTCTATTACCGGTGAAGGGGACGAAAACCGGCAGCTTCGGCCGCCGACGGGTGTTCAATGGGCAGGCCAAAAGACCTCATAGCGGTATGGACATCGCCGCGAGTACCGGCACCCCGATACTCGCGCCTAGCGCCGGGACTGTCATTGAACTCGGGGATTTCTTCTTCAGTGGCAACCTGGTCTACATCGACCATGGCCAGGGACTGATTTCGATGTTCGCACACCTCAGCGAAATCGATGTCACTCTGGGCGAACGCATCAGTAAGGGTCAGGTGATTGGCAAGGTTGGTGCGACCGGTCGGGTGACCGGCCCCCACCTGCACTGGAGCCTTGGATTAAATGGCAGCTGGATCGACCCTGCGCTGTTTTTTGCCGCGCCGGACTAACGCGCCAAATTAAAAGGTTAGCCTAAAAGGTCAGGCGCACTCCAACGTGGATGTTGTTGTCATCGAGTTTCTGCTCGTCATTATCCACTTCAACTTCGAAATGACGAATACCGATAAAAGCAACCGTTTGCGGCATCGCTTCGATTTGGAATCCGACGGTGAAATCAGTGACTTCTTCTGAATCAGCGAAACTGGTGATCTCGGGCGCGTAAAAACCACGGCCATACACGGCCATAGGCATGGTACCCGGGATGGTGTAGCGAACTTCGCCACCAACCGCAAACGCTACCACATCATCATCATCGTCGTCGAGTTGACCGAGATAACCTTTTATCCCTACCCCGAAGGTTAACGGCGTTTCTTCTGAAGCCTGGCGCATCTGGATGATACTGACATCGCCAATAAAATCGCTGTCGTCATTGTAGAACAATCCAAATGCCAGATCAGAACCACCCCATCCAATCAGACTGGAATCCGAGCGAAAGGTGAATTGCGCGGTTTCCTTGCTTAACGCGACTTCAAAATCATTGGCCCTCGCGTGTGTAATCGAGGCGAGGCTGATGAGGCATAAACAGGCAATGAGTAACGGTTTCATGGGTAGCTCGTAGGGGATTTTAGGCAATCATATCACAAGCTTAAACGCCGCAAAGCATCCAAATTACATTAGTTTGGATTAGCCTTTCGAGAGCCGGGGGCTTTACTGTTCGTGGTGACGAAACAAAGGCGTAATGGGAGCGCTCTCGGTGACCACTGGCGTTTCCAGCCAGCGGAATATTGGAGCCCATTGTTGCCGATCTACTTTACTTCTCCAGCCCGCGATTTCCTGCACACCAACGCCCTGTTCAATCGCCTTTGCATAAAGCTGGGTATCGCGCAGGCTTGAAATAAAGGGAATATTGAGGCTGAACAGAAAGCGTTCGAGTGAATGGTACATGTGCGTATTCTTGCGTACCCGGTTGGCGATTATAGCAATGCGGATCATACGCTTGCGTGCGCCGCCAGTGGTCAGTAATTCCTTGATGAAATGGGCCGTGGCATGAATGTCGATCGGTGACGGCAGCACCGGAATCAATACCGAATCATTCTGCTGGAACAATGCGGCCAGTTCGGTGATATCGGTTCCTGCAGGAGAATCGATTAAGGCAACATCCGTTTCCGGCGGCACCCGCAATTGCCAGGATCTTGTCAATCGATGATCAGAGTTTTTTGAGGCATCGACGCCGGTAATCTCGCCGACATTGTCATCTCGCCGCCTGATCCAGGCCAGAGATGAACCCTGGTTATCGTGATCAAACAGGCGCACATTTTTACCCTGGAGCGCATAATGCGAGGCAATGTTGGTGGTAATCGTTGATTTACCACATCCGCCCTTGGGGTTTGTTACTATGATTCTTTGAAGGCTCATAATTCAAATTCTAGGTCGAAATTGTTCGATTTTCCGCAGTATCCGCACATTTTTGTGCTTTTTTATTAATCAGGTCTCACTATTTGTGCTTTTTTGCGCCCTGTTTCCCCGAAAACGGATTTTTCCCGGACTTTAATTCGATGCGTAACGGCGTTCCCTTAAGCTTGAGCTTGCCAATAAAAAAGTTGGTCAGATAGCGCCTGTAGACTTCAGGCAGATGCTGGGTCTGGTTACCGTGGATAACAACGATGGGCGGATTACGCCCTCCCTGATGCGCATAGCGCAACTTGACGCGACGTCCATGGTGCAAGGGTGGATTGTGTTTGAACACGGCTTCTTCGAGTAAATCAGTAAGATAACGCGTGTTCAGGTCTTTGAATGCCGATGCATAGGCTTGATCGACCGAAGTCATTAAATCACCAACACCGGTGCCATGACGGGCCGAAATAAAGTGTTGCGCCGCAAAGGACACAAAGCCCAGGCGACGCTCCATCACGCTGCGATTTTCATCGCGCTGGTCAGGATCGAGCCCATCACACTTATTGATCGCAATTACCAAAGCGCGGCCACTTTCGACGACGTAGCCCAGCAACGTCATGTCCTGATCGGTCAGGCCATCCCGTGCATCAATAACCACGATAACCACGTTCGATTTCTCAATAGCTTCCAGCGCCTTGATGACACTGAATTTCTCGATCGTCTCCTGCACCTTGCCACGCCTGCGAACACCGGCAGTATCGATCAGCGTATAAGATTTTCCACGGCGTTCGAAGGGCACCGATATAGTGTCGCGAGTGGTGCCCGGTTGATCGAAAGCCACTACCCGGTCTTCCCCGGTAAGCCGATTTATCAAGGTCGACTTACCGACATTAGGACGTCCGATGACGGCTACCATGGGCCCGGAATCGCTTGCTTCAGCCGCTATCTGCTCGGGATAGGCTGCCAACAGCTGATCCAGCAGCACGCCCGTGCCCTTGCGATGAGCAGCAGCAATCAGGCGCACATGCTCGAAACCGAGCGCAAAAAATTCCGCCTGTGCCTGATCGGGGTTAGAACCATCTACCTTGTTGACCACCACCTGGCAGGATTTTCCGGATTTACGCACCAGGTTGGCAATCAGGCGGTCACCGCTGGTGAGACCGTCCTGGGCATCGACCAGGAACAGAATTTCATCCGCCTCTTCCATGGCCAGAAGCGTTTGCTGCGCCATGAGTTCGTCCAGATCCTGCTTTTCACCGCTGAGCCCGCCTGTATCAACAATAATAAAGGTTTTGCCATTGCGCTCGCCGACGCCGTATTGACGATCACGGGTCAGACCTGGCTCATTCGCGACGATGGCATCGCGAGTGCGCGTAAACACATTAAACAGCGTGGATTTACCAACGTTGGGCCGCCCGATCAACGCAATGACCGGGATCATGGCAGGTACGATACGGAAGAAACGATACCTGACCTGTCGTGCGTAATCACCGAGTCTCCCCAGATCAGCGGCTGCACAAAGTTACGCTCGGTGGAGGTACGAATTCGACCCAGTAACTTGCCATCGGATTTACCGAACCAGTGCAGATATCCTTCATAATCGGAAACCACCAGGTGATTGCCGATAATCGACGGAGCGGTAATTCTACGGGCATGCAGTACATCCTGCTTCCAGAAGGCTGAACCCGTGCGTCGGTCGATAGACCACAGGTCACTGTTATCAGAACTCAGATACAGCGCGTTATCATCGATTGCGATGGCCTGAAAGCTGGAAAACTTGCGCGACCAGAGAATATCTCCACTCACCGCCTGCACTGCTGCCAGGTGGCCCTGAAAGGATACGACATAGATCACCCCATCACGCAATACGAAGCGCCCATCAAGATCGACCAGGCGCTCTACTTCGGTGCGCCCGGTGGGCACGCTGATGGTGGTCTCCCACAGGGTCTTGCCGCTGGTACGATTGTAGGCAATCAATTTACCGTCATCAAAACCGGAAAT
>JAIBDO010000208.1 GCA_024686195.1 Gammaproteobacteria bacterium | reverse complement strand
TAGGTTCCACTGATGAAAGAAATCGAAAGCGTCAAGGAAAGCGGTGGCTATCTGAATCGGTATCAGCACGAGTCGAGTTGCTGTAACAGCGAAATGACCTTCTCCGTTTATCTGCCGCCGCAGGCGCGTAGTAACGCTGTGCCGGCACTTTACTGGCTCTCGGGCCTGACCTGCACCGATGACAATGCGCGCACCAAGGGTGGTTTCCAGCGCTTTGCCGCGCAGCATGGCATTGCCATCGTGTTTCCGGACACCAGTCCGCGGGGTGATCAGGTCGCCGACGAAGCGGAGCGCTACGACCTCGGACAAGGCGCCGGATTTTATGTCAATGCCACGCAACAACCCTGGCAACCGAATTATCAGATGTTTGACTACGTGACCCGTGAATTACCTGCCCTTGTCGAGGCCAACCTGCCATTGTTGCCGGGAGTGAAGTCGGTCAGCGGACACTCCATGGGTGGCCATGGTGCGTTGATCTGTGCGCTCAAATGTGTCGACGAGTTTCGTTCGGTTTCCGCTTTTGCGCCGATCGCGAATCCGGTTAACTGCGATTGGGGCAAGGGATGTTTTTCTGCCTACCTGGGTGATGATAGTGCGGCCTGGGAAGCTTACGATGCCAGCTGCCTCGTTGAAGCTGGTGCCCGCGTTGGCGATATACTCATCGATCAGGGTGAGGGGGACGAGTTCCTGCACGAAGGTCAGTTACTGCCGGATAATTTCAAGTCAGTATGCGACGCTGCCGGACAGTCGGTCGCTATTCGCATGCAGCCCGGTTATGACCACAGCTATCACTTTATCGCGAGCTTTATCGAAGATCACTTCGAGTTCCACGCCAGGCATCTCAAGTAGTCCCGGCTGAGGATATATGCAACGCCCAGGTCCGCGCCAACGGCAGCATCTCATTTGGGCAGTTGTGGATCATGAAAGCCCTGATGAGCGCTCCCCCGGAGCGTCAGTATCTGCTACCCTGTGCAGATCTGCCATCAAGACGAATCAACTGCCTTTGCGGGTGAGGGCGATGCCGATCAGAATCAACGCCAGTGCCAACAGCGTTTGCAGGTTAATCGCATCGGCGAAATACAGAGCGCTCCACAGTACGCCGAACAGCGGCACCAGATACCCCACCAGCGACATGAATACGGCGCCATTGGCACGAATGATGAAAAAGCGCATCGTCATGGCCAGCGCGGTTGCCACTACGCCAAGATAGGCGAGCGCCAATAGTGAACTGTTGGCGATCTCAGCGGGCAATGGATCTTCCAGCAGAAATGCCAGAGGTATCATGTACAGGCTGGCACTCAGCAAGGTCGCTGCCGACGTCGAGATCATCGGCAGATGAGTCAGTCGTCGCGACACGATCGATGAAGCGGCATAACTGCAACCGGCTACGATAACCGCCAGCTGACCGATCAGTGCTCCTGATTCGGTGTTGCTGATGTCCCAGAAAACGAGTACCAGCACACCGAGAAAACCAACGCTGACGCCGAGCGCACGTGGTTTGTTGATGCGTTCATCGTGACTGGTGAAGTGGGATACGATCAGTGTGAAAAAAGTGCCCATTGCCATCAGCAGCGCGGTTTCCGCGCTGCTGATGAATTGTTGTCCCCAACTGATCAGAAAAAACGGGATTGCGCTGTTGAGACAGCCAACAAAGAAGATTTTACGCCATTCCCTGAATTCTCTGGCGAAGGGCTGGCCGATCAACAGGGCGATTGCCAACAGCACCACGGCACCGAGTGAAACGCGCCAGCTGGCGATGCTGACCGGGCCGAAATCGTCAAGTGCAAGCGCAATAAAAATGAAGGCGCCACCCCAGATAGCGCCCAAAAAAAGTAACCTGCCCACGTCGAACAACGTGGGTCGTCTTAAGCTGGAAATCATGCGCGCAGTGTAGTCGCTAAGCTGGTCGAAAACTATCGAACACTGAGCCCGGACAGGCCGATTAAACGATAGCTGAAATCCACTGCGGGATTCAGTACACTGGCCGCTCTTACTAGCAGGGGTTCGAAACTGATGTCCTCAAAATTCGATGCGGAAAAGGTTGCCGAAATCCATCAGCATCTGCACAGCCATTTACCCTCCGAATCAGCGCTGCGCGTCAAGGCGCTGGAAACTCTGCTGGTCGATAAGGGATTGGTCAATCCGCAGACCATCGATGCCTGGGTCGAAGCCTATACTGACCAGATCGGTCCGAAACGCGGCGCCAGAGTCGTCGCTCGAGCCTGGCTGGATGCCGAGTATAAGAAGCGTCTGTTAGAGGATGCACCTGCCGCCATCGATGAGCTGGGTTACCTCGGTAAGGCAACCGCCCATCTCAAGGTTGTCGAAAATACCGACCAGGTACACAACCTGGTGGTGTGCACGCTGTGTTCCTGTTATCCATTTTCGATTCTTGGCGTAGCACCGGCCTGGTACAAGGCGGCAGCCTATCGTTCGCGCGCGGTGCGCGATCCGCGTGGAGTGCTTGCCGAGTTCGGCGTTGCTATTGATGATGACATCGAAGTGCGGGTATGGGACAGCACTGCCGAGTTGCGTTACCTGGTGCTGCCACAACGCCCGCCTGGAGCCGGGGGCATGAGTGAGGATGCTTTGACCGAGCTGGTATCGCGCAATTCCATGATCGGTACCGATCGCAATCTGATTAAACGTTAGGGAGCAGGGGTATGGATGGAATTCATGATCTGGGTGGTAAACAGGGGTATGGTCCGGTCGAAGTGGATGCTGATGAAACGCCGTTTCATCATGACTGGGAAGCGCGTGAATGGGGCCTGGCGCAAAGCGCACGTACGCCCGGTATTACCATCGACTGGTGGCGTCACTGCCGGGAACTGATCTCGCCGGAGGATTACCTTGGTCGCCCCTATTTTGACTCCTGGGCGCAGACTGATTTTGCCACTTATATCGAAGCCGGGTGGATGACGGTGGACGATATCGGCAGGTTCGATGCCAGGGGTGTTGGCGCAGAAGACGATCCACCACCCGCGCTTACGCTGCAGCAGGTGCTGCAGGAAGATCATAGCCACGCTCATCGATTTGATGCCGAGGTCGACGCTGAGCCGCTGTTCGCCATTGGCCAGCAGGTCATCGCTGCGAGTCATGGGCATGCCGGACACACCCGGTTGCCACAATATGCGCGCGGTCGGCGTGGCACGATACAGGCCTGTAACGGTGCCCATGTTTTGCCGGACGAGTCGGCGCGGGGCGTTGAAATTCACCAATATTGTTACAGCGTCATGTTCAGCGCCGAAGAACTCTGGGCGGAAGCTTCAGGCCGTCGCGACAAGGTATTTCTCGATCTCTGGGAAAGCTATCTGAGCGCGGATAAGCAATGAGCACTGCGGGGATGAATGAATCGGCTGAAAATGCTTTGAAACCGCTCGCCAGCGTCGATGGTGAAGCCGCTTTTGATGAACCCTGGCAGGCCGAGGCGCTGGCCATTGCCGATTCACTGGTGCAAAACGGAATGTTCAGCGCCACAAGCTGGTCGGCGGCATTGGGTGAAGCCTTGCGCAACGCAGAGGCCGATGGTGCCAGCGACGATCAGCAAACTTATTACCAGTGCGTGGTCACCGCTCTTGAAGGTTTGATCGCGCAACACAGTGAAATCGACCGCCCTGCGATGAGCGCAAAACGTGAGGATTGGGAGCAGGCCTATTTAGCGACGCCGCACGGGCAACCGGTGAAGCTCGCGTCCAGCGACGACAACGGATCTTAAGTGTGATTTAGCGCCAGTATATCGATTCGGCGTTCTTATTTCAGTCGGCCTATTGATTGCTGCGCAGCGGTGAGCGCTGAATGATCCAGATCGTCAGTAACGGTGCACAGAGTCCGATCAGACTAACGCTGATCAGCAGCACGCCCAGTTCGCTGTAGTCGGCGGTGGTTTCAATCGCATCGGTAACGCGATCTCGCACTTCACGCGTTACTGTGTAAATTTCGTTCATGTAGCGCGTCCCCAGGCTCGAGGCTGAAAGTGCGAGATTGGTGAAGGAGGCCATTACCGCGAAGAAGGTTGCTTTCAAATGTGGCGGTGCATTCTGTGCGATCCAGGCCAGCATCGGAATCATCGCGATCTGCCCGAGCGGTGACTCCAGCGCGGTATCGATGATGGCGATAAAGCGCGCATCGACAATCCCGCCGGTGTGCGCAGCGGTCCATTCCTGCACGCCGTAGTAGAGTCCGATATTCGGCAGCGACAGCAAGCCGCCAGCCAGCGTCAGAATGACGAAGACAGCAGCGATCGAACGCTTTGCCATCATTGGTCGCAACACGAACATACCAACCAGGGTCAACGCCGAGGCGATCAACATCAACACCGACATGAACTGTTGATCGAAATCCAGTACGTCAATTTCGAACCAGGCCGTTCCCGGGCCAGCCAGGGGTACTGCCCGAAACACGAAAATAATAATGGCCGTGCCGAGCAGCGTGTTGCGTGCGCGGGGCTCAAGCTCGAGTAGCAGACGGTACATCAGGAACAGCACAATTGACATGGAACCGACGAAGATGATTTCCTGGGCAAATGGAACTTCGCTGACACCCATACTGATGGTGAAGATGGCAAACACCAGGCTGCCCCCCAGAATCCACCAGTTGGGGTGAGTGTCAGCAGCAGGTGCAAACAACAGTTTATCGATGTTACTGTGATCCAGTCCCTGTGCTTCCATCTGGCGCGCACGGCGACGCAACAAAATGCCACCGAGGATGACGCCGAGTATCGAGATTAACGGAATGATCAATGCCAGCAGATAGATGCTGGCATAGACGTCAATTTTGGCCGCTTCGTCCATCTCCTCAACACCGTCGAACAGGGTCACGTTGAGCAATGACACGGCCACAAAACCACCGATGATCGCGACTCGCCCCAGGGTTTGCATGGTGACGTGCATAATCTTGATATCGCGCTCTGGGTAGGCCTCGCCATGTTCGTCAATGGTGGGCACGGCCTCCACGGTCATCGCATCTGCGACCACGTCCTGCAAAACGTATCCGGTTGGTGCCATTATTGTGGAAATCACGAACCAGGCCTCGACCTTCATAATTGCCGCCATGGCCGCGGTGTGCGCGATGATGCCATACATGATGAGGATGCTCAGTGCGAGCAGGCTGGCACCCAGGTAAACCAGCAGTGCCTTGCGGCGCCAGATCAAATCGACCAGATGCCCGATCGGCATTTTTAGCGTCCACGGTATGCCTGCCCAGAACATGAGACCGGCGAGAAATGCGGCTGAAAGGTCCAGGTACTCCTTGATAAAAAAGGTACCGACGATTGAGGTCAGCCCGGAAACCCCGGCAGCCAGATACACCATAAGCGGGGGCAGGTATGACCAGCGGAACTGCCGCCCCAGGTCGAGAAACGTGTTGTCAAACCAGCGCCAGAGGGGATTTTCAGCCATACAAGATCCTCATTGAAAGCTGGAGTTTAAGCTCGGTCCTGTTGACAGGTCAAAGTGAATTTGGGCGATTTTGGCAATATCGCCGGCGTTCGTTGCGCTCAGCAAACACAAAGAGATGTTCATAGGAATAGAATGAAAAATAATGCCGACATGGTCAGCAGGGAAACGGCTGTCGATATGGCAATCGCCGCGCTACTGCGAGTGACAAAACTCTGATAATGCTGAGCCAGCACAAACACTGGCACCCCACTTGGTAGTGCCGCCTGGATGACGGCCACCGCCGCAAAAACGCGATCGAGTTCGAACACGTGAAAGGCG
>JAIBDO010000134.1 GCA_024686195.1 Gammaproteobacteria bacterium | reverse complement strand
CTTATTGAGCGCGGTACACATTAGCTGCACGCTCTCGAGAATCATTTTGACGACGTGCTGATCGCAGTGATAGTGAGCACAGCGTTCGATGTCGGTATCCAGCACGAGAATGTTCACGATTGAATGGTTATCCGTTTGCAAAGGAAATGCGGCCAGGCTATTTTCGGGCCGCTGGCATGCATTTCATGCCGGTTGCCTTGGCGTACGAGGGAGTTGATGGTTCGGATCATTAGCTGCGCTGCATTGTCGCTGTACTCTGTGGCAAAGAACTGTCGCCAGAACTCAACCGAATATCAGCAAGCCGCACAGACAAATTAGCGCAAGGCCGTAGAAACCCATCGCGAACCAGTAAGACCAGGGGTCTTCGTCACGCTCGCAGCGGTGTGCCAGGTGACGGAAGCTGAACAAACCATTGCGGGCACCCTTGATCCAGACCGTGCGGTGCAGTGCGCCATCGATTAGCAGGCCTGCGAGCAGCAGAATCACCAGGGCGACGAACAACGACTGAATAATTTGCATATCTCACCCTGTTGAGTCGAGCGGTAGTAAAGTTTGAGTGTTACATGGCCGTTCCGATAGCGTCCAGTAGCTAATCAACTGTGCGGGTTATTCCCGAGTCGACAAATCGCTGGTGTTTGACGATTGATACGCTAATAATCCGTCAGCTGTACCGGAGACCCGCATTCGCGCAGACAGTCCCGGAACCCTGTTAATCCAGATAAGGCGCCATGTCCAGTAATGCAGATCCTTTAAGCACGGCCCGGCCCGGTGTTGTTGTATCCAACCTGACCTGCTTTTCAGCGATGGTGATGTGGTCTTTCGCCTTTCCGATTGCCGAATTCATGCTCGCCAGCTGGGGCACCGTCGCACTGGTGCTGGCGCGCCAGCTCATCGCGGTTAGCGCTCTGTTCGCCTGCTGGCTTTGGCTCGATGGGTACGCAAGGATTCGCGCGGCTAACTGGCTCGGTGGCCTGCGCATCGGTGGTGTAGGTTTCGGCTTCGGCTCGATAACCTTTCTGGTAGGACAGAATATGTCGGATGCGGTGACTCCGGCGATCGCCGCGTCGATGATGCCAATTGTCGGTGCCCTGCTGGAAGTGACTCTCGACGGGCGGCGCATGCGGCCGCTGCTGTTATGCGGCATCCTGCTGGCGTTGCTGGGTGGTTTACTCGCCACCGGCTCGCGTATGAACGAAGGTAACTTCGGCTGGGGCAGCCTGCTGTGTCTGTTTTCGGTGGTCCTGTTCGCCTGGGCGACGCGCGCGACGAATCACAGCTTTCGCGGGCTTTCCTACGTCGGGCAAACCACGATCACCCTGTCGGGTAGTCTGGCGGTGGTGTTGGTTGTTTTTCTGTTGATGAATTTATTCGCCATTCCTGGCGCTACCATTGGTTTGCTCGACGCGAACCATGTCGGCTTGCTGGTATTCAGTTCGGTGGCATCGCTGGCGCTGGCACAGTTCATGTGGATTCGGGGCGCAGCCGGGCTCGGGATTCTGCTTGCTTCGCTACACATGAACGCTGTGCCGTTTTATGTGATGGTTATCGTGGTGCTGTTTCTCGGTGAATCTTGGAACTGGTGGCAGGCGGCAGGCGCTGCGCTGGTTGCCGTGGGGGTGTTGCTGGCGCAATCGGCTTCGCGCCGATAGTAGTGGTCAATCGCCGTCGGCCAGGCGCGAAAGCGCCTGTGCTGCCTCGAGCAGCAGGGGCAGGTAACGGTCGCACGCAACGGTTTGGGCGATGCCACTACGGTGCCGAGAATATCGAGCACGCGTTCGATTGTTGAACCGCGTTCGCGCTTCATCGACTCCAGTACTTCCGGTTATGAATATTATTCTGTTGCATCATCCGCCATGGATTTTGAGCTATGGAATTCAAAAAAGGGGTTTTTGTATGAAAACGAGAAAATTAATTCCGTTTTAGGTGTAATTGGTGTAATTTTGGGTTTTATTATCAGCTGGATTTGATGTGAACAGCTTTGACTACATCGTTGTCGGTGCCGGATCGGCAGGTTGTGTGTTGGCTAACCGGTTGTCGGCCGACCCTGGCAACAAGGTTTTGTTACTCGAAGCCGGGGGCAGGGACTGGAATCCGTGGCTGCACATTCCGGTCGGTTATTTCAAGACCATGCACAATCCATCCTTCGACTGGTGTTACGAAACCGAACCGGATGAAGGCATCGCCGGCCGCCGACTGCAATGGCCGCGTGGAAAGGTTCTGGGTGGGTCGAGTGCACTCAACGGTTTACTCTATGTGCGCGGCCAGCCGACAGATTACGATCGCTGGGCCGAGTTAGGAAATCCGGGCTGGAGTTTTGATGACGTGCTCCCGTATTTCAAAAAATCGGAAGATAACCAGCGTGGTGCGAGCCATTATCATGGAGTGGGAGGTCCACAAAAGGTCTCCGATTTGCGTTTGCGCCGGCCCATTGCAGAGCACTTCATCCAGGCCGCTACCGAGATCGGTATCCCCTTTAACGAGGACTACAACGGCGTCGAGCAGGAAGGTGTCGGCTACTTCCAGCAAACCGCATATAACGGTTTTCGCTGGAGTACGGCAAAAAGTTTTCTACGTCCGGCCAAATCACGTGCCAATCTGAAAGTATTGACCCGTGCACAGGTGACCCGGCTGGTGTTTGATGGCAAGCGCGTTACCGGGGTTGAATATCAGCAGGGCGGTCGTGCCGGTGCCGCCGAAGCCAGGGCTGAAGTGGTGTTGAGCGCGGGCGCGATTAACTCCCCGCAAATACTGCAATGCTCGGGTATTGGCGACCCGGAGCAGCTTCGAGCGGCAGGTGTCGAGACACGGCATGCACTGAACGGGGTTGGTAAGAATCTGCAGGATCACCTGCAAATTCGACTGGTTTTCAAGACCAACAAGCGCACACTTAATGACGAGCTCAATAATCCGCTGAAACAAATGATGGTGGGCTTGCAGTATTTTCTGACGCGCACCGGTCCACTGACCCTGGCGGCGAGCCAGGTGACTGTCTTTACCCGTTCGAGCGATACGGTGACAAGGCCGGATATACAGTTTCACATGCAGCCCCTGAGCGCGGACAAGCCCGGTGACGGGGTACATCCGTTTTCGGCCTTTACCGCGTCGGTGTGCCAGTTGCGTCCGCATAGCCGTGGTCATATCACGATTGCGTCTCCTGATCCGCTTGCCTATCCGCAGATACATCCGAATTATCTGTCCGATGAGCGCGATTGCGTGGTCGCAATCGGGGGTATCAAGGTTGCTCGACGGATTGCCGAGGCACCTTCACTGCGCGACTGCATCGTCGACGAACACGTTCCCGGTCGCCAATTTCAAAGTGACGATGAATTGCTCGACGCGGCGCGACGCTTCAGTCAGACGATTTATCACCCGGCCGGCACCTGCAAGATGGGCAACGACGCTTCCGCCGTGGTCGATCATCGCCTGCGCGTGCATGGGATTGAAGGCTTGCGTATCGCCGATGCATCGATCATGCCGGAGATTGTCTCCGGCAATACCAACGCACCGTCGATCATGATCGGCGAAAAAGCGGCCGATATGATTCTCGAGGGCGACTAAACTAATCGTTGCATAAGATTTCGTCCATTAACTAAATGCGACAATAGGCACCATTTTAATAAGCAGCGACAGACCTCGATCAGCGCAACTGGGTTAAGATGCTGCGACGGCAAACAATAGTTAAAGTGGCATCAGTTAACGCGATAGGCGCGATCGAATTTAATGGTTATCTTCGATCGACTGTTTACCCTAGCATGAGGCTCTGTCACCAGCAGAGTAATTCTATTGTTTGATCGACGGCCTACCGGCCTGCAGGCGTTTTCAGGGCATGCGGGCGAACCCATTGCGCGCCTGAATGCCTGCGAAGGCTTTGCTCGTTCGTTACTAATGGGGTTGATTCCTCTGCTGGCGCTGGAAGCCCTCGGAAGCAAGGAAATGGTGACCCGCGCTTACCTTGCGGCATCTATTCTGACCCTTTTAATCACTCTCAACTTTGCCGGTCTGGAGCGTTTGCTGCAGCGCCGCTGGGTCGTATCGCTGGGCGTAGGATTTTCCCTGACAGCCATCACGATCCTGACCTTTGGTGACGGCTGGGTGATGTCGATTGCTATCGGTTTGCAATCGGCGGCAGCATCGCTATTTTCGATATGCCTGTCGCTGTACATCATGGATTACATTGGCAAAAAGGAACTGATCTTCACCGAGTCCAAACGATTAATGTACACCGGTATTGCCTGGATGATCGGTCCGGTGCTGGGACTGTGGTTGTGGAAGGAAGTCGGTCATTGGGCACCGTTTCTGTTATCGGCCTTTGCCATCTGCGGCATGCTGTGCTACTTCTGGTTCCTGCGTCTTGGTCACAGTGAGGTCATCAGAAAAGCGAAGAAACCGTCGGTCAACATCTTGCGTATCATTCCGCGCTACTTCGCGCAGCCGGCACTGCGTATCGCTTACCTGATAACTTTGTCGCGGGCAATATTCTGGATGACGGTGTTCATCTACGGGCCGATTTACGTTGTCGAGTCGGGCCTTTCGACCTGGGTTGCCGGGGTATTTTTATCACTGGTGAGTTCACTGTTGATCATAAGCCCCCTGATAAGACGAATGGCCAGCCATTTTGGTACTCGACTGGTCATTGTTTGCGCACTGTGGTCGACCGGAATCGGCATGGTTATGTTGTATTTTCTGGGAGAGCCGCAACCGATCGGTTTATTGTTCTGGATGCTCGCGGCGCTGGGTGGTGCGGTCGTCGATGTGCTCGGCAACATTCCATTCATGCGCATGGTCAAGCCGCGTGAGCGCACCGAGATGACGATGATCTTTTCCACCTGGCGCGAGGGTTCGCAGTTATTGACCCCCCTGATGGTTTCATTGGTGCTGCTGGTTGCGCCGTTTGAGGTTTTTTACCTGCTGCTCGCAACTATTCTGACGAGTGCCGCGATTATGGCTACCTTCCTGCCACGCCGCCTTTAAACGCACGCTGTCGTCCTTGCTACTACTCCAGTCATCCCCGCTTGCGCGAAGATGACTGGAGTAGTAGAGGGATGGTCAACCATTGGTTTTGACCTTTATTACGGCTTCATGCCAGTCGGCGAGCAGTAGATTTCGGGTGCTGTTTTCCATCGACGGATCGAATTCCCGATCTGCCTGCCAGCGCCCAGCGATGTCTTCAAGCGAGCTGAAAATGCCAACCTGTAAACCGGCGAGATAAGCGGCGCCAAGCGCGGTGGTTTCGGTTTGCGCCGGACGTTCGACGACGATGTTGAGCAGGTTGGATAAAAACTGGCAAAGCCAGTTGTTCTGTACCATGCCACCATCGACGCGCAGGCGCGTCGGTGTCAGACCATCACGGCGCTTTGCTTCGAGCAGATCGAAAGTCTGGTAACACACCGACTCCAGGGTGGCGCGTACCAGTTGTGCCGGTCCGGTATCGCGGGTGATGCCGAAGATGGCACCGCGGGCATCGGGATCCCAGTGTGGTGCTCCGAGGCCGGTAAACGCGGGCACCAGGTACACACCCTGATTCGAATCCAGTGAGGCGGCCATGGTTTCGGTTTGCTCGGCTGAGTCGATGATGCCGAGTCCGTCTCGCAACCACTGCACCGCTGCACCGGCGACGAAGATCGAACCTTCCAGCGCGTAGGTGGTTTTGCCGGCCAGTCGGTAACCCACCGTAGTCAGTAGCTTGTTACTCGAACTCAGCGCCTGCTCTCCGGTATTGAGCATCATGAAACAGCCTGTACCGTAGGTGCTTTTAATCATGCCGGGCTCGAAGCAGGCCTGTCCGATCAATGCGGCCTGCTGGTCACCGGCGACGCCGGCAATTGGAATTTCGGCGTCAAGCAGATCTTTGCTGGTGGTACCGAAATCAGCGGCACAGTCGAGTACCTCGGGTAACAGTGAGTCGGGGATCGACAGCAGTTCGAGTAATTCGCTATCCCAGCACTGCTCGTGGATGTTGAACATCAGGGTGCGCGAGGCGTTGGTGGCGTCGGTTGCGTGCGACTTGCCCCCGGTCAGACGCCAGATCAGGAAGCTGTCGATGGTGCCAAAGGCAAGTTCGCCTTTTTCGGCACGGGCGCGGGCGCCCTTGACGTTTTCCAGGATCCAGTTGATCTTGGTGCCTGAGAAATAGGGGTCTAGCAGCAGGCCGGTTTTGGCGGACACGCTGGCTTCGTGTCCCTGTGCACGCAATTCTTCGCAGAAATCGGCGGTGCGCCGATCCTGCCAGACGATGGCATTGTAGACCGGTTCGCCGCTGGATCGATCCCAGACCACGGTAGTTTCACGCTGGTTGGTAATGCCGATCGCAGCGATCTGGCGCCCGGCCAGGCTGGCATGTTCGAGGGCCTGTTGCACCACGTCCAGGGTTTTCGTCCAGATTTCCTCTGGATTGTGCTCGACCCAGCCGCCTCTGGGGAAAAACTGGGTAAACTCCTGTTGTGCGGTGAAGGCGGCGTGTCCGTCTTCATCGAATAGCATGGCCCGTGAACTGGTGGTGCCCTGGTCGATGCTGAGAATGTACTGGTTCATTGTTTCCCCATTTTTAGAGCCTGGTCTGGTGGTTTGGCAGACCAGTTTAGCGTCATTGCATTAGGTCAGACCAGCCCTTGCATGGGTTTTCGACTGTGGACTGGCCGTTCCCGCCCCGTGGCAATGGTGACTAATTGAAGTACTCATCGATGCGCTGCTGTGCCTGGTCGCCAAACAGCTGTTCGCAGGCTTCCTTTAGCCCTGCTGATTTCTGCAATGTTTCGCGCGCCATCAATAATTCGATCTTGGAACGCCGGCGCAGATAGTCTTCGAGTTTCACGATCATTTCATGCTGCGCCAGGTAAGCGATTTCACATCGACGGATGCCCGCTTGTTCAAGTAGAGGCTCGGCAAGTGTGGGATCTTTCTCGATTGCGTCGAGCATGAGATTTGCGTTGGCGGCATAACGGCGCCACAGTCGATCGCTGAGTGCCTCATGCGTGTCACTGGCGACGATCTCATCGAGCCCTGTCGCATGTGCCCGACGGAAAAAATCGTCTCGCGTCTGCGCGTCGGGTTCGCCATACCATTTTCCACCAGGTTGCAGATCGATACCCAATTCTGTCACCCGCTCACAGATCTCATCGCCGACGTTAAGGCAGTCGGTCAGTTTGCCGCCGAATATGCTGATGTGCCTGCGGTTGTCGGTTACTTCGATCACGTGTTTGCGCGACATGTGCTTTACATCGAGTGAGTTACCGCTGCTCTTGAGCGCCGCCAGCGGACGTACGCCGCAGCGTTCGGCAATAACATCTTCCCGCTGCAGGGGCCTGGGCAAATTCAGGCGCGCGTTGATGTTGCTCAGCACAAAGTCTCGATCCTCATCGCTCACCTCCGTCTCCGGGTTGTGAACGAGTGTATCGGTGGTGCCGATGCAGGTGCGGTTCGCCATCGGAATCGCAAAAAACAGGCGTTCATCGGTGGCAAAGAATGCCAGCACCCGGTGATTCTCTGAAATCTGCGGCACAATGAGGTGAATTCCCTTGGACAACAGATGTTGATGCTGGGTATCGATGTCACAGAGTTGATTGTGATGATCCACATAAGCACCAGCGGCATTGATCAGGGTCTTTGATCGTATGGTGAAAGTGGTGCCGCTGATTTGATCCTTTACCTCCGTCTTCCAGTGGCCGGCGGAATCACGCATCGCACCTCTGGATTCGACGTAGTTCGCCGCCGCGCAGCCCTTGTCCATCGCGCTGCGCACAAAATTGAATACAAAGCGAGCGTCGTTGTCGTGCAGGAAGGCGTCGGAATACTCGATGCCGGCACGCCCGTCGGAGGTGTCGATTAATGGTTCGCTTTCTAGAATCTGACCCATTGATAGAATACGTGGAGTGCGTGTTTTGCCGCGCCCCAGCAACCAGTACAGCCAGGTGCTGGCCAGTATTATCCAGGGGTGAAAGCGGAATTTGTGGGTCAGGGTCATCAGGAAACGGATTTCTTTCACGGTAGACGGGAAGCTGTCCAGCAGTTCATTACGCGATTTGCACAAACCGGCGACCAGTCCGAATTCATAACCCTCCATGTACTTGATGCCACCCCACACCAGATTGGATGACTGCTGGCTGGTGAAGCCGGCGAAATCGCGCGCATCGATCAACGCCACTTTCGCTCCGCGCGCTGCGAGCGCGGCTGCCGAAACCGCCCCGTTGATGCCG
>JAIBDO010000185.1 GCA_024686195.1 Gammaproteobacteria bacterium | reverse complement strand
AGCCAGTCGCGAGCATTTGCTTGAACTGGTGAAATCTGAACAGGTACCGCTGCCCCTGGAAGATATCGCCCAGGCACTGGGTTACGACGACGAAACCCGTGAGGAGGCACTGCGCCGACGCCTGCAAGCCATGGTTCGTGACGGTCAGCTGTTCCGTAATCGGCGCGGTGGCTACCTGAGCTTCGATCATATGGATCTGGAAAAGGGCTTTGTACAATCTCACCCGGATGGCTTCGGTTTTGTGGCCCCGGAATCCGGCGGCAAGGATATTTTCCTGCCGGCCCGACAGATGCGGACCTTGATGAATGGCGACAAGGTTGCGGTCAAGATTGCGAACTTCGATAAGCAAAGGGGCCGCGCAGAGGGTGCCGTGGTGTCGGTGCTGGAACGTGCCCATAAAACACTGGTGGGCCGATACTACAGCGAGAGCGGTATCGAGTATGTGAAAGCGGACGACAAGCGGCTGGTGCAGGATGTGCTGCTGAACCGTGAAGTTGGCCATTCCGCACAGCAGGGCGACATCGTGCTGGTACGCATTACCGAGTACCCGTCCGGTCACAGTCAGCCGATCGGCCTGATCGAACATGTGCTGGGCCACGAGAATGCGCCCGGTATGGAAGTCACGATTGCGCTCAATACGCATCACATACCGCACGGATGGAATGAATCGGTCATGGAGTCGATTCGGAATCTGGAAAGCGAGGTGCTGGAGCAGGATAAACTCAATCGACGCGACCTGCGTGCCATGCCTTTCGTCACCATTGATGGTGCCGACGCACGCGACTTTGATGATGCCGTCTATTGTGAACCGCTGGCGGAAGGATTCCGGCTGTTCGTGGCGATTGCCGATGTCGCGCATTACGTCAGGGTTGATTCGCCGATCGACAAGGAAGCGTTGAATCGGGGCACCTCGGTCTATTTCCCCGGTGAAGTGGTGCCGATGTTGCCCGAAGTGTTGTCAAACGGCCTGTGTTCGCTGAACCCTGACGTCGATCGCCTGTGCCTGGTGTGTCAGATGGAAATCAATTACCAGGGCACCATCAAACAATTCGACTTTTTCAATGCCGTGATTCACTCGCACGCGCGCCTGATCTATGAAGATGTCGCGGCCGTTTTGTTCGACGGCGAATCTGCCAGTCCATCAATGGCCCCGGTTGTTGATCACCTGCAGAATTTGAAGCAGGTCTACCAGGCACTGGCCAAAGCACGCAAGCGGCGCCACGCGATAGAGTTCGAGACGCGGGAAGTGGTCTTTAAATACGATGAGCAGCGCAAAATCGAAGCGATTCTGCCTTATCAGCGCAACGAAGCGCATCTGGTAATCGAAGAATGCATGATAGCGGCGAATATTTCCGCCGCGCGCTTCCTGAAAAAGCGCAAGCTACCCGCGTTGTATCGCAATCATCAGGGCCCCAATGCCGACAAGCTGCCGAATCTGCAGGAATTCCTGGCCGGTTTCGGGATTGCCATGGGCACTGAAAACCCGACGCCGACCGATTATGCGCGCCTGGTAGATGAAGCGCGTAAACGGCCCGAAGCCGACATGATACAAACCGTGATACTGCGTTCCATGTTGCAGGCCTGCTACAGCCCGGACACCACCATCGGCCACTTTGGTCTCGCACTCAAGGATTACGCACATTTTACTTCGCCGATTCGTCGCTATCCGGATCTGCTGGTGCACCGCGCCATCAAGCACTGGATTGCCCAGCAAAGTGCTGCGGGATATTCCTACGATCTGGCCAAAATGACGTCGCTGGGGGAGCTCTGCTCACGCTATGAACGCCGGGCTGATGACGCTACCCGTGATGCTTCGGACTGGCTCAAATGCGAGTTCCTGCAAAAACAGATCGGCGAGCAATACAACGGCATTGTGGCCGCGGTAACCAATTTCGGCCTGTTCGTGCAGCTTGATGACCTGTTGATCGACGGCCTGGTGCACGTGACTTCATTGAAGCGGGATTACTACCAGTTCGACCCGGCCCATCACCGCCTGGTGGGTGAGTTGACCGGGCGCAGCTATCGCCTGGGTGATCGCCTGCAGGTAGTGGTGGCGCGGGTGAATATGGAAGATCGCAAAATCGACTTTGATCTGGTTGGTAGCGACGCTGAAAAGCAGATCGGCAAAACCCGGCGCAAAGGTGGCAAAGGCAAAACAGATCAGCAGCGTGGTCCAAAGGCTGCAGGAAAGGACCGGGCTGGTGGTAAGCGCAAAGGTGGTAATAAAAAGAAGAAGAGTGCCAATGGCAAAGCCAATTCCTGATAAAGCATACTGATGCGGCATACTTCTTATGAATGAGCGCTTTGTATACGGCATCCACGCGGTGACGCAATTTCTCAAGCAGTCTGCGGATCGTTGCCTGGCGCTTTATTGCGCGGATCGGCGCAACCCGCGCTTGCTGGAATTGGTCGAGCAGGCGCGTTCCGCCGGCGTCGAAGTACGCATGGAAAAACGCGAGCGCCTGACTCAGCTCGGTGGTGGTGACAAGCATCAGGGCTGTCTGCTGGAAATCATCGACTCGAGCACGGCACTGACGTTTGACCAGTGCCTGCAATCCATCAATGCCAATACTCTGTTGCTGGTGCTCGACGGCGTTCAGGATCCGCATAACCTGGGGGCCTGTCTGCGCAGTGCCGATGCCTGTGGGGTTGATGCGGTTATCATACCGCGCGATCGAGCGGTCAAGGTCAATGCCACGGTGCGCAAGGTTGCCGCGGGCGGCGCCGAATCGGTCCCGGTGATCGAGGTGACCAATCTGGTGCGCAGCCTGAAGGAACTGAAACAGGCCGGGGTGTGGGTTTACGGCAGTAGTGGCGAAGCCCCTGACAGCCTCTACGATCACGCCTACAATGGGCCGATCGCACTGGTGATGGGAGCCGAAGGCTCGGGTTTACGGCGTCTGACGATGGAATCCTGCGATCACCTGGTCAAATTGCCAATGCGCGGTCAGGTGGAAAGTCTCAACGTTTCGGTGGCTACCGGTATCTGCCTCTACGAAATACTGCGTTCGCGCTCAACGTCGTCGGCTAGTTGAGGTTAATGGCCAGTTGAGGCCAGCGGCAGTACTGAACCATATCTGCCTGGTGGCCATCCCTCGGTTTGCGGTTTTGTGTTCTTGATGCGCCTGGTTGATGCGTGTGGCTGATCCCTCTGGCAACGACAGCATTTCAGCACTGTCTTTTTGCGCCATTTCTATTGCGGGCCGGGCGCCGCTCGGGTACAATCCGCGCTCCTTGATTCGGGAGCTGTAACCGGCCTTCGAATCACTCCTTGCTCCACGGATCGCGGTCCGGGGGCATTATCCCACGAGGAGAACAAATGAGACATTACGAAATCGTGTTTCTGGTCCACCCTGACCAGAGTGAGCAGGTGCCTGCGATGGTCGAACGCTATCGCAGCATGATTACCAATTCCGGCGGTAAGATACATCGCGAAGAGGATTGGGGACGCCGTCAGCTCGAATTCCCGATCAAGAAAATTCACAAGGCACATTACGTGCTGATGAACATCGAATGCAGCCAGGAAGTGCTCGACGAAATCGAGTCCGCTTTCCGCTTCAATGATGCCGTGCTGCGTCACCTGACCCTCACCTGTAAATCAGCCGAAACTGAAAAATCGGCGATGATGAAGGAAGTCGAGCGCGAAGAATCAGCCAAATCCAGCGACCGTAAGCCCGCGCCTGTCAGCGATGATGCTGCCAAAGCAGAGCCGGCAGCTGAAGCACCGGCAGCAGAAGCGCCGGCAGCTGAGACTGAGTCGGCCGATGCCGAGACCACCGCAGCAGCAGGAGTAGAATAAGATGTCACGTTACTTTCGACGCAAGCGTTTCTGCAAATTCACCGCAGAAGGCATCGAGCAGATCGACTATAAAGATCTGGAAACCCTGAAAGAATACGTCACCGAGACCGGCAAGATTGTGCCGAGTCGCGTGACCGGTACCAAGGCCAGATACCAGCGTCAGCTGGCGACCGCGATCAAGCGTGCGCGCTTTCTTTCGCTGTTACCTTATACCGACCAACACAAGCTGAGATAAAACCTGTGAGTGTCAGTTTATTGGCACTGGCTAGATATACCCTGAAGGGGCCATACCAGGCAGCCGCTGTAGTCGGACTGCTGGCGGTCCTGGCAGTTTTCATACCGCCGATGGCGGGGAACAGTATGTTCGGGGTTGTGGTCGCCTCTTTGTGCATGCTTCTGTCCTGCTCTCTGGTTGGCCTGGTCATCCTGACCCACGGGTCGATATCCGGGCTCAAGGCGATCGCGGTGTCGATGCTCGGTATTACTCTGGTGGCCTGGGCCCTGATCGATGCCCCTGAACTTGGGTTCTGGACGGGAGTGGTGCAGTGGTTACCGATCATTCTGCTGGCACAAGCTCTGCGCAGCACCAGATCGTTGCCGCTCACGCTGCTGGCAGGGACGGCGCTCGGGGCTATCGCGATCGCCATGCAGTATCTGTTCTGGGGTTCGATTCAGTCTGAAATGATCAATCAGGCAATGCTGCGGATGGGTGATGTCGGGCAGCAGGAGCAGGAACTGGTGCAGCGTAACCTGCAGGTTCTGCAGTTGTTTGTACTGGCGATGGTGGCGATGGTGTACCTGTACATCATGCTGATACTGATGGTCGCACGCTGGATGCAGGCGAGCCTGGCTGGTTCAAACGGGTTCCGCGAGGAATTTTATGGGCTCGCGCTCGGTAAATCCGCGAGTTTAGTGGCTTTGCTGATCGTGGGGCTTAGTGTCTGGCTCGAGCAACCATGGTTGGTCAGCCTGGCGTTCCTGGCGGTCATTGCATTCATGTTCCAGGGCATTGCTATAGTGCACAGTCGATTCGGCGCCAGGCGCCAGGCGCGATTGCTACTGGGCGTATTTTACATGCTGTTACTTGTTTTTCCGCAGGTAGTAGCACTCACCTCGCTTACCGGGGTGATCGATAACTGGTTGGTTTTCCGTAACAAATCGGTAAAACCTGATAACGAAAATGAACTTTGATAAGAGGTAATCCAATGGAAGTTATTCTGATGGAAAATGTTGAAAACCTGGGCTCTGTTGGCGACAAGGTTAATGTGAAATCCGGTTTTGCGCGCAATTACCTGGTGCCGCATGGTAAAGCAAAAATGGCGACTGCCGCTAATCTGGCTGAATTTGAAGCCATCCGCGCGGAACTTGAAAAAGCCGCTGCAGAGGCTCGTCAGGCTGCGGAAGCCCGCAAACAGGAAATCGAGGCACTGGGTGCTATCGAAATTACTGCGCGCGTCGGTTCAGAAGGAAAGTTATTCGGCTCCATCGGCGTCGCCGATGTCAGTGACTCGATAGCAAGCCTCGGTGGCAACGTCGAGAAAAGCGAAATCCGCATGCCTGAAGGCGCCTTGCGCACCGTCGGTGAGCACATTGTCGACATCCACCTCTATACCGATGTCGATACTCAGGTAACGGTCAATATCATCGGCGAAGAGTAACCCCCTCCGCTGGTTTTTTGAAGAAAGGCTGCCTTTAGTGCAGCCTTTTTGTTTAGGGCCTTGTGAAAAAGGTTTATCATAGCGGCCCGATGTTGATCCCGAACCCCGCCCATGTCTGAAATTACCTCCCGTTTAGCCGAACTCAGCCAGCGTGTCGATGACCTCAAGGTTCCGCCGCATTCGCTGGAGGCTGAGCAATCGGTTATTGGTGGATTAATGCTGGACAATCGCTCATGGGATGATGTCGCCGACATCGTGGTTGAAGGGGACTTTTATCGTCACGACCACAGCCTCATCCTGCGCGCTATCAGTGCGCTCGCCGCCGACGGCCATCCCTACGATGTGGTGACCGTTTCAGAGTGGCTGGGTTCGCGCGGCGAACTGGATACCATCGGTGGCCTGGCGTATCTCAGTATTCTTGCCAATGACACACCAACCGCGGTTAACACCAAGGCCTATGCGAATATTGTGCGTGAATACGCGATATTGCGCAGTCTGATACAGATTGGCAACGAAATCTCCGCCAGCGCCTATAACGCGGATGGCCGCAGCAGCAAGGAACTGCTCGATGAAGCCGAGCGCAAAGTGTTTATGATCGCCGAGCAGAGCGCCGGCAATCGTGAGGGTTTTGAAGCGATAAATGATTTGCTCGGGCGCGCCGTCAAACGCGTTGAGGAAATGTATCGCAACAAGGAATCGATTACCGGCATTGCAACGGGGTTCACCCTGTTTGACGAAAAGACGTCGGGGCTACAACGCTCGGACCTGGTCATCATCGCAGGTCGTCCATCGATGGGTAAAACCAGTTTCGCGATGAACATTGCCGAAAATGCAGCCTT
>JAIBDO010000115.1 GCA_024686195.1 Gammaproteobacteria bacterium | reverse complement strand
TGAGCGACGAGAATTTTGCCGAGGGTGGCACCGACATCCACTATCTCGAGAAAAAACTCGGGCTCGACTAGACCGTCAGGATAATAACTCATGTGCATTCTCACCAGCTTTCGTAGCGAGACCGCGAAAGGCTGTGCCCTTCATGACTTTCGCGACCGAAGAGTGCGCAGGCATAGTAAAACTATGTTGAGCGCTCTGACCAAGCTAAAGTCATGCAGGGTGCGGCATAGCGCCGTCGCAGTAGAAAGCTAATGAGCTGGCGGCAACTTAGTCTCACCTGCCAGGCGGCACAGCTGGACGAGATCGAAGACCTGATGATGGAGCTCGGCGCGTTGAGCATCTCCCTTGCGGACGCTCACGATGAACCAATTTACGAACCGCTGCCTGGCGAAAGCCCGGTATGGCGCGAGTCAGTCGTCAGCGCTACGTTCGCTGAGGGCAGCGATCCCGAAGAGCTCGTCCAACGGTTGCTGGCGCGCCTGCCGCCACAGCTCGCGTCTACCGTCACCCAGGACAGCTTCCAGGACCGCGACTGGCAACAGGCCTATCGGCAACATTTCAAGCCCCTGCAGTGTGCCCCCAAATTATGGATAGTACCGACCTGGAGTGATCCACCAGACCTTGACGCCACCATAGTCCGCCTGGATCCAGGACTGGCATTCGGTACCGGTAGCCATCCGACTACGGCCCTTTGCCTTGCCTGGCTGGCAGAGCAGGATCTGCAGAATCTGAAGCTGATTGACTACGGTTGTGGCTCGGGCATTCTCGCCATCGCCGCCATCAAACTGGGAGCAGACCGTGTGCTTGCCGTTGATATTGACGAGCAGGCCCTGACCGCCTGCAAATCAAACATGGAAGTCAACGCGGTCACGGCCGAACAAATCGAAGTTTGCCTACCCGCAGCAGCTGGCGATACTGCGGTCGACCTGCTGATGGCCAACATACTGGCAGGCCCGTTGGTCGATCTGGCCAGCCAGTTTGCCAAACGGGTCAACACGGGTGGGAAAATAGTACTTTCCGGGATTCTCGTATCGCAGCTGAAAAACATTCAATCTGCCTACAGTGGATTTTTTACGCTGGAACCCGCTCGCCAAAGTGGCGATTGGGCCTGTATCGGAGGCCGCAGGCTGTCATAGACGACAATGGATAAAAGGACGTTGACGGGTGACTAATGGTTAGCAGCACACACTTAGGTGAAGTGATGGAGACCAGCTGTGATCAATGTAATAGCCGGTTTCGCCTGACGGATGCCCAATTACGCGAGGCCTACGGCAAGGTGCGTTGCAGTCAGTGCGGGGCCGTTTTTAACGCGCTGCTCGGGTTGAAAAATTATGAAGGCGAGCTACCAGCCGGTTATGAGCAACAGCACCTCCCCGATACTGGCGCACAACCGGATGACAGTGCGGACGCCGACGTAGGCCAACGGGAAAGCCAGACGCTCAGCCTGCATGAAGCCATGTACGGTTCTGAACGGCGTTCATTTTTTTCCCTTGCGCCGCTGAGCTGGTTCATCGGCATCCTGTTGTTGAGTGCGCTTGGCATTGCCCAGGCAATCTATTATCAACGCTACCAGCTCATCGAAGATCCGCGTTTCCAGCAACAGGTCATCAACCTTTGCCAGTTGCTACCCTGCGCGGAACGTGAGTTTGCCAGTTCGGAGCAAATCCGCCTGCTCGAACGCAACGTGTTCACCCACCCGATCGCATCCAATGCGTTGATGATCACCGGCTCCTTTATCAATCAGGCGCCGTTTACGCAGAGGATGCCGGATCTACTGATCAGCCTGTTCGACGTGAAAGGCAAGCTCATCGCAAATCGGCGCTTCAGACCGAACGAATACCTGCTGCAAGACCGTAACCGCAACGTCATTGAATCACAGCTTCCCATCCAGTTCAGGCTCGAAATTATCGATCCGGGCACCGATGCTCTGACCTACGAGTTCGAATTCTTTTGATGGCTGACGACGGCTTTTTACAAATAAGTCACATTAATGGCGACATCGAAATATAATGCTGTCTGCACATTAAATCTGAGAGTATATTACGGCTCTCCAGACGCCGCGGCTATTGCATTTAGCGCACGGCGAGCTAGAGTTAGCGAAGTCAATTTCACACACATATCTAACTATCTCTAATGTATAAATCCATTCTTGGGAGTGACGACCGCAACCACCCCGGTGCGCCTGCAGTCCTTTGTCCGGAAACCTCCGACTGAGCGCATCCGGAATATGAATCTGATTTATCGATTACAGCGTTTCCTGCCATTTTTGCGTTGGGGCAGGAACATGACTCGCACTACCGTGCGCGCCGACGCGATCGCCGGGCTCACCGGTGCGGCCATCGTACTGCCGCAAGGTGTCGCTTTTGCAGCTATTGCCGGCATGCCTCCTGAGTACGGGCTTTATACCAGTATGGTTCCAGCCATCATTGCTGCTCTGTTTGGTTCTTCCTGGCACCTGGTATCCGGTCCAACAACGGCGGCTTCCATTATCATGTTTGCATCACTCAGCGGAATGGCAGCACCTGGTAGCGAAGAGTATGTTGCGCTGGCGATCACCCTGGCCTTCATGGTCGGTGTACTGCAACTCATCATGGGCGTGGTCAGGCTTGGCGCGCTGGTCAATTTCATCTCTCACTCCGTGGTCGTCGGTTTCACCGCAGGTGCCGCATGCCTTATTGCCGCCAAGCAGGCCAAGGATTTCCTTGGCATCCAGTTTCCTGAAGGTGCTCATCTGTTCAATACGATCGAATTTCTGTGGCAGAACTGGATGCACCTGCATCCACTTGTCATGCTGGTCGGCGCCATCACCCTGTTGACCGGCATACTGTCCCAACGCCGTCTCGGTGGCATGAGCATGGTCGTCGCGTTGATTGCCGGCAGCCTGGTTGCCGCCGTGTTCAACTTCGCTTTTGGCGAAGAAATTTCCGGCATCGTGATGGTCGGTGCATTACCGGCGCAATTACCGCCCTTATCATTACCTCAGTTTACGCTGGAGACCTTTCGCCAACTGTCGCCGCTGGCACTGACCATGACACTGTTCGCATTGACTGAAGCCGTTTCTATCGCGCGCTCTATATCCCTCAAGTCCGGACAACCACTCGCCGGCAATCAGGAGTTTATCGGCCAGGGCCTGTCCAATATCTTTGGCAGCTTTTTCTCATCCTACGTCGCGACCGGTTCGTTTAACCGCAGCGGCGCAAACTACGATGCCGGCGCCCGCACTCCGCTGGCAGCCGCGCTCGCCGGCGTGTTGTTGATCGCGCTGGTCTTGCTGATCGCACCATTGACGTCCTATCTACCAAAGGCAGCGGTTTCAGGGCTACTATTTCTGGTCGCCTGGCGCTTGATCAACTTCAAGCAGATCATGAAGATCCTGCGCTCCGACGAAAACGAAGCGATTATTCTTGGGCTGGTCTTCTTTGGTACGGTTTTCTTCTCCATCGAATTTGCCATCCTGGCCGGAGTCATCATGTCGCTGATGATCTTCCTGCGCAAAACGTCACACCCGAGACTGTCACCGCGTGTGCCTGATCCAGCGTCGCACTCGCGCAAGTTTATTTACGGACAGTTTCTGCCCGAATGCCCACAGCTCAAAATCCTGCGCCTGGACGACTCCATTTATTTCGGATCGGTAGCGCATGTCAGTGAAATATTACGCCGCTATCGCGAGCATTATCCCGAGCAGAAGCACCTTTTCCTGCTGACCAAGGGTGTCAGTCAGGTCGATATCGCCGGCGCCGAGCTGATTGTCACCGAGGCCCGTGAACGGCGTGCCATAGGAGGAGATCTCTATCTGTATCGCCTACGCGATAGTGCCGCGAAGGTTTTCGATCGCGGAGGTTATCGCGATGAAATTGGAGATGCCAACATCTTCGACGGCAAGGAAGAAGCTATTCCGGGGATCTTTGCACGGCTGGACAAAGACATTTGTGCGACCTGTGATCACCGCATTTTCACAGAGTGTAAATCGATACCGAAGCAGCGCGTGGCCAGGCCAAAAAAGACGGCCAAAAAATCAGTGAAAAAATCAGTGAAAAAATCTGCCAGCCCAGCTAAAAAAGCGACCGGTAAAACCTGACATGTCATTTGCAATAGGTCCCTATCAATTGCAAAACCGACTGGTACTGGCGCCCATGGCCGGCGTCACTGATCGCCCCTTCCGTGAGCTGTGCCGCGCGCGCGGCGCCGGCATGACCGTGTCCGAAATGATTACCAGTCGCCCGGACCTGCGCGACAGCCGCAAGACTCGATTGCGCATGGACCATACCGGTGAGCCGGGGCCAATCATCGTACAGATCGCCGGGGGTGTACCGCAATTAATGGCCGAGGCAGCGGCATACAACGTTGCCAACGGCGCGCAGATAATCGATATCAACATGGGTTGCCCGGCCAAGAAAGTATGCAAGGTTGACGCGGGTTCAGCGCTGCTCAAAGATCGTGAGCTGGTTAAATCAATCCTGCTGGCAGTGGTCGCCGCGGTCGAGGTACCGGTAACACTCAAGATCCGCACCGGCTGGTCACGTGCGCAAAACAACGCCGTGGAGATTGCCCAGCTTGCCGAGGACTGTGGCATTCAGGCACTCAGCATTCACGGTCGCAGTCGCGAAGATCGCTTTCTGGGTTCGGCAGAGTATCAAACCATTCGTCAGGTAAAACGCAAAATCCAGATACCCGTCATTGCCAACGGCGACATCGATTCAGCCAAAAAAGCAGAAATGGTCATGGACTTCACGGCTGCTGATGCTATTATGGTCGGCCGTATTGCGCAGCAACGACCGTGGATATTCGGCCAGATTGATCATTATCTGAGCACCGGAAAAAAACCTGAGGAACCCGCGGACGAACTAAAACAAGCATGGCTTGTAAGCCATCTAAAAAATCTATATGCGTTTTACGGTGAGTATCAGGGGGTGCAGATCGCGCGTAAGCATATCAACTGGCAACTTGCCCATAACGTGAGTTATGCCAAGGCCAAACCGCTGTTAATGCAGGCACAGACCGCAACTCAGCAACTGGATACGATCAACGCTTACTTTAACGACTGCCAATTGGATAGCTATGAAATGGCGTGTTGACTAGCGCCGGCGATGCAACGTGGTTAGAGAGTGTGGCACAAAAGAAAAAAACAAGTTTGTTGCAGCAATCGGTAGAACAGGCGATTCGAAAATATCTGGATGATCTCGATGGAGAACTACCCTGTAATCTTTTCGATACCGTAATCTCCGAAATCGAGCAACCGATGCTGGAGACCGTGCTGAGGCATTGCGATAACAACCAGTCGAGAACCGCCTCCTGCCTTGGCATCAACCGGGGCACCCTGCGCAAGAAACTTAAGCAATATCATATCGATCATTAATACTGCCGGTTTTCTGGATCGGATTTGTCGATATTCAGATATAATGCCACCTTCCTCAATATCGATACGGACCCGCTATGCCCCAAGCCATTCGTCGCGCGCTGATCAGCGTCTCAGATAAAGCCGGCATCGTTGAATTGGCGCAAGCCCTTGCAGACAAAGGCGTGGAACTTCTGTCTACCGGCGGCACCGCAGGCCTGATTGCCGCGCAAGGCATCGCAGTCACCGAAATTTCCGACTATACGGGCTTTCCGGAAATGATGGCAGGTCGCGTCAAAACACTACACCCAATGGTACATGGCGGTATTCTCGGCCGTCGCGGTCTCGACGAAGCCGTCATGCAGGAACATGGTATCGAGCCGATCGACCTGGTAATTATCAACCTTTATCCATTCCAGAAAACGGTGGCCAACCCGGATTGCAGTCTTGATGATGCCATTGAAAACATCGATATCGGTGGACCTGCAATGGTGCGCGCCGCCGCTAAAAATCACGCCAGCGTAGCCGTCGTCGTCGACCCCGATGACTATCCACAATTGCTACAGGAAATTGACGCCGACAACTCGGTAAGTGATGACACTCGATTCTCGCTTGCCATCAAAGCTTATGAGCATACCGCACAATATGATGGTGCGATCGCCAACTACTTCGGACGTTTGACTCAGGGCACTGAAAAGCAGGAATTCTCGCGCACCCTGAATTTGCAATATCATCACAACATGTCGATGCGCTATGGTGAGAACCCGCACCAGGCGGCAGCATTTTACACCGCGACCGAGAACCTCGAACCCAGCGTTTCCAACGCGCGGTCGATCCAGGGCAAGGCACTTTCCTTTAATAATATTGCCGATACCGATGCGGCACTCGAATGCGTTAAGCAGTTCAGCGACCCCTGCTGCGTAATCGTAAAGCATGCCAATCCCTGCGGTGTCGCCGTCTCGGCGACTATCGAAGAGGCTTACCAGCGCGCTTTCAGCACCGATCCTGAATCGGCGTTCGGCGGCATCATCGCTTTCAACCGACCGCTGGATGCCGTCACCGCCAGGGCAATCATCGAGCAGCAGTTCGTCGAAGTTATCATCGCGCCCGGAATCCTCGATGGTGCTGCAGAGGTGGTTGCCAGCAAGGAAAACCTGCGCCTGTTATGTTGCGATCCCTGGGATGAAGCCGGTGTGCGCTATGACTACAAACACGTCAACGGTGGCGTACTGGTGCAACAGGCCGACCAGAAGCTTTACCAGGGTCTGGAAGTGGTCACTGACATCAAGCCCGACGAACAGCAAATGCAGGATCTGGTGTTTGCCTGGCAGGTCGCCAAATTCGTCAAGTCGAATGCCATCATCTATGCGCGTGACAACATGACCATCGGCGTCGGGGCTGGCCAGATGTCGCGCATCAACAGTGCGCGTATTGCCGCAATCAAGGCCACGCATGCCAGCTTCGAAGTGACCGGTTCAGTAATGGCCTCTGATGCATTTTTTCCGTTTCGCGACGGTATCGATGCAGCCGGTGACGTTGGCATTCGAGCGATCATCCAGCCGGGTGGCTCGATGCGTGATGACGATGTCATCACCGCTGCAAACGAACACGGCATGGCGATGGTGTTTACCGGTATGCGCCATTTCCGCCACTAGCACGAGCAAGGTAAGCGCATGAAACTGTTAATTATCGGAGGCGGTGGGCGCGAGCATGCACTGGCATGGAAAGCGGCAAAATCCAGTCTGGTCGAACACGTTTTTATTGCGCCCGGTAATGCCGGTAGCGCACTCGAGAGCAATGTCGAAAATGTGAGTATTGGTGCCGAAGACATCGACTCGCTACTGGCCTTCGCCAGAACTAACGGCATTGATCTCACTATCGTCGGGCCAGAGGCACCGCTGGTGGCGGGTATCGTCGATCGCTTTGAAGCCGCAGGGCTTGTTATATTCGGCCCCAGCGCAGGCGCTGCGCAACTTGAAGGCTCAAAAACCTTTACCAAGGAATTCCTCGCTCGACACAATATTCCGAGCGCCGCTTACCGCAGTTTCACTGACCTCGACGCGGCCTGTGTCTATGCCGCGAAACAGACCATACCGATCGTCATCAAGGCGGACGGTCTCGCCGCTGGAAAGGGCGTTATTATCGCGCACAGTCATGCCGATGCGGATGCCTGCATTCGAGATATGCTGTCCGCGAATCGCTTTGGTGAAGCCGGGCATCGAGTCGTCATCGAGGACTTCCTGGTCGGTGAAGAGGCGAGCTACATATGCATTGTCGATGGCGAGCAGGTACTTCCCATGGCCAGTTCGCAGGATCACAAGGCGCGAGACAACGGCGATCTAGGCCCCAATACCGGAGGTATGGGGGCCTACTCGCCAGCGCCCGTAGTCAGTGCAGCTATCGAAGCACAGATTATGCGTGACATCATCCAGCCAACCGTGAATGGCATGAATGCCGAAGGTAATCGCTATCGGGGGTTCCTGTACGCCGGCCTGATGATTGGTAACGATGGAGTGGCGCGCGTGATCGAATACAACTGCCGCTTTGGTGACCCGGAAACCCAACCCATCCTGATGCGTCTCGAATCCGACCTCGTCGATCTCTGCCTCGCCGCTTGCAAGGGGGAACTCGAAACCCGCACGACGAGCTGGGACGAACGCAGCGCCGTCGGCGTAGTCATGGCAGCCAGCGGCTACCCCGACAGTTACGCCAAAGGTGATTTAATCGAGAATATTCCCGTCGAATCGAAAAATGGTAAGGTATTTCACGCCGGTACCCGTGCCGACGATGATGGCAATATTCGTTCCGATGGGGGGCGTGTATTGTGCGCTGTCGGACTCGGAGAAGATGTGCGCGCAGCCCAGCAGCGCGCCTATGATCTAGTTTCGAAAATCAGCTGGGAGTCGGCTGTTTATCGCACCGATATCGGTTTCAAGGCACTGAATCCGGAATAATCAAAAAGGCGCTCGGATCTCCCGAATCAATCGGTTCCACGACCGATTCCACAGCGATATATTTTACGCGCCAGGTGTGCAGATTGATCTATCTTACCGTTTAAGAAAACTTCAGTTACACGACAAAGATAATGTGATTTATTAGCTTTATCCTGTAAGCCCATGAGATAAAATAAAAAACTCAAATCCCTGTGAAATTGACACAACCACAACATATTGTATGTATCCATTTTTAATACCGCAATATATTGTGATTTGATAACAAATGGATATACTACGCCGAACCAATTCAGGGATTTGTTTTATGAAGTGCCCCAATTGCAGTTCACCGATGTTTATCACCGACGAAACCGTCAACCACAAAAGCCACGTCATCTTCTTTCGCTGCAGTCTATGCGTTAGTGAACACGTGTCGTCGGAGCCGGTTATGGAATCCCTGAGTCAGTCTACAAGCCCTGCGACTGGCGCCAGTTTTTCCCAGACCGCAACGCGAGTTCAATTCGCAATCTGACTTTGCCGCCCAGCCCGGGCAATCACTAACTGCGCGATCTCCATACGCAAACGGTGTGCACGTCAGAGGGTAGCGACCTGGAAGGTAGCGATCTGGCAGCGGTAGGTCGACTATGGCGAATCACCGCTATCGACATCAGATCGATTGGTAACGCATGGATTGCTCTCGCATCGCAGAGCGCCTGATTTACTGACCCGCAGCCTTTTACACGCCCACTAGTGTTTGGCGATTATAATCTGACGGCGGGCCCCTTTAACCCCCACGCCTGAGCCGTCCGCATCTGCAGTCCGTTAGCAGTCAGCTAATCTGGAATTTGAGGTTGACCTGCAAGCCACCCAGGTTTCCGCGACCGAAATTGAGTTCGATATTATAGGATTTAACAATATCAGCGACCACGGCAAGTC
>JAIBDO010000078.1 GCA_024686195.1 Gammaproteobacteria bacterium | reverse complement strand
CCGGTAGTACTTGAGCTCCTCAATCGATTCGAGAACATCGTCGAGGGCCAGATGAGCACCTTTTTTCACGAATCCGCCAGTGAGTTCTGGTTTCCACAAACGCGTGAGTTCCTTCAATGTACTGACATCCAGATTGCGATAATGGAAAAAAGCTTCCAGTTCCGGCATCAGGCGTGCCATGAAACGGCGATCCTGACAGATACTGTTGCCACACATTGGCGACTTGCCGGCAACGATATAGCCACGCAGAAATTCCAGCGTCTCCTGTTCTGCATCCGCCGCGCTAATGCCACTCTCCCTGACGCGAGCCGTTAGACCCGAATCGCCATGATGGCGCGTATTCCAATTATCCATGCCCTGAAGAATGCTGTCAGGCTGATGAATGGCAATAACAGGTCCCTGCGCCAAAATTTCGAGATGAGCATCGGTTACTACGGTTGCGATTTCGATTATCTGGTCGCTTTGCGGTTCCAGCCCGGTCATCTCGAGGTCAATCCAGATCAAATTCGTTTCGGCCTGCGCCATTTCATCCTCCGCGCTTCACGCGCATCTAATATGGGTTAAACTATAGCAAGTTTTCATAGTAGATTTAATCTGACTGGTTTGCGCATGCATATTTTCACGACCGTTTTTTTGAGCTTTCTTGCCGCCTCGGTGCTGGTTCGCCTGTGGCTGACCCAGAGGCAGATAACCCATGTCCAGGCCAACCATGACCAGGTTCCGGCGGCCTTTGCCGATAGCATAACGCTGCAGGACCACCAGCGCGCCGCGGATTATAGTTGCAGCAAGTTACGGGTTGGACGCGTCATGCTCGGCTGGGAAACACTGTGGTTATTGCTGTGGACGATTGGTGGCGGCATTAACCTCGTAGACCAATGGTTTGCTGGATTCGAATATTCGCCGCTAATCACCGGGATCGGGGTTATTTTCACCCTTACCCTGATTTCCTCCTTACTTGATTTACCCTTTTCGCTTTACCACACCTTTGTTATCGAGGAACGTTTTGGTTTCAACAAGACAACCCTCGCCACCTGGTTTGTCGACATGGTGAAAACCGCTTTGTTGATGATAGTGCTGGGCGCACCGCTACTGGCGGCGATCCTGTGGTTGATGAATCAGGCCGGCGAGCACTGGTGGATTTATGCCTGGCTGCTGTGGATGGGTTTCAGCCTGACCATGATCTGGGCGTATCCTGCATTCATCGCACCTTTATTCAACAAATTCAGCCAATTAGAAAATTCGTCCCTACGCGCGCGCATCGACGATTTGCTGAGCCGCTGTGGCTTTCAAAGCCGCGGAGTCTATGTCGTCGATGGCTCACGTCGTTCGTCGCATGGTAATGCTTACTTCACCGGTTTCGGTAAAAACAAACGTATCGTATTTTACGACACCCTGCTCGACTCCCTGTCGGAGGACGAGGTCGAAGCGGTTCTGGCGCACGAACTGGGACACTTCAAGCGCAAACACATCACCAAATCTCTGCTGCTTTCAGCGGTGATTTCGGCTGCCGGGTTTGCCCTGCTGGCGTGGTTGATGCGCTCGGACTGGTTTTATTCATCATTAGGAGTGGAGACTGCTTCCACCCATACTGCATTAATGCTGTTCATGATGGTCATGCCCGTGTTTACTTACTTCATCAGCCCGCTGTTTTCAGCCATGTCGCGCAAGCATGAGTTCGAGGCTGACGAATTCGCTCATTCGAATAGTGACTACAAGGCCCTGATTTCAGCACTGGTGAATATGTATCGGGACAACGCCAGCACTTTAACCCCCGACCCCCTGCACTCGATGTTTTATGACTCGCATCCACCCGCCAGCATACGCATCAATCACCTGGAAAATATTGCTTCCAGCCGCTCTTCCGGCTAGTCCTTTTGCTGAGCCGGCATTTCATCGATATGAGGCAGTTCGTGCATGGCAAAGCGTAGGCTTAGCCAACAGCAAAAAAAGAGAATCGAAGCGGCCCAGTCAGCTTACCGGCATAGCGACAACCATCAACAGGGGTTAGTGGTTTCGCATCAGGGCGGCAGGATTCTGGTCGAGCTTGAACCGGGCATCTTGATCGACTGCAAAATCAAATCGAATCTCGGCAGTATCGTTTGTGGCGACAAGGTCGCTATCGAAGCCGGCACCAACGAGGAGCATCGCGTGATGGCGATTCTACCCCGGGAAAACCTGTTGCAGCGGGTGGATGGATTTGGGCAGGTTCGTGCCGTCGCAGCAAATATCACTCAGCTACTAATATGCCTCGCGGTATCTCCAGAGCCGAACCTTTTTCTGCTCGATCAATATCTGCTATCGGCAGAGCAACAAGGGATAGAAGCTGTCATCCTGATTAATAAAATCGATTTACTGCCATCCACAACGGACCCTTTCGAGATCTACTCTATTTATCAACCGCTCGGTTACGACATCATTTGTACCAGCGTTGAAACCGATCAGGGTATGACCGAATTTCGTCAACGGTTGATCGGACAATTATCGGTGTTAAGCGGCGTATCAGGCGTCGGCAAATCTTCGCTAACAAGCTACTTGCTACCGAATGAAACAATCAAGATCGCGAACATTTCCGAGGCCAACGAAGAAGGACGTCACACGACACGCACCAGCCGCCTTTACCATCTGACGGGTGGCGGAGAATTAATCGACACACCGGGTGTTCGCGGATTCAGCCCTTTTGTTGACGGTGCACGTCCACTGGCACACGGCTTTCGCGAAATGCTTGAAGCTTCCGGCGGTTGTCGTTTTCATAATTGCCAGCACCTCGACGAACCGAATTGCGCGGTCATTGATGGTGTTTCCAAAGGTAAAATTACCGCTTCCCGTTATCAGAATTATCTCAAAATGCTGAGCCAGGAAAAATCGAGCTAAGACGATGACAGCCCACGTAACTGGCGGCCACCGATGAGGTGGAGATGGACGTGAAACACTTCCTGACAACCGTGACGGTTGCAGTTAATCACCAGTCGAAAGCCATCCTCGGCAATGCCTTCCTCAGCCGCAATTTTCTGTGCCGCCAGAACCATTTTACCGATGAGTTCCGCCTGCTCCGGTTTAATATCATTAACGGTTGCAATCTCTTCTCTGGGAATGATCAGCACGTGCACCGGGGCCTGCGGATTAATATCCCGGAAGGCGATCACTTCGTCGTCTTCGTAGACGATATCAGCCGGCAACTCGCGTCGGATAATCTGACTGAAAATGGTTTCTGCCATAGGTTGTTTCTCCGTTACATTCAGGTCTTATCGAGTTGCTGACGCCCCGACATCGCGCGCGACAAGGTGCCGCTGTCGACAAATTCAAGCTCACCACCCAGGGGAATGCCTCGCGCCAAGCGACTGCTGGCGACGCCTCTGCTGGCAGCAAAATCGGCAATATACTGGGCGGTTATATCGCCTTCGACCGTCGCACTGGTGGCCAGTATGATTTCGCGGGTATTACGCTCCGCTAATTGCTGTTCGAGCAAATCGAGGCCCAGTTGTTCGGGACCGTAGCCATCCAGTGGAGAAAGCTTTCCGAGCAAAACAAAATAACGTCCGCGAAAGGCCGCTGATGACTCGACTGCGATCACATCGGCCGGTGTTTCGACCACGCAGATAGTGGCCTGATCGCGCTCCGCATCAGCGCAAATATCACAGACATCGTCATCGCAGAAATTTCTGCATTGCTCGCAGTGTTTTACCTTTTCCAGCGCCGCGTTCAAGGCATCGGCAATTCGCCTGGCGCCCGCCTGATCTCTCTCGAGCAGATGGAGCGCCATGCGCTGCGCTGACTTACGTCCAACACCCGGCAGGGAGCCCAACGCGAGAATTAATTCTTCTAAGCTGGTGGAAGCCATCGATTAGAACGGCAGTTTGAATCCGGGCGGTAAATTCAACCCCGCCGTCATCTCCTGCATTGCCGCCTGGTTGGTTTTCTCAACCTTGTGCACCGCATCGTTTACCGCTGCCGCAATCAAGTCTTCCAGCATATCGACATCTTCACCGATCAGACTGCGATCGATACTGACACGATTGACTTCATGAGTGCCTCGCATCACAACAGACACCAGACCACCACCAGCTTCACCAGTGACTTCTTTGCCTGCCAGTTCACTCTGCGCCTTTTGCATATTTTCCTGCATTTCCTGCGCTTTTTTCATCATGTCACCGAGACCGCCTTTCATCACTTACCTCTTCTACTGTCGGTTACTGTCAATTTTCACTACGCTGGCTTCATCAAGTTCAGCATCAAAAACATGTTGTAATTTTCTGACCATTCCATCTTCACGGATTGCTGCGATGGCCGCCACCCGCTCCTGCTGCTCACGCTGTTCCTTTGCCTGCAACGGGGTGATTCCGGTCAGGTGAGCGCTAGCCGTTAACTCCAGGTGCAATGATACTCCAAGTTTCTGCTGCAGAGCCTGCAAAATTTCAGCACGGGTGAGGTCGTTGACGAGTTCGTGAAGTTCGTAAGGCAACTGCAAATCAATACGGTCATTGCTAAAAGACTGGAGTTGACTATTGGCCACCAGCTCCTGTGCGAGGCCAGTCAAACCCAGCGTATAGGCTGCAGTCGACCAGTCAAATTCACTCTCATCATGAGCGCCAGAAGCGGATAGCTGCTCTGTTTTCGCGATCGAATCAGACACGGCTTGCGCCGATTCCAGTACTGGAGATTCTGTTGCTACAGGCGGTGCTGTCGCAGGTGGTGCCGTTGCAGGTGGTGCTGTTGCAGGTGGTGCTGTTGCAGGTGGTGCTGTTGCAGACGGTGCTGTTGCAGACGGTGCTGTTGCAGACGGTGCTGTTGCAGACGGTGCTGCTGCAGGCGGTGCCGTTGCAGGTGGTGCCGTTTCAGGCGGTGCCGTTACAGGCTGTGCCGTTACAGGCGGTGCCGTTTCAGGCGGTGCCGTTACAGGCGGTGTCACCTCGGAGGCTACAGGCAGGCTAGTTGCAACCTCCGCTTCTGTTACATCCCGTATGGATCCGTCGTGATTTACTGCACCATGGTCTTTAGTCTTTTTTTTTACCTCGCTCGAATGTTCAACCACAGCGGACTGCGGCGAAAAGGCGATCAAGCGTAGCATCAACATTTCAAAGCCCGCCGCTTCATCAGGACAAATCAACAAGTCCTGACGCCCTTGCAGCATCACCTGGTAGTAGAGTTGAATTTCTTCGGCTGACCAGCATTCACTGTACTTGTTGAGGAGTTCTTCGCCCAACTCGTCATCCACCGTCAATTTCGGGTCGATTTGATGGAGCGCAATCTGTTGCAGCAACGCGATCATCTCGGCACAAACCCGTTGATAATCGGGATTATGCTCGATGATCTGGCGCGCCTCGTTGATCAGTGCCGTGGCCTGTTGTCCGGCGAGGGCATCGAGTAATCGCACCAGGTAATCCCGCGAGATGGAGCCCAGCATCGAATGCACCGTATCCTCGCGCACCTGCCCTGCTCCGTAACCTATCGCCTGGTCGAGCAGACTTAGCGCATCGCGCATACTGCCATCAGCTGCACTTGCAAGCTGGAGCAGTGCTGATTCATCCGCAGCAATATCCTCCTGCCCGGTGAGGAATTGTAACTGCGACAGTATCTGTGACTTCGACATGCGCTTTAGACTGAATTGCAGGCAGCGCGACAAAACCGTTAC
Source organism: Gammaproteobacteria bacterium (assembly GCA_024686195.1). Taxonomy (GTDB): domain Bacteria; phylum Pseudomonadota; class Gammaproteobacteria. The sequence continues at coordinate 5,723 of JAIBDO010000078.1, read as the reverse complement.
CGGGACCTTCTGCGGATCAGTAGTCGCCAGTAAGAACTTGATGTGTGGTGGTGGTTCTTCGAGGGTTTTGAGCAATGCATTGAAACTGTGTTTCGACAGCATATGCACTTCGTCAATCAGATATATTTTGAACCGGCTGCGGGTCGGTGCATATTGCACGTTATCGAGAAGTTCACGCATATCCTCAACACCGGTGCGCGACGCAGCGTCGATTTCGATCAAATCGACACTGCGACCCTGATCAATTTCCTGGCAGGAAGAACATTCTCCGCAAGGCTCGGAACTGATGCCCTGTTCACAATTCAGTGACTTGGCAAAAATTCGGGCTACGGTGGTCTTGCCAACACCCCGGGTGCCACTGAACAAATAGGCATGGTGCAGACGGTTGCTATCGAGCGCATTGCCAAGAGCCTGTAACACATGCTCCTGACCGACCATCTGCTTGAAATTCGCCGGACGCCATTTACGCGCTAATACCTGATAACTCATTGGGATTCAGTGGGACCGGGATATTCCATTATAAAACTGGCGGCGACCTGGATCAGCACACCCTCGCACCCGATGTCCTTGCTACCGTTGCTCCCTTCCGGGCCTGGCGGATTTACAGATAATCGTCACGAGGGGACCGAAACAGGTCACCATTGTAAGAGCGAGAGTGTATAGCGAAGCTTGGTCAGGTTTCAAGGAGCTATTGAACTGATTCGCTTGTCTTGGGTCGAATTTAGCCCGAGAATATGCCCGCCAGCCGTTCCGAGCAGAGACCCCGACCATGGGCAAGAAAAAAAAACCATCTTCAGACAACAGCATTGCGCAGAATCGTGTCGCCAGACACGACTACTTCATCGACGATGACATCGAGGTGGGTATCGTGCTGGACGGCTGGGAAGTCAAAAGTCTGCGCGCGGGCAACCTGCAGCTGAAAGAAAGTTACGTGATGATCAAAAATGGAGAAATGTGGCTGACCGGTGCGCACATCAGTCCGCTCAACACCGCATCGACGCACATCAACCCGGATCCCAGACGCCCGCGAAAATTACTGGCGCACCGAATCGAGATCGATCGCCTGCTTGGCATGGTAGAACGAAAAGGCTACACGCTGGTTGCCCTTTCTGCTTACTGGATCCGCGGTCGCGCCAAGCTCAAAATCGGTGTCGCCAAGGGCAAGAAGTCACACGACAAACGTTCGACCCTCAAGGAACGCGACTGGAAACGCGACCAGGCACGCATCCTCAGGCCTTCCTGAACCCCGTTTACTGCGGCGTTTATTTCCAGGCAGGATCAGGATGCTTGCTGGCAAGAAAGTCGATGTATTCGCTATTGGCCTTGAGCGATGCTTCATCCGGCTGCCACAAAGGCAGCGGTGCTGCATTTTCCGAACGCTTGAATTCGATTGGCTCAAGATTCGTTTCCGTTCCCTGCTCCGCGTCCAGTCCCAGGCTGGTCTGGCCGCCGGTCATGGCAAGATAGACATCTGCCAGGATACGCGCGTCGAGCAAGGCCCCGTGCAGGCTTCGCTGGCTGTTATCGATATCGTAACGTTTGCATAGCGCGTCCAGGTTATTTTTCTGTCCCGGGTGTTTCTGCCGCGCCAGCAGCAAGGTATCCAGTATGCTGCAACTATCGCCCAGCGGCTCGTAGGAAGCTTGCAGCAGCTTCATTTCATGATTGAGGAAACCGACGTCAAATGCGGCGTTGTGAATTACCAGTTCGGCGCCCTTGACGTAATCGTAGAACTCGTCGGCGAGCTCCACGAAACGCGGTTTATCCTGCAGGAAATCATTGCTGATACCGTGCACTTCGTAGGCCCCAGCATCAATTTCCCGTTCAGGATTGAAATAATGGTGCCAATGATTGCCGGTAACTCGACGATCCACCAGTTCAATACAGCCGATTTCTATTACTCGATGTCCCAGGCTGACTTCCAGTCCGGTAGTCTCGGTATCCAGTACAATTTGTCTCATTTCGTCAGCGCCTCATCGATCGCTTCGTTAGCAAGCTGATCGGCCTGCTCGTTTCCCGCGACCCCGGAGTGACCCTTTACCCAACGCCATTGAATCTCGTGCCTGCTCACCTCATCGTCCAGTTGCTGCCAAAGATCTACGTTTTTGACTGGCTTCCGCGCCGCTGTCTTCCAGCCATTACGCTTCCAGTTGGGCATCCATTCATTAATGCCCTGCATCACGTATTTGGAATCGGTGTTTAACTCGATCTGGCAGGCTCGCTTAAGGGCTCGCAGCCCTTCAATAGCCGCGGCCAACTCCATTCGGTTATTGGTCGTTTCGGGCTCAAAGCCTTTTAGCGTCTTATGCTTACCCCCGGAACTCATTACCACGCCCCATCCACCAGGACCGGGATTGCCGCGACAGGCGCCGTCGGTGTAGATCACGATCACAGAACTCATCCTCGTCTACCGATCATATTTCATGTTGCGACCCACACTGGGACGCGCGACCTTGGCTGGCAATAACTTGCGTGTTACCCAACGATGTCGAACCGGGGTCAATGGTGAAATGTTTTTGCTGTAGACCATTAAATTCAGCGCGCCGAACAGAGGCAACCAGTTTCGCATGCCTTTCTCAAGCCAGCTCAGATGGCGCACAATTGCTGGCTTCTGAATCGGCGGCAGGTAACCCACGCGATGCAGCCGACTCTGATCGAATCCGAGCAGGCGCATCCAGTCATCGATTCGTTTTGCGGTATAAAAGTGTCCCTTGAAAGGCACATGCTCCAGCCAGGACTGGAAAAAATGGCGCAGGCCCCACAACGATTTGGGATTAAAATCAATGATCACCAGTTTCCCTTCGGGAATCAGAACACGAAAAGCCTCACGCAGAATCGCATGAGGTTCGTTGGTATCAGAGAGGTGGTGCATCAGAATCACCAGGTCAACACTGTCCGAAGCAATCGGCAACATACTCGGGCTTGCCTCGATGCTGGTAGCCTGCTCCGCTTCACCGAGCGTGAACTGGTGCTTGACCCGACAACCCTGCTGCAGCCGACCCGCCAGGCCGGCGCAACCCACCTGCAACGAGTAATAGCCGAAGGTCGTCGCCAAAATGGGGGTAAGCCGGGCTTCCAGCTCTTCCAGCAAATACTGCCCGGTTTCGCTTAGATACCAGTCCTCGATATTGGCGAATCCTTTGCTTTCAGTAGTTTGTTTGGAAAATCTCATTTGTAAGTTACGAATCTACAGTTACACTTAGGGGTATTCTAGCCACATAGCGCAAACGATACTAATGTTTCTCAATTCTAAGCCCCTCATCGGGGACCGGAATCTACTGGTCCTGGTTCTCAGCGTAATGCTTGTTACAGGCTGCTCCAGTCTGCAATCCACCGCGCCCTCGGAGACGCTGTCCTCAGTTGCCGCGGTCGGTCCGGTCGGCAGCGCAGGCGATGACGAAACATCGCTCACGGGAGCCAGTGCGCTTGCTTCGACACAAACCACTCCCTCCGGCGAACTGATGCCTGTAGAGCTCTCACCGCAGACATTAAACCTCGACATCGAAGCCCAGGTGGAGCAATCCGAAATTGAACTGGCTCAATTGCGACAGCGCGAAGCCGAGCTTGCACTCGAGCAGCAGCGTGTGCGTGAGGCCCTGCTTGCGGCGGAGCTAAAGGAATCACAGTTGAAAAATAACGCGTGGTACCGGCTGCGTCAGGGCATGCAATTTGAGGCTGTCGATAACCCGCGCATCCGCGCACAGCTTAAGTGGTTTCTCGAACATCCCGGATACATGCAACGCGTGATGGAGCGCGCTAGACCAATTCTGCCGTTCGTACTGGATGAACTGGAACAGCGCAATCTGCCGACCGAACTCGCGTTGTTGCCTATCGTGGAATCTGCTTATCAGGCCTTTGCCTATTCCCACGGGCGTGCTTCCGGCATGTGGCAAATCATTCCCTCGACGGGTCGATACCTTGGCCTCAAACAGAACTGGTGGTATGACGGTCGCCGCGACATCATTGATTCAACACGGGCTGCCATCAATTATCTTGAAAGCCTTGCACAACAATTTGATGGCGATTGGGAGCTGGCACTGGCGTCCTATAACGCCGGCCCTGGCAGAATTCGCTCCGCCGTCCGCTACAACAAGAAACTCAAACGTCCGACCGATTTCTGGCATCTGACAAAATTTCGCAAGGAAACCCGCGACTACGTACCCAAAATGTTTGCCCTGCGTGAGCTGTTTGCCCACCCAGAAAAATATCAACTCGACCTGGTGCCGATAAACAATCAGGTGAGCTACGAAATCGTCGAACTCGATGGACAAATTGATCTCGCCCTGGCAGCCGATCTCGCTGACATTACCGTCAACCAGCTATATCAGTTGAATCCGGCGTTTAATCGCTGGGCGACCGACCCGAAAGGTCCCCATCGACTATTGCTGCCACGTGGCAAAGCCGAGCAGTTCCGCCTGGCCGTGGCACAGATTCCACCGTCGGAGCGCATAAACTGGGTGCGGCACAAAATCAAGAACGGCGAAACCCTGAGCCACATTTCACAGAAGTATCGCACCACTATCCCGCTGATCCGGGAGGTCAACAAGATACGTGGTAATCAGATTCGCGCGGGGAAGTACCTTATGGTCCCAACGGCGACCCGGTCACTGAACACCTATTCCCTGAGTCAGCAATCGCGCACGTCGGCGATCCAGAATACGAATCGCGACGGTACCAAGAAGCACCACATCGTGCGCTCCGGTCAAAGCCTGTGGAGCATTTCGAAAAATTACGGCGTAACCACCAGGGCACTGGCCAAGTGGAATGGCATTGCGCCCATCGATACTCTCAGCGTTGGTCAAAAGCTCGTGGTCTGGACAGGCCCCACTTTGTCACAACCCGTCAGCCTGAACCAGACTCGACCGGGTAACGCATTGCATGCATTGCGCTACACAGTTAGAAAGGGCGACTCTCTTTATCTAATTGCCAATCGATTCAACATCAAGGTATCTGACATCAAGCGCTGGAATCAGGTAGGGAAATATTTACAACCCGGGCAAAAACTCAAACTTTATGTCGACATTACAAGCCAGTCCGGATAAGACAAATCGCTTGCGCAACCGGGTTTCGGGTTTTTAACTGCAAAAGTTGCTTTATCCGATACCAAACGCCAAAATACGGATTTTCCAACGCCAAATTTCCCGGGATTCTTTAGATACGACATGAGCCTTGAGATTGATCCAAAACAAATAAAATCTTTTTCACCGATCAATTCCCTGAATCCTGAAAATGCGCAAGATTTAATCAAGAAAATATCGGCCAGCGAAATACAGGCTGGGCATTATGTGTTCAAAAAAGGTGATATGGATAAAACCCATATCTACCTGCTTAAAGGCGCAGTCGAACTGGTCGATGAAAAGAAGGTCATCAAAGTCATCAAGGCAGATTCACCGGAAAGTTTGCAGCCTCTTGCTCATTCATTTCCCCGCCGCCTGTCTGCCCGGGCCCAAATAGGATCAGTAATTACCCGCATTAACAGTGACATGCTCGACATCATGTTGACCTGGGATCAGACTGGCAGCTATACCGTCGAAGGTGTTGAAGAAGAAGACGATGAAACCGACTGGATGACCCGCATATTGCAAACACGGGCCTTTCACCGCATCCCCCCGGCAAATATACAGGCGATGTTTATGCGCATGGAGTCGGTTAGCTATAAGCCCGGCGACAAGGTCATCGAGCAAGAAGCCGAGGGTGATTATTTTTATATCATCAAGGAAGGG
>JAIBDO010000193.1 GCA_024686195.1 Gammaproteobacteria bacterium | reverse complement strand
CTGATGTCGGTGCTGCTTTTCATACCCGCGCCGCAGAGTATTCTCATGCTGGGCACAGCGGCGGGGTCATTATTGCACTTCCTGCGCCATTACTATCCACAGGCCGATATCACCGCCGTCGATATCGACAACGAACTGATAACTCAATTAATGGATCTCGACATTCTGCCACCCGCAGATGAGCGGCTGGTTTATGTCTGTGACGATGCAGCACGAATCATTCAAAATTTCGAGCACCGTTTTGATCTGGTGCTCGTCGATGTGTTCAACGGTGCACAGTCACCGTCCTGGCTACTTGAAAAATCCACTCTGCAGAAACTGCATAACATGACCAGCGATAATGGTGCGCTGGCCTTCAACCTGCTCATCGACAGTGACCACGACTTCAAGCTGTTTTACCGCGACCTGCGGCAACTATTCAAGCAACAGACGCTAAGCCTGCCGGTTGGCGGTCTGGAAAACAAAATCGCTTACGGTATTCGCGGGGCAAGCCCGGCAAATGATATGGCGTCAAACATGCAAACTGCACTCGACCTTTCGGACCAGCTCGATATGGATTTCATGCCAATTCTATCTGTGATTTACAATACCAATCCGGTCGGTGATGGATTGATCTAGTGGTTCTACTGGTTTTTGCCACCACCCCGGCACCTGGGAGAATCCGCCACCAGCCCTCCGCGAGCCTCCCATTCCTGCGGCGTCATGGTATGCAGCGCAAGCGCATGGATCTGCTGCAATTCCTGCTGCAAAATCCGGTTCACCATGCGGTGACGCTTGATTAGCATTTGCTCATCAAACACATTGCTGACAATAGTGACCTTGAAGTGGGATTCAGCACCGGGCGCGACATTATGCATGTGGCTTTCGTTTTCAACCTGAAGGTAATCGACAGCGATTTCACCGGCGAGTTTCTGCTCTATTGTTGTCTGCATCGACATCTGCTTTCCGTCCATTCGTTATGCCACCCTCTTTAGCACGTCGCGAATCGCTTCGGCCGCTTCTTCCATGGTCTGCAGGCGATCATCGACATCCACCGCCATCAATTTCTGCACCAGCAGGCTGATGCGCGGATTTACCGTGTCACGAATTTCGTGCACTGGTTTTGCCTTTCCTTCTATGTGCTGAAACAACAACGACATGGGTTCACCGACATAGGGCAACTTACCGCTAAACATGGCATAGGCGATTACCCCCAACGCATAAATATCACTGCGATGATCAGCTTCCATACCCCGTGCACGTTCGGGTGAGAGGTAGGCCGGAGTACCAATAATCGAACCCACCTGAGTCAGCTGGGAATCGGCTTTGCTGGTCGCAGAGGCGATACCGAAATCGACGATTTTGACCAGACCCTTATCATCCATCAGGATATTGCTGGGCTTGAGATCACGATGTATCACATCCTGATCGTGCGCTGCAGCCATACCGTTGGCCACCTGCAACAGTATTTTCAGACCCTTGTCGGCCTCAAAAAACTTTCCCTTCTTAAGATACTCGTCGATTCCCCTGCTTTCGAAAAACTCCATCGATATGGCACTCAGGCCCTCATGCGACAACATATCGTGAACGCGTATCACGTTGGGATGACTGACTTTGCGGGAATAGCGCACCTCTCGCAGGAATCGCTCTCGTGAATCCTCCTCGGCCGTCAGTTCAGGATGCATGAATTTCAGGATCAAGTTTTCACCCACCATTTCATCGGTGGCCAGCATGACCCGGCCCATCGCGCCACGACCGATTTCACGGTCAATTCGATATCGACCCAACCACTCATCACCTTTCTTGAAATTTTCTATATTCTGGTATTGCTGCTCTGATGTTGCCACGACTGGAATCTGGGTCTGCGTAGTTGCCTTGTCGAAATCGTCACTACCATCAAGTTTAATCAGCCGGGTATCGAAATAGGCATCCTCGTCCACATCGAGTGGCTCCAGTTTAAACTGCTCCGTGAGACTCGATACGACTTCGCCCGCAGTGTCACGCACGGTTGCCTGCAGCGAGGGAACCATTTGCATCAACTTCTCGCGCACCGCACTGGCATGACGTTCAGTGGCCAATTTACCGATGGTTTCGAGCGCTTCGCGTTGCACCAGGGCTTCCGACATGCGCAAACAGGCAAAGGCAATCTCCAGGCCCTTAGTCAGCCCAAGCTCGGCCACTGCCTGCAGCACTGCTGTCGCTGACTCGGGGTATCGGTCAATTACTTTTTTCAGTATACCGATGGACTCGCGATTACCCGATTTGCCGATCGTCTCGATGGCGTTATCACGCACCTGCCAGTTTTCATGCAAGGCACTCGCCCACAACTGCTTGACATCGCCTGGATCGCTGGCCTTTGCCGCCAGTCGCTGAGCCTGGTCGCGCACAAAATCATTTTCGTGATCACTCAAACCCTGGGCCGCTGCAAACAATCTGTCACCGCCAAATTTATGCAGGGCTTTGAGTGCCTGCTCCTGGCCCCACCATTCCTGCAAATCCAGCAGTTTAAAGAATTTTTCCAACCCTCCTGCAGTAACATGCCGGGAGAACAACTTGACAAAAGTTTCCCGTATTTCGTCTGATTTACCGCAGGTAAGCGGCGCCAGTTTCGGTACGAAATCGGCATCAGCTCGCGCCTCGATGATTTCGAGCGCGAGCTGGCGCGAGACATCGGTCATCAACTCGAAAGGAGGCAACAGCAAGGCCAGATCAAAATTCGCCTTGAGACCCTTAAGCGATTTCAGCGCTTCAATAATTACGGTTTTGTTTTTATCGTTCAAGAAACGTACGATCAATTGCGCGACTCGGGATTGGTCCACATTACCGAGATATCGCAACAGCATGATTTTCATCGAGGGGCTGGAGATTGAGGCCGGCTCGATGTGTAACACATCAAGATCGAGCGGCTGCTCTGACTTGTAAACCAGCTTGAGCAAATGTTCGGCATCGGCACGTTCGAGCTTGAGCGCGTTGCTGATTATCTGCTCCGGCTTCAGTTGCGCCGCCTGAGATTCCAGAATGCCGATAATTTCGACCCTCGGGGCATCCGGCTCGTGCAGCTTCTTTAACAGTCGGGTGGGATTGATCTGCGAACTCTGCGCCAGTATTGAAGCCGCGACGGTCCGTATTTCTGTGACATCGTTTTCGAGGCCCTTGAAAAACAGCTCCTCAGTGGCGCCGCCGACATGATCGAGGCAAATCTCGGTAAGCATCGCCCGGTGCATACCCGCAGTGCCCGGAATGGTTTCAAGCAGGAGCCCGAGCGAATCAGCAGACGACTCGCGCAACTTCTCGATTAACGCAATACCCCTGGTGCTTTCAAGGTCGTCGCAATCAAGAAACTGTTTCAAGGTTCGCTTGAAAAAAATTGAACCAAACACCGCCATTTTTGTTTAGCTTTTATCCCGTCATCAAACTATTATTTTAACCCAACGATTATAGCGGCAAATAACAATAAATAGGCCACTCCCTGGCCAATTTATTGTGCTTAACGCCTTATTGCTGGCGATGTTTGGTAAAACTGAAGTGCCGAGCATCGTCGAGATCGACGGCAATTCGATCACCGGGCTCAAACTCACCCGCCAGGATCGACATCGCAACCGGGTTTTCAATGGCTTGCTGAATCTCGCGTTTCAGCGGGCGAGCACCGTAAACCGGGTCAAACCCGAGCTCACCGAGGCTATCCATAGCGGCATCGCTAAACGAAATTGCCATGTCCTGATCCTTCAATCGATCACTCAGCCCCTGCAACTGGATCTCCGCAATTGCCCGAATCTGCACCTGCGTTAACGGGTGGAAAACAACTGTTTCATCGATGCGGTTGATGAACTCCGGACGAAAGTGACGCGATACCTGCTCCATCACCGCTTGCTTGATCTCATCATAATTCTGATCGCCCGCCATGGTCTGGATCTCCGCCGAACCCAGATTTGACGTCATTACAATGACACAGTTGCGAAAATCAACGGTGCGTCCCTGACCATCGGTCAACCTGCCATCATCCAGCACTTGCAACAGGACATTAAACACATCCGGGTGCGCCTTCTCGATTTCATCCAGCAGAATGACCGAATAAGGTCTGCGCCGCACGGCCTCGGTGAGGTAACCGCCCTGTTCGTAACCAACATAACCCGGAGGCGCTCCAATCAGGCGCGCAACGCTGTGCTTCTCCATGAATTCCGACATGTCGATGCGAATCATCGCGTCATCAGTATCGAACAGAAAATTCGTCAGAGCCTTGGTCAATTCGGTCTTGCCCACCCCGGTGGGCCCGAGAAACAGGAATGATCCATTCGGACGTGCCGGATCGGAAAGACCGGCTCGGGAACGCCGAATGGCATCAGAAACAGCCTTTACTGCCTCATTCTGGCCAATAACCCGCTCGCCCAGCTGAGTTTCCATTTGCAGCAGTTTATCGCGCTCCGAACCAAGCATCTTGGCAACCGGTATACCCGTCCAGCGTGATACCACCTCGGCAATCTCTTCTTCGCCAACCTTGTTGATCAGCAATTTCATATCACCTTCGACACTGGCCGCGAGCTCAATCTGCTTTTCCAGTTCGGGGATGCGCCCATACTGCAGCTCCGACATACGCGCCAGATCACCGGCCCGCTGGGCCGTTTCGAAATCGAGGCGCGCGCGCTCGAGCTCCTCCTTGATGTTCGTGGTACCCTGCAAGGCAGCCTTTTCGGCTTTCCAGATTTCTTCCAGATCCGAGTATTCGCGCTCCAACTTGTCGACTTCATCCTGCAACGTCTGCAGGCGCTTTTTGCTCGCCGCGTCGCTTTCCTTTTTCAGCGCTTCGCGTTCAATCTTGAGCTGGATCAGGCGTCGTTCGAGGCGATCCATGTCTTCGGGCTTGGAATCGATCTGCATACGAATACGACTGGCAGATTCGTCGATCAAATCGATTGCCTTGTCCGGCAGCTGCCGATCGGCAATGTAACGATAGGAAAGCGTTGCAGCGGCAACAATCGCGGGGTCGGTGATATCCACCCCGTGATGAACTTCGTAACGCTCTTTCAGACCGCGCAGGATCGCAATCGTGTCCTCGACACTGGGCTCTTCCACCAGCACCTTCTGGAAGCGGCGCTCCAGCGCTGCATCTTTCTCGATATACTGGCGATACTCGTCCAGTGTCGTAGCACCGATACAATGCAGCTCGCCCCTCGACAACGCGGGCTTCAGCATGTTGCCGGCATCCATGGCGCCCTCGGCTTTGCCAGCTCCGACCATGGTATGCAGTTCATCAATAAAAAGAATAACCTGCCCTTCCTGCTTGTCCAGATCCTGCAGCACCGCTTTCAGGCGCTCTTCGAATTCACCACGAAACTTCGCGCCTGCGATCAGTGCGCCCATGTCCAGCGACAGCACACGCTTTTTCTTAAGCCCTTCGGGCACTTCACCATTGATAATACGTTGTGCCAGACCTTCGACAATCGCGGTCTTGCCCACGCCGGGTTCACCGATCAGCACCGGGTTGTTCTTGGTACGCCGCTGCAGCACCTGGATTGCACGGCGGATTTCCTCGTCGCGTCCGATTACCGGGTCCAGCTTGCCCTGCTCGGCGCGCTCGGTCAGGTCAACGGTATATTTTTCCAGTGCCATGCGCTGATCCTCCGCACCGGCATTGTCCACCGACTGGCCGCCGCGTATCGCATCGATCGCGGTCGCAATGGACTGCTTGCTGGCGCCGGCCGAGGTCATGGCATCGGTGAGAGGACCTTTCTCCTGCATCACCGCAAGTACAAACAGTTCACTGGAGATAAACTGATCCTTACGCTCCTGTGCAAGCTTGTCGGTAACGTTCAACAATTTGTTAAGCGCATTGGAAATATGCAATTCACCGGCGGCACCTTCGACGCTCGGCAGCCGGTCAAGTAACTCGCCAAGCTGTGAGCGCAGCAGGTTGATGTTTACTCCGGCATGGGTAAACAATGGCCGCACCGAGCCGCCCTGCTGATCGAGCAGCGCCACCATCAGGTGCGCCGGCTCTATAAACTGGTGATCACGACCTACCGCCAACGATTGCGCGTCAGACAGAGCTTCCTGGAATTTACTGGTCAGGCGATCCATACGCATTGATATAACCCTCTAAACATTAAATAATGAAGGGGTATGTAAGACTGAAACACGTTTTTTCAAGCTGCGAAAACAGACCT
>JAIBDO010000253.1 GCA_024686195.1 Gammaproteobacteria bacterium | reverse complement strand
CGACATTGCGCACCAGCATCAGACTGCGCCCCGGCAGACTGAAGGACGAACCATTCGGAGCGGTAAACTCCGGATAAACGCTCTGGCTGCGTTCGATGGTTTCCTTGCCGCGTGCTACGGTCGCGTTCAGGTCCCCTTTCATCAAACCGAACCAGTTGCGGTACACCCGTATTTTATCTTCGGCGTCCACCGCCGAAACCGAGTCTTCACAATCCATGATGGTGGTGATTGCGGATTCGAGATTGACGTCATAGACATTGGCAAGATCGCCCTGACCGATGAAATAACCTTCACCAATCTTGATTTCGATGTGGAGATTGTTGTTTTTCAACAGCACCGAACTCGGCTGCTCCGGATCACCACGATAGCCCACAAAACATTCGCGCCAGCCCAGCTCAGTCTGGCTACCGTCACCCATAACGACGATGAGCTTGCCCGATACGACCTTGTATTTCACCGCATAGGAATGGCTGCCGACTGCCAGCGGAACCGCCTGGTCGAGGAATTCGCGCACATAGCGAATGACTTGCTGGCCACGCACCGGATTGTATTTGGCTGTCTTCTTGCAGCCCTCGACTTCGAGGATGATATCGGTGCCGTAGAGCGCATCGTAAAGACTGTACCAACGCGCATTGGCGGCATTCAGTGCGTAGCGCGCATTGTCTACCGGCACTACCAGCTGCGGACCGGCGATAACGGCAACTTCGTCATCGACATTTTCGGTGCATATCTGAAAAGGTTCCGGCTCTTCTACCAGGTAGCCGATGTCCTGCAGCATGGACTTGTACTGCGCGTGGTCTATTTCACCGGGATGGCTTAGGTGCCAGGCATCGATCTCGTCCTGCATATGATCACGCTTGTCCAGCAGCTCACGATTCTGCGCACCAAGCTCATCGAGGATACCATCGAGCGATTGCCAGAATCCGGCGAGATCTATCCCGGTGCCGACGGCAATTTCCTCGACCAGTTGATAAAGTCCGCGATCAACGCTAAGACCGTCGATTTCGACGCGATCAGTCATAATTACTCTCAGTTTGGATTAGCCCGCGGGCAACAAGGCGCGCATTATATCGTGATATCTGAGTAATACTAAGACCTGGCCGACAGTATTTGATAATTTTATAGCTCCCCCCTGATCAACCGGTACATATGACCTGTTGATGATTGGAATTGAACCCTGATTCCTATAAGGTTGCCTCTTTGCCAAACCTTGCAACAGGCTCGTGGAGACCCTCGATGAAAGCAATCACCTTACGCGATTTTGGTGGCCCCGAAATGATGCAGTACTCCGATATCGACACCCCGGCACCGGGTGCAGGACAGCTACTGGTGCGCGTGCATGCAACTTCCGTCAATCGCCCCGATGTGATTCAACGCCAGGGGAATTATCCGCCACCACCCGGTGATTCCGAAGTGCTCGGACTCGAGGTAGCGGGTGTTGTCGAATCCATCGGCGACGGCATTACCCGTTTCAGCCCCGGTGATCGCGTGGTCGCCCTGGTCGGTGGCGGTGGATACGCCGAATATGCGCTTGCGCTGGAAGGACACAGCATGCAATTACCCGAATCGATCAGCTTCGAACAGGCTGCCTGTATCTGCGAAACCTACATCACCGCCTACCTGAATCTGTTTCTGCTGGGCGAACTGCAGGGTAAGCAGTCGGTTCTGATTCACGGTGGTGGCGGTGGTGTGGCGACATCGGCCATTCAACTGTGCCGGGCACTGACACCTGACACCGAGATTCTGGTCACCGCATCGACCGGCAAACTCGAGCGCGTACGCGGGCAAGGTGCCAGCCACGTCATCGATTATCGCGAACAGGTATTTGCCGATGAAGTCAGACAAATCACCAACAAACGTGGTGTCGATGTCATCCTCGATCACATCGGTGCCCAATACCTGCAGGACAACATGAAGTCACTGGCGCTGGCCGGCACGCTGATGCTGATCGGAGTCATGGGTGGAATCAAGGCTGAACTCAATCTCGCTACCATGATGGTCAAACGTCAACGTATCATCGGTTCGGTGCTGCGCTCGCGACCGATCGCCGAAAAAGCGGCCATCATCGCCAAGTTTGAAGCCGCCGTTATGCCCCTGATCGCCGCTGGCGATGTAACACCACTGGTCGATGCCACTTTCCCATTAGAAGAGGCCGCGGCCGCACACACGATGATGGAACAGGGCGGCCACTTCGGCAAAATCGTACTGACGATGCCCAACGTCTGAAACAACACATCGCGTCATCATTCCCGACCGAGTACAGCCCGATGCAGCCACTGGCATAGATTTGGCAAACGTTTGTTTAAACCCGGGAACCCCGGTCTGCTACCGACGGATTTCTGAAACACCGGGTAAATAAGCAGACCGGGGCAGCTATCTTGTCAGGCAACGCAATACGACTATTCCTACCCACTTATCCAGACAAGTACCAGTCCAAAAGTAAACCAGAGCCCTTGTTATCCTTGCGACCATCTGACAGCAACCCGACAAGAGAAAACCGGGATCAAAACAGGCTTCACTTTACTCGCAGCACCGTCGCTCGCAAATCAAGCGCACGACGGAGGGAATGGCTGCGCAATTCAAGGTCAGAGGTAGTAAAGGGATAATCTATGGGTTCTGAAACGACTCCATCCGATTCCCGCAAACGGGCCTTCTTGAGCTCTTCCCTCCCCCGGCGCGATGAAGTCCCATTGCTGCCCATCTTGTCGCTGTTTAGCAGCAAGCGTTGAATTGGTCTGATTACATATTTCTTTAACGGCGCCGTAAAATAGACCTTGCTGGGCTTTTGCCTGACGCGCCTGCGCTCGATCTGGTTTAAGGCTTCCTCTCCGAAAAGTCCCTCGACGCGCACTTCGAGAAAATAGCGACTCAATAGCTTATCCAAATCCTGAGCCGAGTATTCTTTTGTGTGAAATTCATTTCTTGGTTTCTGAAAAGGAAGCAAGCGGATATTGCGATTGGGAGTCGAGAAAAAGATCTGTCCATCTCTGCTCGTCACACGTTTTATCTCGCTTAGAAAAACACTCATCTTATCGAGCGCTATGTGCTCGATAACCTGGAAAATCACGACAAGATCAAAGCTGTCATCAGCGAAAGGAAGGGTCCAGCTATCGAGACAGATATACTCTATATTCGCGTGCGCATTTAATTCCCGCGCTTTTTCTATGGCGCCAGAAGAGGTATCCACAGCCTTGACGCTAGTGGCATGGTCTGCATAGATAACAGTGCCAAAACCTTTATTACAGCCGAGCTCTAATACCTTCTTACCTTTGGCATTAACCATAAGCTGCTCATAAGGCCAGCGATGAATCAGGGAAAGCACATGCGCTCTGATCGACTTGGGCCTAAAATCTTTTTGCAAGTCGTCGACATCCGGGTGATCGATCTGCAAATCGATCATTTGATGCTCGTCATTCATATCAGATACTCTTTGGCGAAATAATGATGAGGATCGTAATAATATCCGCTATTGAAGGTTCCCGGAAGTCTTGGTCAGTTTAGTCCGCTGGTATTGGAACTAAACGTTATGAGGTCAAATAGTACTAACCAACATTTGCCATCCGACGCAAGATCCCGATGCGTCGGACCACCGCCAAGTGGGCCGCACTCGGTCGGGGATGACCGAGAAAAGCCCGCTCAGGCTGCTTCGAGTTTGATCGCGCAGAACTTGAACTCTGGAATCTTGCCGAACGGATCGAGAGCCTCGTTGGTCAGCAGATTAGCCGCCGCTTCGTGATAGCAGAACGGGATAAACACTTCACCTCGCTTGAGGGCACCATCCGGACGTGCATAGGCTCGAATTTCGCCACGCCGCGAACGCGCCACAATCTCGTCACCT
>JAIBDO010000066.1 GCA_024686195.1 Gammaproteobacteria bacterium | reverse complement strand
GTTAGCCACGTTCTTGGCGTGAAGCCGACAGAGATCCGGAGCGCCGCGGTAAAGCATCGACTATGGATCTCAAAGGCACTTAATTTAAGCCAAAACACTGATGTGCTTAGAGTCCGACCACGCTCGGATGATTGGGGAGTATTTTTGCGAATGCCTCGGCGGCTTCGCCGCCTGCGGTTTACTTCGCAAAAATGCCCCCCAATCATCCACCTTCTCTCGATCCGAACGAGTGTCATGGGTTTGTGGTTAACCAGGCGTCATCGACTGCGGAACCCGATTACTTGAGCCAAAACATTCTGAGGTCCCCAGTTTTTTTACGGTCGGATGATTGGGGAAAGTTTTTGCGAATGCCGCGGCGGCTTCGTCGCCTGCGGTTTACTTCGCAAAAAATTTCCCCAATCATCCACCTTCCCCTGACTAGAAGGAATGTCATGGGACTGTGCTTGATTGAGCGCTATCGACTGCGCCCCCTGACTGTCGAAACTAGATGGATGCCAGTTTGGCGGGGCTTTGCTGCTGTTGTCCGGGGTCGAGAATTGTCGGCTCAAGGTACTTCTCACTGGTTTTCGGATAATCGAGGGTGAAGTGTAATCCGCGACTTTCCTTGCGCGCGAGTGCCGAGCGAATGATCAGCTCGGCGACCACTACCAGATTACGCAGTTCCAGCAGGTCGGCCGATACCTTGTAGTTACCGTAATACTCGTTTATTTCCCTTTTAAGTAATTCGGTTCGGTGCAGTGCTCGCTCCAGGCGTTTATTGGTGCGCACGATACCCACATAATCCCACATGAAACGTCGCAATTCGTCCCAGTTGTGCGAGACCACGATGTCCTCATCGGAATCGGTAACCTGAGATTCATCCCAACGCACCAGTGTCGGCAACTTCTTGCCGGTATCAATTTCGGCAGCGATTTGGTTCGCGGCCGCCTGCGAAAATACCAGGCATTCAAGCAGTGAATTGCTGGCCATACGATTAGCGCCATGTAAACCTGAGTAGGCGACTTCACCAACCGCGTATAGATTTTCCAGGCTGGTGCGGCCGTCGACATCGACCATGACGCCACCACAGGTGTAATGTGCCGCGGGCACGACCGGGATCGACTGCTTGGTTATGTCGATATCAAATTCGAGGCAGCGCTGATAAATAGTTGGGAAATGTGATTTGATGAAAGCCCGGCTCTTGTGGCTGATGTCGAGATAGACGCAATCGATGCCAAGCCGCTTCATTTCGTGGTCGATAGCGCGCGCGACGATGTCGCGCGGCGCAAGCTCCGCACGACTGTCGAAGTCCGGCATAAAACGCTTTCCGTTGGGCAGCAGTAGCTTGCCACCTTCGCCGCGGATCGCTTCGGTGATCAGAAATGATTTGGCATCGGGGTGATACAGGCAGGTGGGATGAAACTGGATAAATTCCATGTTTGCCACGCGACAACCAGCACGCCAGGCCATGGCGATGCCGTCGCCGGTGGAACCATCGGGATTGCTGGTGTAGAGGTAGACCTTGCTGGCACCGCCGGTGGCGAGGATGATCTTGCGCGCGCCGAACAGGTCGACGAGCTGACTTTCTCGGTTCAGTGCATAAAGGCCGACGCACTTGTTTTGCTGGTGTATCAGATCGATCGCAATATGTTGATTGAAGATCTGCACGTTGCTACGCTCCAGTACATGCGCCTGCAGGGTTTGTTGCAATGCCTTGCCGGTAGCATCGGCGGCGTGCACCACCCGGCGCTTGCTATGCCCACCTTCGCGTGTCAAATGGAAACCGCTACTGCTGATTTCCTGACGATCGCGCGAAAACGGCATACCCAGGTCAGCCAGCCACTCGATGTTTTCGCGACCCGCGCCGGCACAGAAGCGAACCACTGCTTCATCGCAAAGTCCGGCGCCTGCCTCTATCGTATCGTCGGTGTGCATTTCGATGCTGTCGTCGGGTTCCAGCACCGCGGAGATACCACCTTGCGCCCAGTAACTGGAGTGTTGCTCGCCCGCGGTTTTCGCCAGCACGGCGATCTTCAGCGATGAGGGCAGGTGCAAAGCTGCCGAGAGTCCGGCGGCACCGCCACCGACAATAATAACGTCGAATTTGTATTGATGACCCATAATGATCTGCCATGTCTGAATCGAGCCAGTATAGAGAAATCTTTCGCATCCCAAAAGCGGCCATATGCGAGAACTTTTTAGAATATAATCAGTCTCTATGTCAACGCTCAGGTAATAAGTTTTTGTTATTACCGGCTAATAAATACAACAGGGTTATCAATGGGGACAAATCTGCTCGACGCAGAACTGGTGAAACGTGTGCAAGCCGGAGATACGGCCGCTTTTGATGTTCTGGTGCAGAAGTACCAGCACAAGGTGATCAATCTCGTCGGGCGGTTCGTTTCGGACCACGCGGAATGCCAGGATATTGCCCAGGATGCCTTTATCAAATCGTTCCGCGCGATCAACAGTTTTCGAGGTGATAGCCAGTTTTATACCTGGCTGTATCGTATCGCCGCGAACACAGCGAAGAATTATCTCGCCTCACGGGCGCGCAAGTCTCCGGGCTACACGGTTGATGTCGAAGATGCAGAGCATTTTGAGGGCGAGTCGCGATTGAAGGTATTTGATAACCCCGAGAACCTGTTGCTGACCGAGGAGATCAAGGCGACGGTGTTCGCGGCGATTGGCAAGTTGCCGGAAGATTTAAAGTCTGCGATCACTTTGCGTGAAATCGATGGTTTGAGTTATGAAGAGATCGCTGAAGTTATGGATTGCCCTATTGGCACCGTCAGGTCTAGAATTTTTCGTGCCAGAGATGTAATCGATAAGGAACTAAGGCCCCTGTTAGAGTGACTAAGTAGCAGTTATGGAAATCACGATATTAATATTGGTTTAACCGGAATCTGGAAATGAAACATCAAGACGAGAATTTATCCCTGTTACTGGACGACGATAGCGAAGCAGATGTGACTGCTGTGCTCGACGAAGTGGTGGCAGACGTTAACCTGCAATATCGTATGCGTCGTTACCAGATCATCGGAGAGGCGCTGCGCAATGAATTGCCACAGACTATCGATACTGACTTTCACCATGGGGTGATGGCAAAGATTCGGCAACAGTCACCGAACCTTGGGGCACATGACAAGCAAGCTGATCAGGTCAATGATCGAGGCATTGTCGTTCCCCTGCTGGCGCGTACATGGTTCAGGCCTTTCGCCGGGCTCGCGGTTGCGGCCAGCGTGGCCGTGGTAACGGTCGCGTTATGGCAGCCTCTACAACAACAGGGTGGACTGCCGAATGACGGCCTGGCCAGTGTTGATCAACAAAAGATAGAACAGCTTGCAGGTCAACAGGTTGTGGGCAGTGCGGTGCCGGTTTCGAGTCGAGTGCAAAGTGGTACGCGCTGGAAACTGGAGCAGGAGTCGCCCGTGTTACAACGCAAGCTGAATGCCTATCTGGTCAATCACACCGAGTATTCGAGTTCCATTCAGGGATTGATCCCGCAAGCCAGGGTTGCCGGTTTTGATGCCGAGTAGTAAGTCATTCCTCAGGCAGAATGTTCTGCCACCTGTGCTGATCGGATTGCTGATATCGAATCTCGTTAGCTCTCCGCTTAGAGCCGATTCGGCGATGGAGTGGGTGCAGCGCATGTCGGATTCGATGCGTAGCCTTAATTACCGGGGCGATTTTGTCTATATGCAGAACAATCGTCTCGAGGGTATGCAGATATCGCATTACAAGGACGAGCAAGGGGAAAAAGAACGCCTGTTATCGCTTAACGGAGAGGCACGAGAAGTCATTCGCGATAACCAGAATCTGACCTGTATCTGGCCATCCAGCCGCAAGGTCATCGTCGATCTGGCACGCAAGAACAGTTTTTCACCGATCTTTATTCCGGATGACATAGCGCGCCTCAAAAAATTCTACCAGATGAAGCTTGTCGGCAAAGACCGGGTCGCCAACATGGATGCAGTGATCGTGCATATCGATCCGCGCGACCAGTACCGCTACGGCATGAAATTCTGGATCAACGAAGCAAACGGTTTGATGATGAAATCCAGCCTGCTCGATGAAAATGAGCAGGTCATCGAGGAAGTCATGTTTACTCGTCTCGAATTGTTCGATGGCGATAACAAACCGTTTATCGATACCATGCCGCCGATCGATGATAGTTTCACGCTGGTTCGTTACCACAGTGGTGACAGCTCAAAGGTTTTTGCTGCGGATAACGCCTGGCAGTTAACTGGCGCTCCGGGCGGGTTCTGGCGCGAATCGGTTGTGCGTCGCAAAATTTCGGATAGTGATTTGTTTGTTCAGCAGATGGTGTATACCGATGGTCTGGCATCCTTGTCGATATTCATCGAGAAGAAAACCGATCTCACGCAAAGCGGTGTATCTTCGATGGGGGCAGTGAATGCCTTTATTCGAACTCTGAATGATCACTCGATAACCGCCATCGGCGAAGTGCCAGCGATTACCGTCAGGCAAATTGCTGAATCGGTGAGCTTTCAGCCCCAGTAGACGCTTGCGCGACGATCGCAGTGGTCAGCGCGATGCAGCTTGCGATCCATTTGAATTGGTATCAAACTTCCACCATGTATTACTCGAAGCTAATGTTCCCTGATGTTGACTGAAACCGCCCTGGTGAAAAGTCGCGATGGCAAGCGGGTTGAGCTTGAATTGCAGCGCGGTGGTGCCTGTGATCAGTGCGAATTGAATAAAGGTTGTGGTACTGGAGCTCTCAGCCGGCTGATCGGTCGTCGTCCCCGCCCACTAGTGATCGATAGCGAACAGGATTGTGAACCCGGTGACCAGGTAGTCCTGGAATTGCCCGAGTCTGCGCTGGTCAGGGCAAGCCTGTTGCTCTATGGGCTACCGCTGCTAGGTCTGCTACTCGGCGGTCTGCTGGCCGCGTTACTCGCTTTAGCGGAATGGTTAGTGACGGTAATTGCGCTTTTCGGCCTGTTTGCCGGTTTCAAGATTGCGGCCAAATTCACGCAAAGACTTGAACAAGCGGGGCAGGCACCCTATATCAGGGCTATGCGGGTGAACCCCGGCCCTGATTCGGGGTCATAAAACAGTAGCGACAACTAGCAGGAAATCACAATGAATTATCTACCCAACATTCTTAGGTCCGATATCGGCAGGCCCAGCAGCAGACCCGGAATTATCAGGCAAGTTATGCTGGCCGTTTTGATCAGCATTCCTCTGACGCTCCAGGCGGCCTTGCCGGACTTCACTAAAATAGTCGATTCAGCAAAGGATTCGGTGGTAAATATCAGCACCAAAACCAGGGCAAGAATGAGCGACGAACCGGAATACAACATTCCGGAATTGCCGGAGGGCTCTCCCTTTGGTGAGTTGTTTGAGAAGTTTTTCGATCGTGATGAACTCGATCGGCGCGGACGTGAGGCACAATCGCTCGGTTCCGGTTTCATTATCTCCAAGGATGGTTATATCCTGACCAACCACCATGTCGTCACAGGCGCGGACGAGGTGATTGTGCGTATGTCTAATCGCAAGGAATATGTCGCCAGACTGGTGGGCTCGGATGAAGCCTCGGATGTTGCCGTGTTGAAAGTTGACGCTGATGAAGACCTGCCGGTATTGCGCTTTGGTGATTCAGACAAACTCAAGGTCGGTGCATGGGTGCTCGCCATTGGTTCCCCGTTCGGTTTCGATCACTCGGTCACGGCCGGAATCGTCAGCGCCAAGGGTCGCAGCCTGCCCAGCGACAACTATGTGCCCTTCATTCAGACCGACGTAGCGATCAATCCGGGTAATTCCGGTGGTCCTCTGTTCAACCTGGATGGTGAAGTCATCGGCATCAACTCACAGATTTATAGCCGCACCGGCGGATTCATGGGTTTATCGTTTGCCATTCCTATCGAGATGGCGGTAGATGTTGCCGACCAAATCAAGGAAACAGGGTCGGTTTCTCGTGGTTGGCTGGGTGTCCTCATCCAGGAAGTAACGCGTGAACTGGCCGAGTCCTTTGGTATGGAAAATCCACATGGTGCACTGGTCGCCAAGGTTCTTGATGATAGTCCGGCGCAGGCTGCCGGCCTTCAGGTTGGTGACGTCATCGTGGAATTCAACGGCAAGCAGGTGATGCGCTCGAGTGGTCTGCCGCCCCTGGTCGGGCGTGCCAAGGTCGGCAAGGAAGCTCAGGTCACGGTAATACGCAACAAACAGGCCAGGGAAATCGGTGTCATGATTGCCGAATTGCCGGGTGCGATAACGCAGGCCGCCTACACGCCTGAAGAAGAGATCGTGCTGGAAAACACTGCGCTCGGAATGAGAGTTGAAGAACTGGACCGCGAAGCGCGCCAACGCCTCAAAATCGAGGGCGGAGTGCAGGTTGTCGAAGTCGATTCCACGGGTCCGGCAAACGATGCAGGGATTCTCAAGGGCGACGTCATCGTCATGATCGACAATATGTCGGTCGAATCGATCGGCGCATTCGAAACGGTGACCGATGGTCTGGCATCCGGTAAATCGGTTGCGTTATTGGTGCAGCGGCGTGCCGGCCCGGTTTTCCTGGCGATTCGTCCGGAAGACTCCTGAACGGGTGCGGACTAATCCGCTAGTCTTTTATTACCGGGAAAAATGCCACCTTTGTGATGCGATGCGTAAAGCATTGGTGGCATTTTCGCACAATAACCGGGCAATCGACTGGCATGAGGTCGATATAGATCGCGACACCGCATTAATTAAACGATACGATTCCCGGGTTCCGGTGCTTTGCGCGGGCGAAACCGAGATCTGTCACTACTTTTTCGATGAATCGGCATTGATAGAAGCGCTGGCTTTAGCGTAAACTTCGCATCACTATTCAGTTCACCCCTGATTTGTCCGATTCCGGCGTCGAAAGTGCTCATATACGATTGTATACTGCGCGCTTTTTCCCTCTGGACCAAAGCAGAGGCAATCTGAACAGCTACGAGTGACCTGGTCGAGACACTGAATAGTTACAACGTCGCAGGCTTTGTATCCAGAGCCGGAACAGGTTGTTACCCACAGGCACTGGTCATTTACTTATCACGTCAAACATCAGGGCCGGCACAGGGCGGTTATCAGTTATGCGCATGGAGTTAATCCGAAACTTTTCGATTATCGCTCATATTGACCACGGGAAATCCACGCTTGCCGATCGCTTCATTCAGCTTTGCGGAGGCTTGAGCGAACGCGAAATGGAATCGCAAGTGCTCGATTCCATGGATCTTGAACGCGAGCGCGGCATTACCATCAAGGCGCAGAGCGTTTCCCTTACCTATCCCGCGCGCGACGGTAAGCAATACACCTTCAATATTATCGATACACCGGGGCATGTGGACTTCTCTTACGAAGTCTCGCGCTCGCTGGCTGCCTGCGAAGGTGCCCTGTTGATCGTTGATGCTTCTCAGGGAGTCGAAGCGCAGAGCGTGGCGAATTGTTACACCGCGATCGATCTCGATCTCGAAGTCATACCGGTGTTGAACAAGATAGACCTGCCCGCAGCGGAGCCCGAGCGAGTCAAGGAAGAAATCGAGAACGTGATCGGGCTCGATGCCTCCGAGGCGATCGAGGTAAGCGCCAAGACCGGTGTCGGCATTGAGGATCTGCTGGAACAGATCATTGAGAAAATACCGGCGCCGATCGGCTCCGAAGATAACAGGACCCAGGCCCTGGTGATTGATTCATGGTTTGATCCCTATGTCGGTGTGATTACCCTGGTGCGGGTCATGGAAGGACAGATCAAACCCAAGCAAAAGATCAAGATGATGTCGAGTGGCAACGAATTTCTGGTGGAGAAAGTCGGCATCTTTACTCCGAAACGCAAGGAAACCGCGCAACTGCTGGCAGGAAGCGTCGGTTTTATCATTTCCGGGATCAGGGATATCGAGTCTGCTCGGGTCGGCGATACCATTACGCTATCGCAAAATCCAGCGACCGAACCCCTGGCCGATTTCAAGGAGGTTCAGCCACGTGTGTTTGCCGGCCTTTTCCCGATCAGTTCAGACGACTATGAGGATTGCCGCGAGGCGCTCAAGAAACTGAAACTGAACGATGCCGCGTTACAGTTCGAACCGGAGAGTTCGCAGGCGCTTGGTTTTGGTTTTCGCTGTGGTTTTCTTGGTATGTTGCACATGGAAATCGTGCAGGAGCGGTTGGAGCGTGAATACGACCTGGATTTGATTACGACGGCACCTACCGTGGTCTATCAGGTGGAGTCGACATCGGGTGATATCGTGGAGATTCATAACCCGGCTGATTTACCCCCAATCAATAAAATCAACGCTATACTCGAACCCATTATTCAGGCCAATATCCTGTTGCCCGAGGCCCATATCGGTGCGGTCATATCACTGTGCATCGAGAAGCGGGGCGTACAGAAAGATATGCTGTTTCTCGGTAGCCAGGTATCGCTGGTCTTTGAGTTGCCATTGAGTGAAGTGGTACTCGACTTTTTTGACCGGCTGAAATCGGTGAGCCGTGGCTACGCGTCCTTCGACTATGAATTCCTGCGTTTCGAGGAATCCAATCTGGTCAAACTCGACGTGTTGATCAATACCGAAAAAGTTGATGCGCTGTCGCTGATAGTGCACCGCAGTAATGCTGAATACCGTGGGCGCGAGCTGGCATCGAAGATGAAGGAGTTGATTCCGAGGCAGATGTTTGATGTGGCGATACAGGCTGCAATCGGGTCAAACATTGTCGCGCGGGCCAATGTCAAAGCCTTGCGCAAGAATGTGACGGCCAAGTGCTATGGGGGCGACATTTCGCGCAAGAAAAAATTGCTCGAAAAACAGAAAGCCGGTAAAAAGCGCATGAAGCAGGTTGGCAGTGTCGAAATACCGCAGGATGCGTTTCTTGCGGTTCTGAAAGTGGATAGCTAAGCCGATTCCAATAACAGGCCAGTACATCAGATTCCCAGGACAGATTGAATGATCCATTTTGACTTTGAGTTTTTACTAGTAATCATGACCGCAGTATCCGGGTTGTTATGGCTGGCTGATACTCTGTTGTTTGCCCGTGCCAGGAAAAAATCTGCGACCAGCCAGATGAATAAAGAGCCTCTGGTCATCGAATACTCGCGAGCCTTTTTCCCGGTTTTGCTGACCGTGCTGGTGTTGCGCGGCTTTATCGTCGAACCATTTCGCATTCCTTCCGGTTCGATGATGCCGACCTTACTGGTGGGCGATTTTATTCTGGTGAATAAATTCAGCTATGGTTTGCGTTTGCCGGTTACTCACTACAAGGTTACCGAGGGCGATAAGCCAACGCATGGAGATGTGGTGGTATTCCGCTATCCAAAGGATCAATCCCAGGATTACATAAAACGGGTAATTGGTTTGCCCGGTGATCTCGTTAGTTACTATAATCGGAGGTTATCGATTAATGGTGAACCGCTTGATATCAAGGATAACCATATTTATCAGGGTCTTGGTGAGCTTAATCAGATGAAGGGCGCCAATGGCTGCGACAGGGTCGGGGCTGGCTGTGAAGTATTTGTTGAGTCGAACGGTGGTGTTGATTACACCATGATGACAAATCCCGGCACGACCTATGGTGTCAATGGGGAGCTGGTTGTTCCCGAGGGCCATTACTTTGTGATGGGCGACAATCGCGATCACAGTAACGACAGTCGTATATGGGGTTTTGTGCCGGAGGAAAACCTGGTTGGAAAGGCTTTCCTGATCTGGATGCACTGGGACTGGCGCGACAATGGCAGTGGACTGGACTTGTCCAGAGTGGGTCGCAAGATTTCGCAATGAGGTAATCGTTATGAAGAAACAAACAATACCAGGTAACCGTCAGAAGGGCCTTTCGACCGTTGGCATAATCGCCGTCGTGGGGATTTTCGGTCTTCTCGTCGTCTCTTTCTTGAAGATTTTCCCGATGTACTACGACAATATCAAGCTCAAGTCCGCGCTGGAGGCCTTGCAACACGATTCCAAGGTCGATCCTAAATCCAAGCGAGCCATCTGGGAGTCCCTGTCCAAGCGGCTGTACGTCAATGAGGTAAGGAGTGTTGCGATCAACGACGTTACCATGAAACGCAAAAATGGCCAGACCACAGTTACCGTGACTTATGAAACCAGGGATGACTTCATTGGCAATCTGTTTATCGGCGCAGCATTCAGCGAAAGTATAGTGATTGATCGGTGACCACTGACAGGCTAATCGCGTTCACCGGTTATCAATTCAAGAACAGGGGATTACTCGAACAGGCATTGACGCACCGTAGTCATTCGCGCGGTGCCAATAACGAGCGACTGGAATTTCTGGGTGACAGCGTTCTCAGTCTGATCATTTCCAATTTTATTTATCAGCGCTTCGAAAATGCCAGCGAAGGTCGGCTGAGCCGCATCAGGGCGTCGTTGGTGAAGCAGGACACGCTGGCCGAGGTGGCTCGCGACATAGGTCTTGGTGAGCATATTCTTCTCGGTGGTGGCGAACTCAAGAGCGGTGGCTTTCGCCGCGATTCAATTCTTTCGGATGCGCTTGAAGCGTTGATCGCTGCAATTTATCTGGACAGCGATTACACGCAGGCCGAGAAAACCGTCTTGCATCTGTTTGATGATCTGCTGCAGGGGGTCGATGTCGGTAGCAGTTTGAAAGATCCCAAGACGCAGTTGCAGGAATATTTACAGGGACGACAAAAATCCTTACCTCTCTATGAAGTGATACAGACCAACGGTAAGTCGCACGACCAGATTTTTACGGTCAGTTGTGAATTGAGCGATCTCGGTCTGCGCAGCGAGGGTAAGGGATCAAGTCGCAAGAAAGCGGAGCAACAAGCTGCGCACAACCTTTTGCACAAGCTGGATATATGAAGAACGAATTTCTATGCGGATATGTCGCGTTGATCGGCAAGCCGAACACCGGTAAGTCGACCCTGATGAACTCGCTGGTAGGCGAAAAACTGAGCATTACGGCGCATCGACCACAAACCACGCGCCACCAGATACTGGGAATAAAGACCAGTGAAGAATATCAGTGCATTTTTGTCGATACGCCGGGTATTCATGACAGCCGCAAAAAGGCCATACACCGCTACATGAACCGTGCGGCGACCAGCATGCTGGAAGATTCCGACCTGATTTGCGTGCTGATCGATGTGAACGATTACACTCATGATGATGAAAAAATCCTGCAACGGGTAAGCCAGTATCACAACGTGTTGGTAGTGCTCAACAAGATAGATCAATCCGGGCGGGAGGCCGCGCTGCCGATTATGCAGAAGGTGGCAAAACAGGGCCCCAACTTTGAATCGATCCCGGTCTCCGCATTAAGTGGTGATAACCTCGAACATTTGCTGGAGATCATCATCTCACGGCTGCCTCCGGGTTTACCGCAGTTCCCCGACGACCAGCTCACGGACAAATCGATGCGTTTTATCAGTGCTGAAATCATTCGCGAAAAACTGTTTCGCGTGCTGCAGCAGGAACTGCCTTATTCGATTACCGTCAGCATTGAACATTACATTGAAGAAGAAGACATCACGCGTATTTCGGCCACCATCTGGGTCGAACGCAAATCTCAGAAAGCGATCGTCATCGGCAAGAATGGCAGTCAGTTGAAAAAAACCGGTACGTTGGCGCGCAGCGACATCGAACGGCTGATCGGTGTGCGCGTTTACCTGCAGCTCTGGGTCAAGGTACGTGCGGACTGGGCGGACGATGAACAGTCCTTGGCGTCGTTTGGATATTCCGATGGAAGCTCGGGTCACTGACCAGGCGTCGTTCATTCTGCGACGCAGGGAATGGCGCAATTCAAGCCTGATTCTGGATGTCTTTACGCGCGATCACGGTTGTGTAAGGTTACTGGCCAAGGGTGCCCGTCGCAGTTCGGCGCAGGCGCAATATCAGCCATTCGTCATGCTTAACATCAACTGGAGCGGTCGCCAGGAACTGAAGACCCTGACGGGTATCGAAGGCCAGGTGCTGCCCATCGCCGAAGAAAACTACTTTGCTTTGCTCTATGCCAACGAGTTGATAGCGACCATGTTGCCGCCAGCAGAGCCGAATCCGGATATTTTTTCAGCTTATCTGTCTTTGTTACAACATGCCGTGGTCAAGTTGGATGAATCCGGCTTACGTGTTTTTGAACTCGACCTGCTGCGTTGCCTGGGCTACTTCCCTGAATTGCACATAGATGCCGAAAGCGGCCAACCGGTGCAGGCGGAGCTTCACTATCAATTTGTCGTTAATCAGGGTTTCGTCGCCTGCGCGACGGGCGCCCGTGATTCTGTCAGCGGTCGCGTGGTTCTCGACTGGTGCAGGGGTGATTATCAGGAGGAGTTCGTTATCCAGCTGGCTAAATCGGTACTGCGCAGCACGATTGATTTTAACTTGCAGGGAAAAACGCTAAAATCGCGCGAAGTATATGCACAAATGATGAGGCGCAAATGATTCACCCAATCACGCTAGGGGTCAATATCGACCACGTTGCTACACTGCGCCAGGCGCGCGGAACGCGTTTCCCTGATCCGGTTTACGCCGCCCAGCTCGCCGAGTATGCGGGTGCCGATTCGATTACCTTTCACCTGCGCGAAGATCGTCGACATATTCAGGAACGTGATGCCTTGCTGTTAAAGCAGGTGGTTAATACCAAATTGAATCTGGAGATCGCGATCACCAACGAAATGCTCGATTTTGCCTGTGACTTGAAGGCCGAGGATGTTTGTCTGGTTCCCGAGAAGCGCGAGGAGTTGACTACCGAAGGCGGTCTCGACGTGGCAGGCCAGTTGGAGCAGGTCAGGATCGCCTGTGACCGC
>JAIBDO010000124.1 GCA_024686195.1 Gammaproteobacteria bacterium | reverse complement strand
GTTTGCGATCGATGTTTTTCAAACGGGCTCAGGCACCAGCAGCAACATGAATATGAACGAAGTGATAGCGACGCTCGCTTCGAGCGATTCAATGGCGGTTCATCCCAACGATCACGTCAACATGGGGCAGAGCTCCAATGATGTGTTTCCATCATCAATTCACGTGGCCGCGGCCTGTGAACTGCACGAGCAGCTTCTGCCAGCAGTACAAACTCTGGAAGATGCGTTGCGCCGACGCAGCGACGAACACGAAAACAGCATAAAAACGGGCCGTACCCACCTGATGGATGCGATGCCGATCAGTCTGGGACAGGAAATATCCGCCTGGGCATCACAGCTGAAAAACGACCGTTATCGCATACAAACTACCCTGATGCGCCTGCAGAAACTTGCCCTGGGCGGCACCGCAGTCGGCACCGGGATCAATACCAGCGCCGATTTCGGTGAACGCGTATGCGCCCGCCTGGCACGCACCACCGGCGTGCGTTTCATGCCCATGGAAAACCTGTTCGAAGGTCTCAGCACGCAAAACACCGCACTCGAACTCAGCGGACAATTGCGCGTGCTGGCAACCTCGTTGACCAAGATCTGCAATGATCTGCGCTGGATGAATTCCGGCCCACTGTCGGGTCTAGGTGAAATAAGCCTGCAGGCCTTGCAACCGGGCAGTTCGATCATGCCGTCTAAAGTCAATCCGGTCATTCCGGAGGCGGTGCTGATGGCCTCCGCCCAGTGTATCGGTAATGACACCACAATCAGTCTCGCGGCCCAGTCGGGTAACTTTCAGTTGAACGTTATGCTGCCGGTGATCGCCTACAACCTGCTGCAAAGCATCGAGCTTCTGGCCAACAGCAGTCGTCACCTGGCGCAAACCATTGAAACCTTCACCGTTAACGAAGATTCTCTGGCTCAAAATCTGGCATTGAATCCAATTCTGGTGACCGCGTTAAATCCACTGATTGGTTACCAGAAGGCAGCTGAGATCGCAAAAGCGGCAGTTCAGCAAAACCGTCCTATACTTGAAGTAGCGGCACAAATGACCACCTTGAGTGAAGATGAACTGAGGAAATTACTGGACCCCGGAAATCTTATTTGAAATACCCGGTGAAATACCCGATTACAGGCTTGCTAAATTAAGGCTTTACTTCTAGAATTCTCCCTAAATTAATGAAATGTAAGGATTTTTTTGATTCATATGGTTTTTCAATCAATCTTACTCAGAATTAGACGCGATTTCGCTCCTAATTCCACTGTCGCAGCAATCTTGCTGCTCACCATGATTGCTTCGCCGGTGCAGGCAAATATCGAAACACAGCGCCAGCTGTTTCACGATGCCTCCCATGCACTCGGTAAAAATCAAATCAGTAAATTCAATCGTCTGCTCAAGCAATTGGACGGTTACCCGGCGCAGGCCTATCTTGAATACGATGCCTTCCGGCGCAATGTGAGTCGCAAAAAACCTGCCCAGGTCGATCTATTTCTGCAACGTTACGCCGATTACCCGTTTGCCTACCACGCACGTGGTCGTTGGCTCGACACCCTGGCGCGGCGCGGCGACTGGCAAGGTTTCCTGAATTACTTTGACGGTCGTGCCAACACCCGACTGCAATGTATTTCCTTTCAGGCACGCATGAAGCTCGACCAGCTCGAAGGGCTGAATGAAGATATTGGCAAGATATGGATGCGCGGTTACTCGCAGCCATCCCAATGTGATAAACCCTTCGCTTACTACCTGAAAAGCCAGGACAACCCTGAACAGGTCATCTGGGCGCGTATTGACAAGGCCTTCAAGGCGCGCCGACCGGGCCTTGCGCTCTACCTGGGTAAAAAACTGGATGCGCAGTCACGAGCCACGGTGGAAACCTGGTATCGAGCACATAAACGTCCCCAACAGTCACTGAAAAAACTATTCGAGGCCGAAGATGGCGAACGTACCCGTCGCATTATCGTCCACGCGCTCGATCGACTCGCTCGCAAGGATAGTCTGAAGGCACTCGAAGCCTGGAACCTGATCGCCGATCAATTCGCGTTTAGCGCGGAACAGAAAGCCCAGGTGCAGTTGCGCATTGCGTTGTCGGCAGCGATTCAACACGAGCCTGAGGCCCGTGCATTACTGAGCGGACTTAATCCCGAAGCGATGAATGATCAGGCATATCTGTGGTTAGCAAGAATTCAACTGCGTGGCCGCGACTGGCCGGGTTTGATGAATACCATCAACCAGATGCCGGCTCATCTGCACGAGGAAAATGAATGGCAGTATTGGCTGTCGCGCTCTATGGAGAAGGAAGGTCAGCTGAATGGTTCAGTATCACTGCTGGAGCAATTATCGAGCAAGGGCAGTTACTATGGCTTTCTCGCCGCAGATAAACTGCAGCGAGAGTATCAGATCGATCAGGAAAATGCGGCCAGCGCCGGCGTCGATGAAGAGCTCTTCCTGGCCGAGAACCCGCACATGTTGCGCGCCCGTGAGCTTTACTACCTGAACCGTCTGGTAGATGCCAAGCGCGAGTGGTTCCAGGCGCTACGCTACCTCGACCAGGATCAGATAAAACAGGCAGCCACGCTCGCCTCCAAATGGAAATGGCACGACAGTGCTATTCGCACGGTGGCAAAAACCGAGCATCGCAGCGATTACATCCTGCGCTTCCCGATGCCTTACAAGCAACAGGTGCTGGAGCATGCGCAGGCGAGGGAGCTTGATCCTTCAGTGATTTATGGTGTGATGCGTCGCGAAAGTCTGTTCGACCCGTTGGCACGCTCGAGTGTCGGAGCGCTGGGTCTGATGCAATTGATGCCGAGCACTGCGCGCCATGTCGCCAGTTCTCTGGGTATGAAACGCCCACTTAAGTCCGATATCCTTCGCGTCGAGAACAATATTCGTTTCGGTACCCATTACCTGCGCACCGTTATGAATCGCTTCGACGATAACGTTGCGCTGGCGGCCGCTGCGTATAATGCAGGACCTGGACGGGTGAAGAGATGGTTGCCGCGGGATCAAACAATGTCTGCCGACCTGTGGGTCGAAACCGTGCCTTTCAAGGAAACCCGAAATTACGTGCAGGCAGTTTTAGCCTATTCGACGGTGTTCGACCGTTCGATGGGTAAAAACACGTTGATGTCGAGTCGCATGAGCGACATCAAAACCAGGTACTGATACCGTCCCGGGTTTATGAAAATATACGGCGACGCCAAATCCGGCAACTGCTACAAACTCAAACTGCTGTGCGCATTGTTATCCATTGAACACGAATGGATTGCGGTCGACATCCTGCGCGGCGAATCGCGCAGCGATGAGTTCCTCGCCATGAATCCTAACGGCCAGATCCCGGTTTGTGTCACCGATGATGGCGCGATACTGACGCAATCCAATGCCATTCTGTATTATCTGGGGCAGGGCAGCGACTACTGGCCCGACGATCCGCTCGCACAAACGCGCGTACTCGAATGGCAGTTTTTTGAGCAGTACACGCACGAGCCCTCCATCGCCGTGGCGCGTTTCATCAAACTTTATCAGGGTATGCCAGCCGATCGCCAGGATGAATACAACGCAAAACTGAAGGCCGGCTACCGGGCACTGGCAGTGATGGAAGATCGTCTGCAGTCCCATGATTTCCTGGCGACCGACAAGGTCAGCCTGGCGGATGTTTCGCTTTATGCCTATACCCATGTCGCGCCCGAAGGCGGCTTTGATCTATCGTCTTATCCTGCGATTAGAGCCTGGATTTCGCGCGTACAATCCCTGCCGGCCTATCGGTCTATGGACGACTGAGCAAGGAATCCATCCCGGATACAGGCCGAGTTATAGTCTGGGATTCACCCACCCGGTAGCACTGGTCGTTTGTATTAAAAAATCAAGGTGTTTATACTTCGGGTGCGCCGCACCGACCGCGCTTTAATCGCCCTGTCCATTCACCCTGACCTAAAGAAAATATGACCGTGACCAATACTCAAGAGCAAATCGACAAGATCAGATCCGAACCCGGATTTATAGCTGCCCTCGACCAAAGCGGTGGTAGCACGCCTAAAGCGCTTTCAAACTACGGAATTGGCGCCGATGCATTTAACAACGATGAAGAAATGTATCAACTCATCCATGCCATGCGCAGCCGCATCATGACGAGTCCGGTTTTTAGCGGAGAGCGCATCATGGGTGCCATCCTGTTTGAAAATACCATGGATCGTGAAGTAGAAGGCAAGTCCACCGCCAATTACCTGTGGGACGTTAAACGCGTAGTGCCGTTTTTGAAAGTTGACAAGGGCCTCGCCGATGAAGACAACGGCGTCCAGGTGATGAAACCCATGCCCGATCTTGACGCTTTGCTGCGCAAGGCGCGCGAGAAGAATGTTTTCGGTACCAAAATGCGTTCGGTCATCAAGATGGCTAACGCAGCCGGCGTAAACGCCGTGGTCAAACAGCAGTTTGAAGTAGGGCGTCAAATTATTGACGCCGGTCTGGTGCCCATTATCGAGCCCGAAGTCGACATCAACAGCCCACAGAAAGCCGCCGCCGAAGACTTGCTGAAAGCCGCAATAATGGCACAGCTCGATCAGCTCGAAGATGGCAAACAGGTAATGTTGAAGCTAACATTGCCGGAGCAGGATAATTTTTATGCCAGTTGTGTCGAACACCCGAAAGTGCTCAAGGTCGTTGCCCTGTCCGGTGGTTATTCGCGCGAAGAAGCAAATCAGCGACTTGCTGCCCAGAAAGGTATGGTGGCCAGTTTTTCCCGTGCGCTAAGTGAAGGTTTAAGCGCCCAGCAAAGTGATGAGGAATTCAATCAGGTTCTGGATACTTCCATCGAAAGCATCTACCAGGCCTCGATTACCTGATTTAACCAAAGGACTACTACTGTTATGAATAAAATAATTTGCATCGCAAGCGCAGCTATCATGCTTTCCGCCTGTTCAAGCCTGAAACTGACCGAAAGCGGTGAGAAGGTGCGTGTACTGGACCCCGCTGAGGTCTCCAGTTGCAAAAATCTGGGGCGCACCAATACATCAGTAACCGACAAGGTTATTTTCGAACGTCCCGCGGACGCCGTTGCTGAAGAGCTGCAGATCGTTGCGCGCAACAGTGCTGCGCGTATGGGAGGTGACACGATTGTGCCCCTGACGGTGATCGAAGAGGGTCAACAGACGTTTGTAGTCTACAAGTGTGTGAATCCTGACGGCTAGCAAGCGGGCGGCTGGGTTGATGTTGCGAAGTTGCTAGCGGTATCCGGGGTGTTCGGTGCCTCTTCAGCTCGTACCCACGAAACAACTAGAGTCGACGTTAATGCTGCTTCAATGAAGCAGTATTAACGTCCGACAAAGCCCTGATCGCTATGCTTCGCTTACCCGTGATGGCCGGGATCGCAGCGCAGTAACTGGCGTCGAATTCAAACCAGTGAAAAATAGCGCCAATATAATATAGCGCTCGTTTACGCCTTGCGTTTACTGGTTCTTTACCATGACCCGGGTTGCCAACTCGTGCGATATCTCGGCATGAGCCTTGATAACATCGTCCCCGGGGCTGAACACAATCAGTTCGTCACACATGGCTTCAAAACGCCATTGGCTCGTTCCCTTGATGGATTGTCCCGATGTCACACCGTAAATATATTTTCCACGCGCGCGCGCGTAGCCACATTCAAATCCGGTCCAGGCTTCCGCCTCGACGCCTTCCAGAACAACGATCACCACGTCCGCCTTGTCGAGTTCGGCCTCGTAGCAGGCCTGTAACTCACGCTGCGACAGTGTTTCAGCCTCAATTTCGAGATCATGCTGCGGTATCAGTACCTCCATGTAGGGGTTGTCCTCGGTCAACCTGTCGCGCAACTCAAGATTCCATACCCGTGCCGCCTGCGAACTGTTGTAAGCCGCGAGATAAGCACGCACGCCGTGATGGATGCCCATGTTGACATTGCTGGTAATAGATTCGGGTTCGAGGTTGGTTTCCTTTTGGGCGGCCACCTGTAACGCATCGGACAACTCGATATTACCGGTCATCAGCGCGTGGCTGATAATCGCACCGTTGATGTTTGGCAGGTAACGCAGACGGGCAATATCATCCAGAACCCGCACCGTGCCACTGGAATAGACCGGTATCGAAACGTTGTGGCTGAGCTCCTCTGTAAGCGCTACAGCTTCTACAACGTCGGCATCCAGGCGTTCGGTGCCTTTGTGCACAACCCCGGCTATTCCGGTCATCTGCAGATCACGAATCAGATCCTGTGGCGTGAATGCGGTTTGCGTTTTCCAGCCATCAATCATCACGTAGCCATCGCGTGTCGCCAGGTGCACGATGATGCCCCCGGGATGGCGGCTGGCCGCTTCGGTCACCAACGGCGAATCGGTAATCGCGACCGTGCCGAGTACCACGCGGGCGGCTCCGGTTTCGAACCAGTCGTTGATCTGTGAAAGGGTACGTATGCCACCGGCAACCTGGATCGGCACATCGGTTTCCCTGATCAGCTGCTTGATCAGTTGTTCATTGCGCTGCGGGTTGGAACGAGCCGCATCGACATCAACGATCTGCAGCATCTGGGCGCCCTCGGCGATAAATTTGTGCACCGCATCGGCAGGAGAGATTTCGTGGACAATATCGTCGCCTTCGACGGCATTGCGGGTGATTACCTTACCGTCTCGAATCTGGATCTCTGGTATTATGATCATCGTTCTGCACCTCGGTTGAATGCGACCGAGTATATCAAATAGAATGCGCTCAGGAATTACATTTCGTGATAAACCAGCAACCGGAAAATTAGACATGTCGTCCGTAAAACCCGTTAGAGTCCTGTTTGTTTGCATGGGTAATATCTGCCGTTCACCAACCGCGCACGGCGTGTTTCAGGCACTGGTGGAAAAAGAAGGGCTCGGATCTGCTATCCAGGTCGATTCAGCCGGCACGCATAGCTATCACATCGGTTCTCGCCCCGATTCACGTTCTCAGGCCACCGCGCGGCAAAGGGGCCTCGATCTGTCGGGCTTGAGTGCACGCCGCTTTGTCTCGCAAGACTTCGCCGGCTTCGATTACCTGCTGGGAATGGATAATGCCAACATTGCGGACATGCACGCTATAAAACCGAAGGATGCCACTGCTCGTCCGCAGTTGATGCTCGAATACTCTAAACAATATTCTGCGGTCGAGGTGCCAGATCCCTATTTTAGTAACGAAGGTTTCGATCTGGTGTTCAATATGATCGATGACGCTGCGCACGGGTTATTACAGCATATTCGCCGGGAGCATCGAATCTAAGGTCAATTCTATAAGAACCGTTCTATTCGTAGCTGAGGAATTTCTTCGCAGTAGCCACGTACTTTTTGCGCGACCAGAACAGGCTCCAACGATTTCCGCCCAGTTGTTGCCACAGTACTGCAGCACGGATTCCTGCCAGCAACAGCACCCTGACTTTTGCTGCATTATCAACGTTGCGCAGATAGCTTTGCTCACCACGCACGATAATGCGCGGGCTGAGTCCGCTGATGCAGTCCTGATAAAGACCATCGATCTTGTGGATTACACTGTGTCTACTCATATCGAAATCTACCCGGTCGCTTTCAATACGGCGCAAGCCCTTCAATAGGACTTCGGCCAGATTTTCGTCACGCAGAATCTGGCTGGAAAGCTTGACCATGGAGAGCAGGTAATAGGCAATGTTTCTACCCGGAGACCGATTCTCACCTCCAAGGTAATCGCTGAGTGCGGTAAAACCGCGTGATAGACAGCCAAGGTCACCCAGGGCTTCTCGCGGGGTATCGGCGTCGATGGTAAACAAACTGTCAAAACAGCAATCGAACTCGAGTGCATCGCAATTGCCATGCAACGCCAGCTCATCCAAAAGCGTTGCGGCCTGGAACATACCGGCAAGGGCCAGGGTCTGGTTCTCAAATTGGTTCATGATAGATTGGCTGACGTCTGCGGCATCAATTCAGACATCGATAAGAAATGGTTCACGGGTTATAGGCCCGCTCGATAGTGCCGCCGCCGAGACACTGCTCGTCTCGATACAGCACCAGCGCCTGACCCGGCGTGACGGCACGCTGGGGTTCGGCAAATTCAATTTCGGCACTGCTACCGGTCACTGACAACAGGCGACAGCTACTATCCTGTTGGCGATATCGAACTTTAGCAGTGCAGGAGAAAGGCAGATCTCTGATCTGATCATTGAGCTCCTCGCTGATCTCATCACAAATCCAGTGCAGATCGGTGATCCGGCAATGCGAGTGAAACAGCAATGGATTGTCCACACCCTGGGTGACGATGAGCCGATTGCTGTCCAGTTCCTTGGCAACCACGTACCAGGGGTCATCATTGCCCGGCACCGTGCCACCGATACCGAGTCCCTGGCGCTGTCCTATGGTGTAGTACATCAACCCGCTGTGCTCACCAAGTCGTTCTCCCTCGGCGGAGTAAATTTCACCCGGTTGCGCGGGCAGAAAGCGTTGCAGGAAGTCGCGGAACTTGCGTTCACCGATGAAACAGATGCCGGTGCTGTCTTTCTTGGCGTGCACTACGAAATTCTCGCGCCGTGCGATATCTCGCACTGCGGACTTTTCCAGCTCGCCCACGGGGAATAGCGCGTGCGCTAACTGGTGTTGATTGAGCGCGTACAGGAAATAAGATTGATCCTTGTTGCTATCAAGACC
>JAIBDO010000121.1 GCA_024686195.1 Gammaproteobacteria bacterium | reverse complement strand
TCTGCTCTATCTTGATGCTCATGGACTACCTCTTAAAATATGTTTCTACAGCTTGCCGTAATAGCCTTCCTTGAGCGCTTCGTGCAGATTTGCGGCGACGTGCGATTCACCATCGTATTCGACGACTTCGTCGCCGCGCGCCTCGACTGCGCTACCGTCCGCCAGCGTGAATCGATAAGTGGTGTTGGCGAGATCCTCATTCTTCACCAGCACGCCCTGGAACGCAGCCGGGTTGTAGCGGAAGGTGGTGCATCCCTTGAGCTTGTTGTGGTAGGCATAGAGATAGACGTCCTTGAAATCCGCAAACGGGAACTCCGTGGGTACGTTAATGGTCTTGGATATGGATGAATCTATCCATTTCTGCGCCGCCGCCTGTACGTCGACGTGCTGGCTCGGCGTGATCGTGTCGGCGCTGACAAAATAATCCGGCAATTTGGATTCGGCGTCGGCCTGTACCGGCATCGCGTCGGCATCGACCAGCTGCCGGTAAAGCAGCAGTTCGTAGGAAAAGACGTCGACCTTTTGTTTGCTCTTCTTGCTGGGTTGTATCACGTTGCGCGCATAATGATGGGCGAAACTCGGTTCGATACCGTTACTGGCGTTGTTGGCGAGCGACAGCGCAATGGTTCCGGTCGGAGCGATCGAGCTGTGGTGGGTGAAACGCGCACCCTGTTCGGCAAGTTCGGCAATCAGTTGGGGATCGATCTCGGCGAGTTGCTGCAGGTAGCGGCTATAGCGGGCGTGCAGAACCCTGCCCGGGATCGGCATTCCGGCTACCCAGCCATCGTCGCGCATCTCCGGGCGCTGCCGGAGCATTTCATCGCTAACCGTGAAGACTTCATCCATGATTGGTGCGGCTCCCTTTTCACGCGACAGTTGTAGCGCTGCGCGCCAGCCGCTGAGTGCGAGCTCGCGACTGACCTGCTCGGTGAACTCCAGCGACTCAGCAGAGCCGTAGGTGATGCGCAGCATCGCCAGGGCCGAACCGAGCCCGAGGAAACCCATGCCATGGCGCCGCTTGCGCTGGATTTCGCGCTGCTGTTGCGGCAACGGCAGGCCGCCGATCTCAACCACGTTATCGAGCATGCGCGTAAACACTGCGATGACTTCGCGGTACAGATCCCAGTCGAAGCATGCCTCCGCGCTGAACGCGTTGTTTACAAAGCGGGTCAGGTTGAGTGAACCCAGCAGGCAGGCTCCGTAGGGTGGCAACCCCTGTTCGCCACAGGGGTTGGTGGCGCGAATGGTCTCGCAGAACCAGTTGTTGTTCATGTCGTTGTAGCGGTCGATGAGGATAAACCCCGGTTCGGCGAAGTCATAGGTGGAGCGCATGATGCTATCCCACAACTCGCGCGCGCCGATGTAGCGGTGTACCCGGCAGGCAACCTGGCCAGTGGCGTTCGTGAGGTAGTTTTCGGTTTGCGGCCAGTCACGCCAGACCACTTGCCCGCTGTCGGCAGGATCGAGCCCATCGGCTTCCAGCTCTGCCTGTGTGAGTGGAAACGCCAGTGGCCAGTCGCGGTCATCGATCACCGCTTGCATGAATTCATCGGTAATCAGCAGCGACAGGTTGAACTGGCGCAGTCGCCCGTCCTCGCGCTTGGCTTCGATGAAGTCGAGGACGTCGGGGTGACCGATGTCGAAGGTTGCCATTTGTGCCCCACGGCGTCCGCCGGCAGAGGATATGGTGAAGCACATACGGTCGTAGATATCCATGAAAGACAGGGGGCCGGAAGTCTGCGCACCGGCGCCGGACACATAGGCGCCGCGCGGCCGCAGCGTCGAAAACTCGTAACCGATACCGGCGCCGGATTTTAGCGTATTGCCGGCTTCATGCAACTTGCGCAGTATGCTGTCCATGGAGTCGTCGATGGTGTCCGACACCGTGCAATTGATGGTTGAGGTTGCGGGCTTGTGCGCTCGCGCACCGGCGTTGGAGACGATGCGACCGGCCGGGATAGCGCCGTTGTGCAGCGCCCATAGAAATCGCTCACGCCAGTGCTGGCGCAGTTCCGCGGTCGATTCCGGTTCGGCAAGCGCGTTCGCGATACGTTGATAGCAGGCGTCGATATCCTGGTCCACGGGCTGACCGAGCCTATCTTTGAGCTGGTATTTCTGCCGCCATATATCTTGCGAAGCAGTTTGCAGGGGTACTTCGACGGAGTTTGCGACGCGCGAAGCCGGTTTATCGACGGTGTTCATGCCAGGGCCTGTATGATTATTAAAATAGTCACTGCCAAACTGCTGCAGATTCACTGAGCGTGGGTCAATATATGCAGGGTCAGTATTTGCCATTCACGCTCAGCGGGTAAATGACTTAGATCAAAAAGACCCCGCTTACAACTGACCCAGTGCTGCTTGCGAAGCAACCTGAGGGCACAGGCTGTTACTGCGCGCAGTACAGATTAAACGGTGTGTTCCACTCGATATTGAGGAACCTGTCGATCCCGGTTTTGCCACTAGTCGATTGCTCTACCCTTAAATGGCAAAATGGCGGGTACTTTTTCCTTGTATTCGATATAGGCACGGCCATACAGGTTAACCAGGCTGCGCTCTTCAAACCAGGTTCCAATCCATAAATACAGGCAGCCCCAAAGAGCGGTCTGCAGTCCAAATTCGCTCACCGCCCCGCCCAGTAAGTACAGGTAAGCTCCCAGATAAAGCGGGTGGCGTACGTAACGGTGCCATCCCGTAATATGTAGCGGTTCTTCATCGCCGATCAAATCATCATCAGCAAATAACTGGGTAACACCTCCGAAACGCCCCAGGTCATATTGTGTCAGGCCCAGTACAATGACTACTCCCCCCGCCACCTGGCAAGCCGTGGCAAGAATAATAAACCCATCTCCCAGTTCGAACTTTACCGAATTTTCACCGAGCACTAACTGTCCACCGATGATGACGAGCCCGATATGCAGCGTCGAAAACAGGTTATAGCTAAATCGGTAGGCGCGTCCGAATAGCGGCTGCAACAACTGCTTGGTTGATGCCCTTGCCAGCAGCGAGTGGACAAACCCGAAACTCAGCCATAACAGGGCATAAATAAAAATTTCAAAATTAGTCACCCACCTGGTCCTCTGTCACCGATGCTCTCTTTCCCCCTGGGCTTTCTGCAATACGTTTACGCGCATGGGTTGATCGAAACGAATGCCATCTTCGTCCGCAATACCGAGTCGTTCAAAAGCACTGCGAAGATCATCCTCGATTGCCTCGAAGGGAGCGCGGCGCTCAGGATCGATACGGATCGTCCTGTCTTTGAAGGCGGCAAAGTTTTCATAGTGGTAGACGGTATCGTAGAAAATTTCCCGGACCTGCTTGAGGCCATGAGCAGCCGCATTTTGAATCGCATCATAGGCGGACGTGCGCACCGAAGTTTCATCGTCGATAGGCGCATTCAACTCAAATCCTCTGCCGGCCGCGATGGGTTCTCCCACATAGACCGTACCACCGGGTTTGACCACGCGCAGAGCCTCGTCCATTGCGCCCGCCATATGTTCGAGCGGAACATGGTGCAGGGAATTGAAAAATGTGACCACGTCAAAGCTGTTATCATCAAAAGGCTGGTCCTGGCCGACACCTTGCAGATACACTTCATCGCCTTCAGCTGGAAAAGATCTGGCTTTCTCCAACTGCAGGTCACCACATTCCAGGCCTGTCACACGGGCGCCCTGGCGGGTCATATAACGCACCATTTCCCCGGCACCCGATCCTATGTCGGCTACTTTAAGGCCCTTCAGGTCGAGGATTCCGATCAAAATGGATTCATTGCTTCGTATTTCACTCATTGAAACTACTCCCTGGTGATCTGGATAATCCGGATTATTGCATTTATCGATGAAGCATCGGCACTCGATTTATTGTGCTCCATTTCGAGTAGAGCATCTGCATACTGAACCTGTTCCTGAAAGCCTGGCAGTCCTATCGTCAAATCATTAAAACCGGGCTATCCTTCATCCAGAGACTCGTCTTGACCGGCCAGGGTCAACTGGCGTCCAGTCGATTCAGCATCTTCGCGCGACGATAGGTAAAAACCGCCCCGAACAGGAAGATCGCCGCGGTGTAATAAATCCACAGCATGATCACCAGCAGGCTCCCTGCGGCATCATAAACGTTGGCGATGTCACTATTGCCGATAACGACGGCAATCAGGTATTTGCCGATCGCGATCAAGGTTGCTGTCAGCAGGGCGCCAAACCAGACATCACGCCAGTCAAATCGGCTGTCCGGCAGGTAGCGCAAATAGATGGCAAATATTATCGTCGAGGTAAACAGATCAAGCAGCAGGAAATCGAAGAAGATCACATAGCTTGCCAAATCCCCGACCCAGACCACCAGGAAACCGCCTGTCGCGGTGATTGCGGCGTCAATGACCATTGAGACCAGCAACATGAACGACATGCTGATGAGCATCGCAAACGCGATGACACGAGCCCGCAACACGCTGAGGATACCAAGCCGCACTGATGCGGCCGCTTTGGCTCGCACAATGTGGTTCAGGGACGAGCGCATTGCGGCGAAAACCGAGGTCGCG
Organism: Gammaproteobacteria bacterium; assembly: GCA_024686195.1. Classification (GTDB taxonomy): domain Bacteria; phylum Pseudomonadota; class Gammaproteobacteria. The sequence goes on along the minus strand of JAIBDO010000121.1, from coordinate 4,213 downwards.
AAAAACAACAGCATCGATAGCCCGAAAACGCCGGCCCAGACGCTGTGTTTCTGAATGCTGAATTTTTCGATGGTCTGCATAAGCTGTTGCGCACCACCTTCACCCACCATCCTGCCAATTTCGTTGAAGATCGCCTGACGCACCGCTTCTTCACTGTAGATTTGCGCCGTTATCCACAAAACGATCAGCAACATCGAAGGCAGTGAAAATATCATGTAGAACGACAGGGCTGCGGCGTGCGCCTGTATATCGTCATCGATGAACTTGACGATGGAGTCCTTCAGAACCGTCCAGTAGAAAACGACCGTCTTTCTGTCCAGCTTCATTTCACCCTTAACCCAAATAACAGCAGGCGTGAACGAGATGCAGACATGACCAGGATTCAGGTATAAGCGTCAGGACCGGTCTCGAGCCTCTTAGTGATTCTGGCAGCAATCAGAATGCCGTTTACTTTTTGTTCGCGCCCAGCGCACGCGTAACGGCGCTTAGCAACGGTCCAATCAGAGACGGCAACAGTGAATCGACCGGGTTGCGTATAAAACGATGGAGTTCCTGTTTCAAGGACACCAGTTCCGCCTGCGCAAGGGCAACTTCCTCCTCGACATCCTGCAATGCCATGTCACGCATTTCACGAACCATTTCCATTTCTACGGGGGAGCTAAGAGAACCCGAGTAACTAATCAACACAACGGCTATTACAAGCTCTAAACCGCCCACCGCCAGGGCCGCGAGCGCCTGTCCCCAGAGAGGCGCCAGGGTGAAAAACAAGGCCAGACTGAGCATCACCAGGCCAAACAGAGCAACCACTCCGGCCAGCAGGTTAAGCTGCAGTTTTTTAACCATCAAGCGGAATTCGTTTTTGCCGAGGATGCGTTCGGTGCGCCAGACCGTTTTCAAGCTGCGTACTATATGTTCCATCGCTAACCCTGTCTTTTAGAGAATATGTGACCAACCAGAACACCAACCGCGAACGCCGACACCAATGCCAGTACGGGTCGCTCTCGCGAGGCTTCGCCTATTTCACCGAATATCGTTTCTACCTGGCCGCTGAGTTTGTCAAACAACTCTTCCGATTCTGATGCTGGCGGCGGGCTTTGGACATCCTCCTCTCCCGTCTGGGTAGAGGGTGTCGGGCCAGCTTTTTTGTTTGGTGCAGCCTTTTCTTTCGATGCGGCATTAGCGCGCTTGCCGCGCCGCTCGGAGGCGGCGTGCTTCAGGCTATTTAGTTCGTCAATCTCATCGTTGGTGTGCGCCATCTACCTCTCCCAGTCTAAGGTGATCATGTCAGTGGAGTCTTCATTCTTCAGCTGGAGCCTCATCCTGTGGTTGATCCAGATCAAGCCAGTCCGCAAATACCCGGTTGTAAATCGCCAGCACGGTAATCAACAGGGCTGCCAGCATCGGTCCAAGTATCAGACCGGCGGCGCCAAAAAACGAAATACCACCGAGCGTGCTGAGCAAAATTAACAGATCCGGCATTTCCGTGTCCCGACCCACCAGAACCGGTCTCAGAAAATTATCGACACTACCCACGATGAGCGCACACCAGAGCAGTAATCCCACTCCCGCCACCATCTGGCCAGTCATCATCAGGTAAGCCACCACCGGTACCCAGACCAGCATCGAGCCTATTCCCGGCACCACCGACAAAACGGCCATGACAGCTGCCCAGAACACATAGTTATCGACACCTGCCACGGCAAATCCGAGCCCGCCTAGTGCTCCCTGGATGGCAGCTATCACCAGGGTGCCTTTGATCGTTGCTCGGCTGACTGAAAGACCAACCTGCATCACTTTTTCCTTGTCACCTTGCGAAAGCGGGAAATGCCCCATGATTGTTCTTATCAGCGCCGGGCCGTCAGTCAGAAAGTAGAACATCGCGTACAGCATGATGAACAGGTACAAAAAGAAAATGGCAGTGCCCTCGGTCAGCTTTATCAGACTGCCACCGAGAAACTCACCGGACTTGCGCGCAAGCTCGGCAGCCTTGGTTGTCATTTCTGCCTGATAGGGCTCGAGATCTTCAGCGAAAGGTAGCCAGGCAGGCAATGATATGTGATGCACTGACGGATCATTAAGTCGCTGCTCGATCCACGGCTTGAGATCCTGGGCAATCGCGATGGCTTGCTCGGCTACCAGGCCAAGCAGCAGTATCAGTGGCAACAGGATCGCGACCAGCGTAATCAACAGGGTCAACATCGCCGCAACAGTGCTGCGATCGCCTGTCGAGGCCAGAAAGCGTCGATACAAGGGATACACGATGCCGGAGAACACCGCGCCGAGCATCAGCGCCTCGACGAAGTTTCTAATCATTACCAGGAAAGCAAGCGCAAGGACTAACGTCAGCGTCAGTACAAAGCGTTTACGGAAATGCTCCTCGGTATCAGGTTGGCTACTCACCATTGGCTCCACAAACTAAAGTGGCCGGGCAGGCCATCGATTAGCGGTTATGTTACTCCATCTGGCTGTGAGCGTACATTGCCTGCCTGCACCTGGTCTGCGCCAGCAAGAGATATCTGCACGGCTACTTTAGTCGCGATATTACAGGGCTATCACAACTATTGGAATCAGCGCCGGAGATACCGTTGTCGATCAATAGAGCCGGTATACTGGTTGCACGCCAACCTGTTGCGAAGGATTATAGAGAATGTTGAAATACCAACTGCTGTGGCCAGGGGCATTAAAATTAATCCAGTGAATAAACTCATCGTAGTAAGCGTTTGCTGCCTCTTGGCGTCCTGTGCGTCGATCCCGGGTGGTACGCCCAGTCGATGGGACTTTCCTGGCAGAGGTTACAGCATTTCGTCGAGTGCAGAGCAGGCGCACCTGGTTGCTTCAATGAAACCATGTATCGACTTCGCCAGAGCCGCTTTTCCTGAAGTATTGAACCGTTTTGAAAATGGTTTGCCTGAAGGCGCTGAGCTGAAAGCAATTGTCTTTGATGATGAGGAATACACCAGCCAGGTAACGGTATGGACGCTTGATGGCAACCTGATTCATGGTCGCATGACCAGAGTGCATACTATCAACGGAAAGCTTTATGCTCCCGGGGATAACATTTCTATAGACAAATCCGATGTGGTCGATTGGTACATCATTTACCCGGATCGTCCTGCCGAAGGCAACATGATTGGCAAGTATTTGCTGCTGAAACAGGACGGCCTGGCAGCAGGGGTCTGTGATCCTGACGATATCGAATTTCAACGTTTCCGATTTTTTGCGCAGGATTACTCTTTCGCTCCACCTGGCACCGATGGATGGGAGATGCGCACACCGCAGGAGGGACAGGATATGTTGATGCTGGAAAAGGGGCCTGGCCCTAACGAGCTAAATACACTGAGTAGTACTCGTTACAAGTTCCCACCGATTAATTCGGTTCGGGAGCTGGTCGACACAACCAGAGGGTTTATGGAGTATGTGCCCGAAAATCCTGATCGATATACGCTGATTGAACACGAGATCGCCCCATTTAAACAAGAAGAAACGATACTCCTCGACTTTAACCGACTGGCGATGTGTGTCGTATCGCGACAGGTTATCGCCGACAAGCAGGCGGTGCTTTTGGAGTCAGGGGACATAGGAACCCTGATCAGGGAAACTCAGACGCTGGTTTGCGTCCATCCGACCGAAACAGACAGGGCAGTTGTTGTGAACTATTCACACCGCTATCAGCCAGGCAACAGAGATCCGGGATTTGACCGTAAAGCGAGGCGGGTATTCGACAGCATCGCGTTTAAAACAAGGAACTAACATCCCGAACCTGTGCTGCATCAGGAATGTCAATGGAAGCTGGCGGCAGATGATCATAGTTGAAGCCTCATTTTAACTGACTTCAACCTGAAAACACTGGCGTAGTATCTCCGGTTAGGAGGAGCTAGTGCTAAAATTGTTAAATCACTATTAAAAGCCTTCTAATTTAGATGTGTACTGTTTAGAATGCTTTCGATCAAGGGAGGACAGGTATGTTGAAGCATTCTTTACGGCGGAGTTGTGTCGTCGGGCTGGGCTTGCTGCTGGCGACGTCGAGTTGGGGCGCATCCACGGAGTATGGCTACCCGATTAAAGACAAGTACGTCGCGACGGTCGTCGGCACGCCAACCGAGTACATGGCAGACCTGCCCGATAAGATCCCTTTCAAGACTCGACGTGCACTCATTTTTCCCGAGCGGCAGGTACCCGATGCCTTCTTCTACGATCGAGAGATGCTCTACTC
>JAIBDO010000149.1 GCA_024686195.1 Gammaproteobacteria bacterium | reverse complement strand
CATGACGCCGCCCATGCTGGTGCCGTGCCCACCAATGAACTTGGTTGCCGAGTGCACCACAATATCGGCACCGTGATCGAAGGGTTTACACAAATAGGGTGAAGCGAATGTATTGTCGATAATGAGCGGAAGGCCGGCGTCGTGGGCAACCGCCGCAATCGCTTCTATATCGATTACATTATTCGTCGGATTGCCGATAGTCTCGGCGTAGAGTGCCCTGGTTTTCGAGGTGATCGCCTTGCGAAAATTCTCGGGATCATCCGAGTCGACAAATGTGGTATCGATACCCATCTTGCGGAAGGTCACGTCGAACTGCGAGAAAGTACCGCCGTACAGGGTTTTGGCCGACACCAGCTCATCGCCCTGTTGCATCAGGGTCAGGATGGCGGTCATCTGCGCCGCCATACCCGAGCTCACGCCGAGCGCAGCACGACCGTTTTCAAGCGAGGCCATGCGCTCTTCGAACACCGCCGTGGTTGGATTGGTCAGGCGCACATAGGTATTGCCGAAGGTCTGCAGGTTAAACAGGCTGGCGGCGTGTTCTGCATCATCGAAAACATAGGATGTGGTCTGGTAGATCGGTACCGCGCGCGCGCCGGTAATTGGATCGGGGATTTGTCCCGCATGCAAACAGCGGGTTTCGATACCAAATTCTCTATCTGCCATGATCCTTTTCCTAGCGATTAAATTGGCGCGGGCGTTGCGCCGAGATCACGCCGGTGTTGACGCCGATGGTATTCAAACCACCGAACAGGCGCGCGTACTCAATTTTCATGCAGCGGTCCTGAACTACTTCGAGACCCGCATCGCGCGCTTTCTGCGCGGCTTCTTCATGCACAATACCAAGCTGAAACCAAACGACTTTGGCCCCTATTTCAATTGCCTGATCGACAAACAGGGGTACGCGTTCGATACGCTGAAACAGATCAACAATATCGACCGGTGTCGGGATATCACGCAAATCGGCATAACATTTCTGCCCAAGAATCTCGGGGTATTTTGGATTGACCGGAATCACTTCAAATCCGTGGTCCAGCAAATACTTGGCGGCAAAATTACTCGGGCGCGACCAGTCGCTGGAAAGCCCGACCATGGCAACTCGCTTGTAGTCGGTCATTATGCGGCGTAAATCTCGGATATCGGTCATAGTTGGCGGGCGCGCTCACGTAATTCAAATTTCTGGATTTTTCCTGTTGATGTTTTCGGTAACAGGCCGAACACTACTTTTCGAGGTGCCTTGAAACGGGCCATGTTAGCTCGACAGTAATCAATAATTTCCTGCTCGCTGGCCTCGGCATTGGCATGCAGGGTGACGAAGGCGCAGGGTGTCTCACCCCATTTTTCGTCAGGCATGGCGGTGACCGCCGCTTCAAGGATGGCCGGGTGGCGGTAGAGTGTCTTTTCAATTTCAATAGTCGAAATATTTTCGCCCCCGGAGATGATGATGTCCTTGGAGCGGTCCTTGATTTCAATGTAACCATCGGCATGACAGACCGCGAGGTCACCGGAATGGAAATAACCGCCGGCGAATGCTTCCTCGCTGGCTGCCGGGTTTTTCAAATAACCCTTCATCACGATATTGCCTCGAAACATAATTTCGCCGATAGTCTCACCATCGCGCGGCACCGGTTGCATGGTCTCCGGGTCAACCACCAGCAGTTCTTCCAGCATCGGATAGCGCACGCCCTGGCGCGACTTCATCTCGGCCTGTTCAGCCATCGATAATTCATCCCAGGCATCGTGCCACGAGCAAACCACGGCAGGGCCATATACCTCGGTCAGGCCATAGGCATGAGTAACTTTGATATTGAGCTTTGCCATGCCTTCGAGGATGGCCGGTGGCGGTGCCGCGCCGGCCGTCATGAAATTGATGCTGTGGTCGATATGGGCGATCAGATCCGCGGGCGCGTTTGCCATCAGGCTCATAACAATTGGCGCACCACACATGTGTGTGACGCCATGCTCGCGAATTGAATTGAAAATGGCATCCTCGCGTACCGCGCGCAGGCACACACTGGTGCCGTTCAACGCGGCAATCGTCCACGCAAAGCACCAACCGTTACAGTGAAACATCGGCAGGGTCCACAGATAAACCGGGTGTGCGCCCATGTTCCAGGCCAGGGTGTTGGACACCGCGTTCAAATAGGCGCCACGGTGATGAGTAACCACGCCCTTGGGATTGCCGGTTGTGCCCGAGGTGTAACCGAGCGCAATCGCCTGCCACTCGTCTGCGGGTAACTGCCAGTTGAATTGCGGATCGCCACCTGCGAGCAGGTCTTCGTATTCGACTTCACCGATCAATTCGCCACCGGGGGCGAGCACATCGTCGACGTCGATCACCAGCGGTGGTGTCTCAAGTAGAGCAAGCGCCGCTTGCACCGTGGCCGAAAATTCACGATCAGTGATCAGGATATGCGCTCCGCCATGCTGTAACTGAAACGCGATCGCATCAGCATCGAGGCGGATGTTGAGCGCGTGAATCACGCCACCCGCCATCGGGATTGCAAAATGCGCCTCGAACATCGCCGGGATATTGGGCAGCATCAGGGCGACGGTATCGTCAGTGCCGATACCGCGCTGCTGTAGCGCACTCGCCAGGCGGCGACAACGCTCATAGGTCTGCGCCCAGCTATAACGCTTTTCACCATGAATTTGCGCGACACGTTCGGGATAAACCGCGGCGGCACGTTCGAGGAAAGTAATTGGCGAAAGCGGCGTGTAATTAGCCCGGTTCTTGTCCAGGTCGGTATCGTACTGACTGGCGTCACTCATTTTCCTTTCCACTGGGGCTTGCGTTTCTGAATGAAGGCATCGATGCCTTCACGGGCATCATGCGAATCCATGTTACAGGTCATGCGTTCACTGGCATAAGCATAGGCATCAGACAAATCCATGGGCAGCTGTCGGTAGAACATATCCTTGCCGAGCGCAATGGCATGCGCCGATCTGGCAACGATCTTCTGTGCCAGGACGAGTGTCGCCGCTTCAAGTTCTGCCACCGGCACAACCTCGTTCACCAATCCATACTGCAAGGCTGTCGCTGCCGATATGAAATCGCCGGTGAGTAACATGTGCAGGGCCTGCTTTCGTCCCATGTTGCGCGACAGGGGAACCGCAGGCGTTGAGCAGAACAGGCCTACATTTATTCCAGATACCGCGAAACGCGCCTCTTCGGCGGCCACCGCCAGATCACAGTTGGCCACCAGCTGACATCCGGCTGCGGTCGCGATGCCCTGCACCCGGGCAATCACCGGCTGGCGCAAGCGATTGATGGTCATCATCATGCGCGCGCATTTGTCGAAAAGAGCCTGATGAACGGCGCGCTCTTCACTGGCCCGCATTTCCTTCAGGTCATGACCGGGGCAGAAGGCTTTGCCATTGGCGGCAATGATGACAACGCGCACATTATGATCACTATCAATATCGTCGAGCGCGCTCTGCAAGGCGTCGAGCATGGCACCGGACAAGGCGTTGTACTGGGCCGGGCGATTCAGTGTCAGGGTGACAACACCCTGTTCCTCGGTACGTAACAGGATGGCAGAATCCTCGGTAGGATCGTTTGCCTGGTTCGCTGTAGCGCTCATTGAGCTATCTCCCGTTAAATTTTAAAGCCGATGTAAATCGTAAAGTAATTCCCGTAACACTGCTGCAATTCGGGGAATTTCCAGGCATCGTCGCTTCGACTATCACGCAACGCACGCTTTTCAATCAGCCAGATCCTCGACAGCAAGATCCTGGGCATCCACCGCCAGCATCGCATGCAGCAACACGTTGCAACCCGCCTCGAGATCTTCGACTTTGGCATTTTCGATCTCGTTGTGCGAGATGCCATTCTCACAGGGCACGAAAATCATTCCGGTAGGTGCCACAGTCGCAATATACAATGAATCGTGACCCGCGCCGCTTACCATGTCCATGTTACTGAAGCCAAGCATATCAGTCGCCTCACGCACCGCCCGCACGCAATGCGCTGCGAAAGCGGTGACCGGCATATGCCAGATTTCATTGACCTGGTGTTCGAGCCGGAACTGTTCGCATTCACGGGCAACCAGGGCACGGAATTCCTCATCCATTTGATCCAGCTGTTCGGCATCGGGATGGCGCAGGTCGACATTGATCACCAGTCGTTCGGGCACGGTATTGCGCGAGCCGGGTTCGGCACGGATGTCACCAAAGGTGGCTCGCCCCCAGGATCCATGTGCGGCCGCCATTTTATAACAGGCCGATATGATCGGCGCGGCCGCCATGAATGGATCGCGCCGCGACTCCATCGGCGAAGGCCCGGCATGACAGGCTTCACCATCGATAATCAAATCATACCAGCGCAAACCCTGAATACCGCTGAGCACACCGATCTGACGTTCTTCCTGTTCCAGAATCGGACCTTGCTCAATATGGACTTCAAAGGCGGCTTTGAGCGGACGCGCACTGGCCGGCTGATCGCCGCGGTAGCCGATACGCTCGAGTTCGCTCCCCAGGGTCTTGCCCGCTTTATCGACCGCAGCATAGGCTTTATCGATATCGAGCACTCCACTCCAGACACCGGAACCAATCATTGCCGGAGCGTAACGGCTGCCTTCTTCATTGGTCCAAACGGCGACTTCGAGCGGGGCATCGGTGACAATATTGGCATCGCTCAGCGTGCGCAGGACTTCGAGACCGGCGAGCACACCATAGACACCGTCAAACTTACCGCCCGTAGGCTGGGTATCAAGATGACTGCCGGCCAGGATCGGTGGCAGGCTGTTATCCAGCCCATCGCGTCGCGCGAAGATGTTGCCGATGGCATCGACGCTGACTCGACAACCGATCTGCTCGCACCAACTTATAAAAAGATCTCGACCCTCACGGTCTTCATCGGTCAACGCCTGTCGATTGCAGCCGCCTTTGGCGGTGGCACCGATCTGCGCCATATCCATCAAACTCTGCCACAGGCGCGCAGCGTCAATGCGTAATGCGGAAAGGTCAGTCATGATGCAACTAGCCCACATTTCTCAGCAGATGGACAAAACCTTGCTTGGTCTTTCAATCCACAAGACATTTTACTCAGTTGGAAATACCCAGGGGTATTCCACGCCTTCGGAAAGCCCCTTGTGAATTCAAACCTCTCAGTAATCATTTTGGCCCCTGGTGAGAAGTGCGGACTCACTAGGCTGGGTCACGGCGCAGCGGCTGGCACATGCAGTGCACACCACCACCGGCCCAGGTAAACATGGTCATGTCAGGGTCGTAGACTTCAAGCCCGATCGCGCGCATTTTCTGATTGAGATCGGTAGCCGCCAGTGTCGACAGAACCTTGTCGTTACCGAGCGCTACCACATTGCAGCCAAGTGCCATGGTTTCTTCGAAAGTAGCCGGTATGATTTCAATGTTCATCTGCTTCAACCAGTTGACGATGTCCGGGTCGGTGGTTTCGAGACAGACCGCTGCACAGTGTTCGGTCAGCATGCAGACCATCAGGTCGATATGCACGTAAAAGGGATCAATCGGTGCGAACTTGATTTCCCAGCCTTCGTCGATAAACCACTGTGCCAGTTGCTGGGCCGCAATGCCTTCGCTGCGATGATCGGTGTAACCGACCAGGGCAACACCCGGCTTGATGATATTGAAATCACCACCCTCGAAATTACCCATCGACACCATGTCGTAAATCGGCACGTTGTTCTCCAGGTAGAAGCGCAGCGCCGGAGCGTATTCGCCACGTCGCCGGGGATTGGCAAGCTGACAGATAACCGCACCGTAAGGCGTCATGAACGACGAGTCGCGCGCATACACCTGCATCGGAGTTCCCTCGTCAACGGGTAGTAAATGGACCGTGGTGCCAGCCGACTCGTAAGCCTGGATCATTTCCGCATGCTGGCGGCGCGCCAGATCTGCATCGTACACGCGTCCGCGTCGCAACGAATCACGCACCAGAGAACTGTATTCGGCGTTTTCGAGGCCAAGCCAACGGAAAGTATCAACGGGTCCGAGCAATACGTCGAGGAGCGGTCCGGTTTCAGACTTGAGATACCAGTCCGTCATTTCCTCGGTACCACCCCCGGGCTTGCGGCAGCGCAAAGGATTGTGAGTATCAGCTTGGTAGTTGACGGGTGCGTTCATGAAAAACTCCGGGATTAAGTTGTTGGCAAAACCACAGGCACCGCGTTAATGAGGTGATGGACAGCAGGGCCAGACGAGACATTACCGCCGCGCGTAGATATTTTCAATGGTCCGGAGTAAAAACCCCTCAGATGCTGCCGAGAAGGATCGAATTCGTGGTTTAACCCGGGGGCACCAGGCTTGGGGGCAGTGACAGGTCAGGCAGTTAAAGCACAGGGTGGGGGTGGCCAGCGCAGAGCACAGGCGCGGCAGTGGCGACCCGGTAGGACCGCCACTGCGCGATGGAGCATGTGGTGAGTTACTTCTGCACTTTACGCGCAGCGTAGGACGAATAGCCCAGGGTCGAGCGCTGATTAAGGTTCTCAGCGTATTCTTCAACGTATTCGGTAACTGCCTTCAAGGTGCCGGAGCGCTTGCCTTTTATCGATGAAGAGCCCTTACCGATCACGTATTCGTACCATTCGCCATCGACTTCACCACCACCCGGAGCGTCGGTTTTTTCGATACTGGTAATCGGAAACTTGTTCACCGCGGGTACATCGTCGGTTTCGTCAGTCATTATTTATCCTCGTTTAGGCTCGAATTCAGGCGGCCGCGCGGCGGCCCTGATTACGTTGATTGCCGGATTTCGGGCCGGGTTTTGGACCAGATTTCGGGTTGAACTTCGCTGATGGACGCTTGCCGTTGCCGCTGGAGTTCCGTTTCGGCTTGTTGCGGTTTTGCGTCCGACCGTTCTCGATCGGTTCCGCCTTGATCGAAGCGTCGGGTTCATAACCCTCGATAATTCGCTTTGGTATCTCGCGCTTAATGAGGCGCTCGATGTCCTTGAGCAGTTTCAGCTCGTCGACACACACCAACGATACCGCCTCGCCTTCACGGCCGGCGCGACCGGTACGGCCGATGCGATGCACGTAGTCCTCTGGAACATTGGGCAGGTCGAAGTTCACCACATGCGGCAACTGGTCGATGTCGAGTCCGCGCGCGGCAATATCGGTTGCAACCAGAACCTGCACCTTGCCAGATTTGAATTCGGCAAGTGCGCGGGTGCGCGCACCCTGGCTCTTGTTACCATGAATTGCGGCGGCATTGATGCCATCGGCTACCAGTTGTCCGGCGAGGCGATTGGCGCCGTGCTTGGTACGGCTGAACACCAGCACCTGCTGCCAGCGCTCGGAACCGATCAAAAACGACAGCAGTTCGCGCTTGCGGCTCTTGTCAACGGGGTGGACGGTTT
>JAIBDO010000158.1 GCA_024686195.1 Gammaproteobacteria bacterium | reverse complement strand
TCAAGGACGGTAAGCTGATCGAAGCCTTCAAAGGTGCCGAGGTGCGGGTTTACGCGATTTCTGATGTCGAAGGCGATGGTATTGATACCATCGGCTCCGGGCTGGGTGACTGTCATCGTGCGACCGTACGGGCACGCTCCAGCGTAATCGCCTCCAACCAGATCGCCCGCCAGCAGGTAGAGCAGGTTGCGCTGGAGCAGGGACTTGTCGTCAAGGTTAACGAGGAAACCCTCTACGGCAGTGTTTTCGAGCTGGCTGCTGCGATCGGTGAAACCCTGCGCAATGCTGAACCCGGATTGTACGTCTGGGGTGGTGAACCGACCGTGGTTTTGCCTGCCAGGACCGGTACCGGTGGTCGTAACCAGAGCCTGGCACTTGCGGTAGCCGAGCATCTTGCCGGTCTCGACCATATCAGCCTGCTGGTTGCCGGAACCGACGGCACCGATGGTCCGACCCAGGCAGCAGGTGGACTCGTAGACGGCAACACCTGGAGTGATCCGACAGCAGCACGAACCGCATTGCAGGACGCAGATGCAGGAACTTATCTTGAACAACACGATGCACTGTTCGTTACCGGACCGACCAACACCAATGTCATGGATCTCGCGATTGCTATAGTCGAATAACGGCGCGAACCCGAGTTGCAGTTTCCGGGTTACAGGCAGTCAGAATCAGTACAGGAAACTGAATGACCTATCAAATTCTCAGCGCCGAAATAGCGCACGAAACCAATACCTTCAGCTGCCTGCCAACGGACCGGCAGGCGTTCCGAAATCGTTGTTACTTCAGCGCAGCGGATGCGCTCAGGTATCGCGGCAATGCCAATACCGAACTCGCGGGCTTTGTCGATGCCGCAAACGAGTATGCCTGGCAACTCGATCATACCCACAGCGCAGCTGCGGGTCCTTCCGGGAAGGTGACCCGGGATGCATTTGACTGGCTGTGCGCCCCCCTCGTCGATGCCTTAAACAATAAAAAATATGACGGCATCATTCTGGGATTGCACGGGGCGATGGTTACGGATGACCACGATGACGGTGAGGGCGAAATATTGTCGCGCCTGAGAGCGCTTTGTGGTCCTGACATTCCGATTGCGATCACACTCGATCTGCACGCCAATGTCAGTGACCTGATGTGTGAACTGGCCGATATCATCGTTTCGTACAAGACCTACCCACATATCGATATGCGTATCGCCGGACGCAGGGCGGCTGATTTGCTACAAGCCACGATGAATGGCGAAATAAAACCGCAAACCCTGCGTGTATGGCGACCCATGCTGGAGGAAATTAACGGTGGACGTACCGACGTTGGTCCGATGATCGCGCGGCTTGAGGCTGCCAGGGAGTGGGAGCTGCGCGATGACGTTCACGCTGTCAGCATCAACGCTGGCTTTGCCAGCGCCGACATTGAAGCGGTCGGACCGACGGTGCTGGTCACCGCCGAGGGTGATCTGCAAGCACATCGGTTATTTGCCGAAAACCTGGCCGATGACATCTGGAATCGTCGTGATGAAGTATTGAATGATTACCTGGATGTGGACGCTGCCGCGCAGATTGCGTTGCAGTTTAAATGTAGCGGGCGGCCGTTAGTCATTGCCGACTACGCCGACAATCCCGGCGCGGGGAGCTACGGTGACTCCACCAGCCTGCTGCGCGCTATGCTGGCGGTGGGCGTGGGCGATGCCTGCTTCGGCCCCATGGTAGACCCCGAGAGCGCAGGGTTACTGCAGCAACATGAAATCGGTGATCGACTTGTCATTGATCTGGGCGGCAAGGTCGATCCGCGTATGGGGGGCAGTCCGCTGCAACTGGAGGTCGAGCTGATACATAAAAGCGACGGACAGTATACCGGGGCAGGGGCGATGATCGGTGGGCTGCAACACAGCTTCGGTCCGACCGCAGTGATTCGTGCTGACGATATTGAGGTGCTGGTTGTCAGTGTCGCGGCACAGATGCTTGATTTGCAGCAATTCAGAAGTTTCGCGATAGACCCGCAACAAAAAGCAGTCGTTGCACTGAAGTCGATGCAGCACTTTCGGGCCGACTTCGAACCCATCGCCGAGCGGGTTATCGTCTGTGACAGTGGTGCGCTGTGCACGCCGCGCTATCGACTGCTCGAGTATCGCAATGTACCGCGCCCGATATTCCCACTTGATGCGGAACTCGACCCGGGCTAAGAATTCTGGTCGGGGTTATATGGTTCGATTTCTGATTACGGTCGAATGACTGGGAGAAGTTTTTTGCGAATGCCTCGGCGGCTGCGCCGCCTGCGGTTTACTTCGCAAAAACTTCTCCCAGCCATCCGACCTCTCTCAAGCAGAACGAATAGCGTGGGGATAGTTACTTTAGCAAGTGCCACTCAGGTCTGGCGGCAATGGTACTTACCCAAGGAGCCTCTGATCAAGTCGTGAGCGAACATCTTGTACCCAACATATCAACCTCTGCGTTATGGGTCTTGCTGGCGTTCCACGCCTTGATCTTGATGTTTTGAATCACAATCTGATTCGTCCAGACTTAATCAGAGATTCCTTAACTGACGAACTATAACAGTGCGCCGATCTCATCGAGTGCAGCGGGATCCTCAATGGTCGAGGGCAGAACGTAATCATCGCCGTCAACAATCGCTCGCAGGGTCTTGCGCAGTATCTTTCCGGAACGGGTCTTCGGCAGACGCTGTACCACCAGCGCCTCCTTAAATGCCGCTACCGCGCCGATGTCCTGACGCACCATCGCAATGACTTCTTCAATGACCTGTTCGGGATTTGCACCAGTTGAGTTCTTCAGCACAATGAAACCCATCGGTAACTGTCCCTTGAGTTCATCGCGCCGACCAATAACGGCGCATTCGGCAACCATCTCATGCTTGCCGACGATCTCTTCCATTTCACCGGTGGAAAGCCGATGTCCTGCGACATTGATAACATCGTCGACGCGTCCCATGATGAACAAATAGCCGTCATCGTCGAAATAACCACCGTCGCCGGTGTAGAGGTATCCGGGATAGGTTTCGAGGTAGTTTATTCTGAAACGCTCGCTATCGCCCCAGATACTGGTCAGGCAACTCGGGGGCAAGGGTAGTTTGATGGCAATAAAACCCTGTTCATTGCCCCCGATTTGTTGTCCAGCCTCGTCGAGAATTTGGACATCGAAACCTGGCACAGGCACGGTAGACGAGCCAGACTTGACCGGCATCGGCTCCAGTCCATGCATATTGGCGGCGATCGCCCAGCCGGTTTCGGTTTGCCACCAGTGATCGAGTACCGGCACTTTGAAACTGTCCGATAACCATTCGTAAGTGGGTGGGTCGAGGCGTTCGCCGGCGGCAAAAATCGTCTGCAGGCAGGAGATGTCGTATTGGCTGGCCAGTGCGGCGTCGGGATCTTCCTTTTTGATTGCGCGAAACGCGGTCGGCGCGGTGAACAGGGCCTTGACCCGGTGTTCTGCGATCACGCGCCAGAATGCCCCGGCGTCGGGTGTCATTATCGGTTTACCTTCATACAGGATCGTCGTGCAGCCGTGGATCAATGGCGCATAGACAATATAGGAATGTCCCACCACCCAACCGACATCAGATGCCGCCCAGAAGACTTCGCCGGGTTGCATGTCATAGATCGCACTCATGCTGTATTTCATGGCAACTGCGTGCCCGCCGTTATCGCGCACCACGCCTTTGGGTTTACCGGTGGTGCCGGAGGTATACAAAATATAAAGCGGATCACTACCCTTGACCGGCACGCAATCGACTGCAGGCGCTTCGCTAACTGCCTGGGCCCAGTCGACATCGCGTTCGCTGTTCATTTCGGCTTTTGCCTGAGGGCGCTGCAGCACGATGCAGGTGTCCGGCTTGTGCTGCGCCAGTTCAATGGCGCTGTCGACAATGGGTTTGTATTCGATGACGCGCTTGACTTCAATACCGCAGGAGGCGGTCAGCAATACTTTGGGCGTTGCATCATCAAGACGCACGGCCAGTTCCAGCGGAGCAAAGCCACCGAACACGACCGAATGAATGGCACCGAGACGGGCACAGGCCAGCATCGAAATCAGGGCTTCCGGGATCATCGGCAGATAAATGACGACGCGATCTCCTTTCATTACGCCATGGTTTCTGAGCATACCGGCACAACGCGCCACTGCGTCACGCAACTCACGATAAGTGAACCTTTGTTGCTGATCGGTTACCGGTGAATCGTAGATCAGCGCAAGCTGGTCAGCGCGGCCGTTATCCACGTGGTAGTCGAGGGCGAGGTGGCAGGTGTTCAGTTCGGCATCGGCAAACCAGTGGTGAATCCCCTGATCATCCTGGGTCAATACTTTACTGGCTGGTTTGTACCAGTCGAGTTCCTGCGCTTTAGCGGCCCAGAATCCCTGTGGATCGTCGATTGATGCGCGGTACTCCTCGATATATGTCATTAGTAACCCCCTCACGTGGCTCTTTTATATATGAATCAAGTCTGATCGAAATCATATATCAATAAGGATTGTTAACAATACCGGTATCTTAATAGCCAATATTGGGAATAATAATCCTTTTCCGATCTATATTGTCGACAATTGTCGGCAGTCTACTTCTTGTCTCTACCAAATGACTCATTCATGATCTCGATAAATCGCTGTGCCGGTGCGGACAGAAATTTACCCTTGCGAGTGACAATACCGTAGCTACGCCTGGGGAAATACTGATCGACCGGAATGACACTCATCGCATTGCGGTCCTGCTCGGTAATGCACACGTCGGTTACAATCGATATGCCTTGTCCGAGACTGACATAACGTTTGATGACTTCCCAGCCACCGGCTTCGAGCGTGACGCGGAAATTCACATTGTGCTGGCCAAACACCATCTTGACGATGTGCCAGGTACTGAGATGGCGTGGTGGAAGAATAAGGCCATATTTGCCAATGTCGGCAATCGTTATCTTCTCCATCTGTGCCAGCGGATGACCCAGCGGAGTAATAACCACGGGCCGATATGTCACGATCGGGTCGTAAATCAGGTCTTCCGGTACTTCGAGCATCGAGCCGACTGCGAAATCGACGCTATCGGTGCGTAGCATTTCCATGCCGTTACGCCCGGTTTCATTGGCCAGGCGCAGCTTGATAGCGGGGTACTGTTGTGAAAATTTACCCACTGGTTCGGGTAATACGTAGAGGATGGTAGACTCGCCGGCGGCAATATTGAGTTCGCCCGATGTCAGGTTGCCGCAATGCGCATCAAAGGTTTCCTTGAGCCGATCGATTCCCTGCACGTGCGGCAGGCACAATTCATAGAGGATACTACCTTCGGTCGTCAGGCTCAGCTTGGGACCGTTGCGCTCGAACAGGATGGTATCCATCTCTTCTTCGAGTGCGTGGATTTGCAGCGAGATAGTCGGTTGACTGGCGAACAAGGATTCTGCGGCCTTGGTCATGCTGCCAAGCTTCGCAGTCTGGCAGAACGCGCGCAGTTTTTTCAGATGATTTTGTTTGTAGTATGAATTGGCCATAGGTCTCGTCCGCGACGTCGGATTATTGGTTAACCCAATGCAAAAATCAAATTCAATCTGTTTATTTAATGGTCTTGGCTCGGATAATCGCGGCGAGCGATTATCCTGACGAGACAGATACCCTGCAGCCGGGTAGGATGCCGATGGCAATGATGGGATTATTAATCCGAGAAACCTCTCTACGATCAGCGCTATGCTGATATGAAATGCACGTTGTACCTAAACAAGATGGGCGAAATTAATGACTTTTAAAACGGCAGACCTCTGCGATTTACATGAGGGCGATGCACTCGACGGCCGGCTGCAGGTGGTGCATCCCGGACTAATCAATTTTGGTGGCAAGTCTCGCTTTCACGGCGAAATTGTCACCATCAGGGCGCTGGGGGATTTTTCGCAAGTTCGCGAGCAGGTCAGATCTGCGGGTCCGGGCAAGGTGCTTGTCGTCGATAATGACGCATCGATGCAGGTGGCTATGCTCGGTGATCTACTCGCAGCAGCTGGTGTAGACAACGGCTGGCAGGGCGTGGTGATCAACGGCTGTATTCGTGATGCGGCCGACATTGCCTCGATGGATATCGGTGTCAAGGCCCTCGCGACTGTGCCGGCGAGGGGTAGCCGGGGCGATCTCGGTGAGCTTAACGTCGAGCTGTCTTTCCTCGGTGGCGTGTTTCGCCCGGGTGAGTTTCTCTACAGCGACGAGGATGGTATTTTACTGTCTTCGACGGCACTGATTTAAGGCTGCCCCCGATTCCTGATTATCGAGTGCTGCTGATTATTATGTCTGGCGGTCGAAACGAATTTTTTTCGGATAAGGGTAAACGTCTTCGTAAATGCCGTCTTTGATGTTTTCCTGTTTCTGGATCCAGAAGGCGGGATCGAGTAGATCGCGGTGATACTTCAGGAAGACCTGGCGTACCCGGTTGTCAGCAAACAGGAAAAAGGCAAACTGCTCCGGAAACACATCGTCGACGCCGATACTGTACCAGGGTTCCGAAGCCATCTCGTCTTCTGGATACAGCGCCTCCGGTATCTCGCGAAAGTTGCATTCGCTCAGGTAACAGATCTCGTCGTAGTCATAAAACACTACGCGCCCCTGTCCCTGTCCGGTCACACCGAAGTTTTTCATTAGCAGGTCGCCGGGAAAAATGTTCGCTGCGGCCAGCTCCTTGATCGCGTCTCCATAGCCCTTCATCAGGTGCACCAGATACTTGCCTTGCGCCTGTTGCACGGCAATGTTCAGCGGTGTCATACGTCGTTCGATATACAGGTGTTTGATGATGATCTGGTCGCCTTCCTCGGAAATGCTGTTGGCGCAGGTTTCGTAGAGCTCTTCGAGCAGGTCTTCGGCGAAACGCCTGCGCGGCATGGCAACATGCGAATACTCGAGCACGTCAGACATGCGCCCGACCCGGTCATGCATCTTGACCAGGCGATAGGTGTCCAGCACCTGTTGTCGGGTGGTTTTCTTCGGTGGCGGGAATCGGTCGCGTATCACCTTGAAGACGTAGGGGTAGGACGGCAGTGTGAATACCGCCATCACCATACCCTTGATTCCGGGGGCGAAAATCAATTCGTCCTCGGAATGTTTCAAATGGTGCAGATACTCGCGGTAGAACACCGTTTTGCCCTGCTTGTTAAACCCGATCGCGGAATAAAATGATTCCTTGTTG
>JAIBDO010000138.1 GCA_024686195.1 Gammaproteobacteria bacterium | reverse complement strand
TCCAATAATGGATAAACGTTCAGATAGAACCAGTCGATATGAAGTTCGCTTGGAACCCGCCCCAGATCGGCAGGTGCATGACTGGTTGCAGGCGCTATCAGTGACAGTGCCAGCAGAGCCACAAAGGTGCCGATCGCAAGCCCTCTGGGCGGGTTAATGTTGACGTTGGACAGGCGCTTGACATGCAACCACAACATGAAAACCAATATCATCGGTTGCCCCAGCAGATGCAGGAACTCGATCAGGATGAAGAAACGATCCGTCATACCACCGGAGACAAAGTTGCGTGTCATGGCGCCCGAAAAGATGGGTAGCGCGTCCATCAACTGCGCAGATCCAACTGCGACATACTGTGCCATTTCGTCCCACACCAACCAGTAACCGGTGATACCGATGGTGACGATCATCCACAGGTTGGGAATGCCGGTAACCCAGGAGAACCAGCGAAAGCCACGATAACGTCCCGATGCAAACTCTTTAAACATGTGCAACAGCACCGTGACGATAACCGCATCCGAGGCATAGCGATGCAGGCTGCGCATGACACCTCCGGCGTACCATTGCTGATGGGTTATGGCCTCTACCGACGCGTGCGCGCCCTCGAGACTGCCATGGAACGGAACAAACAGGTAAATGCCACTGACCAGGATAATCCAGAACAGGAAAAAGGACAGCGTGCCGAGGTGATATAACGGGTTCCACTCGGTGCCGAAGGAAAGATTAAACCAGGACTCGAGCGCAAGATAAACGCGCTTTAGCGGATTGATTATCACCGGTAAGGATTCTCTAGACAGACTGGCAGAATTGGAACTTTACTCGAAACAACGGCAAACTGATCTGACTAAAGTCAAGTCAGGCCGGCCCGTTGCGGAGTCCCCGAACGACGACCACGGCGGTAAAAATAATAATGGAACCACCAATCAACATCCCGATAAACAGCGAGTAATCGAAGAAATAACCATCGCGCACAGGGTCATAGGTTGTACAGAATAGTTTGATTTTATTTGCCAATCCGGACAGTAGCGGTTGCTCCGCAGGACTACGCCCGAGCACGAGTTCAATCAGAGGATCGACCAGTAAAGGCGTGTCGAAGACCTGCCCGTAAACCTGTCGGTACACCAGACCCTCAGCATCGATCACCGTTGCCTGTATGAGATGATCAAAACCATTCGATGACGGGAAATATTGAAACCCGAGTTCTCCGCTCAGCTGTTCGATCTCGGCAGCGCTAGCACTCAGCAGGTGCCAGCCCTTATCATCAACCCCCTGGTTGTTGGCGAAATATTGCATCGCGACGGGTGTATCGACCTGGGTATCGAAACCGATTACGGCAACATCGAAACTGTCTTTACCCAGTGCGCTGCGGGCCTTTTCCACCACCTCGGAGAGGAAACGCGTCGTCATCGGACAAATTTGATAGCAGCTGGTGTACACCATGCTCACCACCAGCGGTTTGCCACGAAACTCACCAAGTGATACCCGCTGTCCACTGCTGGCGGTGAACTGAACATCGGAGACGGGTTTGCCGATGGCGGCCTGGCTAAATGCCAGCGCCTGATCGTAATCAAACCCGGATTGTTCCACGATCGCAGCGGCAATCGGCTGCGAGCTTTGTGCCAGTGCTGGAGCAGCCGCTAACAACGAAACATGCAGCACTAAAGCGAAAAGCAAATCGCGTAAATTCATCGCTGTGCCTGCCGGTGACTAGCCGAGCAACAGGACGTCGGTGACCGCACCAACCAGCAATAAAACAAGCTGCAGCAACGAGGCGAAAAAGCTCTTCATGGCAACCCGCGGCGACGGATCGCGAAGCATCAGGATATTGTGGTAGATGAAGAACCCGCCACCACCGGCCGCAGCGGCCAGGTAAATCCAGCTCATGCCATAAAAGAACGGCAGGATCGATATCGCCACCAGCATAAGCGTATTGACCAGCACCACCTGCGCACAACGATAATTGCCGATGACAACGGGCAGCATTGGAATTCCGGTTCGCTCGTAGTCCTTGCTCTTGGCAATCGCCAGACTCCAGAAATGCGATGGTGTCCACAGGAACAACACCAGCGCCAGCATAATGGCGACCGGACCTATTTCAGGATCAACCACCGCCGCTCCAGCGAGTACTGCGAAACTGCCCGACGCACCACCAATAACAATATTGGTCCACGAGCGCCGTTTCAGCCAGACGGTATAAACAATAGCGTAGAAAAAAGCGCCCAGAAAGATGTAGAAGGCAGCTGACAGATTCAGCATCAACGCCGCAGAACCGACTCCGACGACCAGCAACAGCAGGATAATCGCCAGCCACATCGGACCTTTCTTGAAATAACCGGTAACGAATGGACGCGTACTGGTGCGCGGTACGCGCCTGTCGAGTTCCACTTCGAAGTACTGGTTGAAGGCACCGGCACTGCCGGCTGCCGCCAGTATAGCAAACGCCAGCACCGCCATATCCAGGGCGCTCGCGGGTTGGCCGGGAGTGACCGCCATTGCCACGAGCGCAGTCAACATCATCACTACGCCGATGCGCAGTTTAAGCAAATTGATGATCTGGCTGAACATGGTGATAGTACCGTCCTCGCTGAATTACGATGCGATTAAGTTAGCCGCCGGACGCCAGTTTTATCAGCGCACGGCGGCTCTCACTCGAGCATTAACTGATCGGCCACACAGAGGCCAGATAATCCCAGTTTATGAAGTAATAGACGACGAAACAAACCAGTAACGCAATCGCCAGTACGAAGGTGCCGGGTGCTTCAAATCCAGCCGAGCCGTGTTCTTCGACCGCAAGTTTCGGCGCCATCTGCAAACGCTCCGGCTGGGTGATGTTGTAGGAAGAAGCCGGCATTGGAACGCCAAAGCTCTGCAAAAAACCAGCAGATTGATCCAGCTTTTTACCGAACAGCAGAGAACCAACCGTCACGATCAAATACATCGCCCCACCGAGCACACCGAGGACGCCGCCAACGCCGGCCACCGCCATCAACGTGTAAGCCGTACCGGGGTATTCGAAGCTCAGCATCGCACCGGTGAAGTCCATGTCCCAGTGACGGCGCGATACGCCGAGTGTACCCGCGCCGAGCTGGAACAGGATCATCAGCGTCATGCCGGCCGAGAATACATAGGGTTGCCACTTCGCCATCCAGGGCAGGAACAGGGCACGCCGGAAAACCAGCGGAATCAGCAGGTAGGTCAACGCCATGAAGGTCAGCGTGGTACCCACCGCAACCGTTGCGTGGAAATGTGCCGGCACGTAGATAGTGTTGTGGATAATGATATTGATCTGCTCGGTACCCATGACCACGCCGGTGATACCGCCGATGAAACCGAAGATAATCAATGCAAGGAAAAATCCAGAGAACACCGGGTTACCCCAGGGCGCCTTGCGCAGCCATTCGAACATGCCCTTGGTGTAACCCTTGGCGCGCTGCGCTACTTCCATCGAACCCGGAACGGTAAGGCCATGAATCATACTGGCCAACACGGCCAGGTACATCGCATAGCTGGTGTTGAATACTTTCCATTCCGAGCTGATGCCCGGATCGACCAGAATATGATGGGCGCTGGCCAGTTGCAGAAAGAGGATGTAGAGCAGAAAGGCTGTGCGACTGACCTTTTCCGACATCGGCCGCGCGTTGAACAACACACCAATGATCAGATACCAGACGGACACATGCGCCGCGACATTGATTTGCTGCGATGAATGCCCCATACCCCACCAGATCACGCGATACATGGCAGCATCAATATGACTGATGTAACCAATCGACCAGAGCCAGGTCGGCACCAGGATTATAGCGCCACAGGCAATGGTGAAAATCGCGATGATACAGGCAGTTAATGCACCGAAAGTGACCAGCGGAAGCGAACCTTCATAGGTGCGATCGTCACGCGCGATAACCAGCGTCCCCAGAAACACGAAACAACCGATCAGTGCACCCACGGCAAACAGGATCAGTCCCAGGTAAAAATGGGGTTCGGCCTGCATGGGTGCGTAAGAGGTCATCATGACACTCGAGTTACCCTGCAGCACCGCGATGTTATTCATCACCGCACCGATAATCATCAATGCGAAACCGAGCCAGGCCCAGCGTGGCGCCGCCAGGCGTGTACGCAACAGCGTCGACGAGGCGAAATACAGAATCGCGATCTCGAAGAAGATAATCCAGAACAGCAAGGCATTGATACCATGCGCCGTCAGCACCTGATAAAAAAGATCCGCTGGCAGCAAGTGAACTTCCTGCCAACGCGTCAGGATGACACCGAGCGCCAAAACACCAGCGATCAACAATGAAACGGCAGCGGCAACCGCATTCGCCTTTATCAGGCTCTCGGCTGACTTGTCAAAAAAGAATCCCGTATCCGGGCAAACTCTGAACTGAGCCATTTTCAATTCTCCTTCACGTAGATTTTGCCGAGCATCAGGTGATGACCGATACCACAGAATTCGTTACACACCACCGTGAACTCGCCCGCTGTATCAGGGGTGACCGTGAGCACCATTTCGTAACCGGGCACAATTTGCAGATTGATATTGACCGGTTGTAACGAGAACCCGTGGTTCCAGTCCATCGACGACAGGTGCAGACGATAACTCTGATTTTGCTCGAGTTCGAGAATCGGGTACCACTGCCAGAGACGTCCCAGCATGTACACATCGCTGCCAGCTGGTGGCTTAACCACCGGAATACCAGCCTCTTCACCGACCTTGTATTTGGCTACCATTTCATCGACTTTCACCTGGTAATGCGCGGGTGTCGTCTGATAGGCCTCGTTGGACAGGTTCTGTTTTCCATAAATGTGCCAGTAAGGCATCATCAGGAACATAATCAGACACCACACCAGGGCGATTCCGATCCAGATGATTTCCTGTTTCCCGATCGGTGTATTCCACCAGATTCGTTCTGATGGCGGTAAGAATGAACTCATTGCGGTTTCTCCTAAGGGCTCTAAGGTGCGATCGGAATGGTGGCGATTTCCATAATTCCCCACAGGATGTAGAAAACCGTCGGCATTACGATGCCCAAAAACAACAACAGGAAGGGGTTATCGAGTACTCGTTGAAAAAAGGGCACGCGTTCGGGTTTTGGTAGATCGTCTGATTCGGACATGGCTGACCTCTGTTATTAGTTGGCCTTTCTGTTCACGATCTGTGGTCCACCACTTCTACCCGCCCAGGCATTCATGGTAAGCGCTAACGATAGGGCCACAGTTGATGACAGTTTCGGCAGTTGGCAGATTACCCAAGCACCTGTAAAATTGATTTGATAAAAGTCAAATCGATCTTTTGCCGGCCTCAACACGCCAATGACGCGTCTGGATTTACGGCGATCGTAGTCCGGTCTTTAGCGGTTTGACATTGATCAATTAGCGTCCATCATGACCGTGGTAGCGTGGCGCTTCGCAACGGTCGTTTGACCTTTTGGAGTTTGCCGCATGGCGCTAATTGAATGGCGAGACGATTTCTGCACTGGAATCAAGGGCGTTGATTTCGAGCACGAAAGACTGATCCACCAGATTAACGATGTTTACGCACTGATTAGCAAACAGGCCGATCGCGAGCAGGTGATCGATAGCCTCGGTGAAATCTACGGCAGTATCTCTGCGCATTTTGCGCTCGAAGAACAGATGATGAAGCGACACAGCTACGACGCCTATGCAGAGCACAAGGCGGACCATGAACGCCTGCTGGACGATATTCGCGATATCACCGACGAGTTCGAAACCAGCCTGCAACTGGACGAAGCCGATTTCACCGATAAACTGTCAGACTGGTTTCAAAATCATTTTAAAACCCATGATTCACGCCTGCACAAGCTTGCCAGCATGCGTGAACACGAACAGGCCAGTTCCTTTACACTCAGAAACCTTATTCAAAATGCCAAGAAAAAACTACTGCAAAGAAACTATTAGCTGGAAGCCACTACTGTTCGCTTCGATACTGCTGCTCTGCGCTTTTCCCGGCAGCAGCTTCAGTTCGGGGGCACAGGCGGTGGGCGAATCCCTGTCCGGGTACTACGCCCGCGAGGGTAACGGTGGCAGTCCGGCAGAGGCGGCCGGTAACAACATCTACATCCGTTTTTTCCCTCAACAATGGGTGGCTATGTTGTTCCTGCCTTATCCTTATGCAGAACAGGTGGACGGCGCGACCATAGTCGCGGTGTTTGATGCGGCCAGGGCACAAACTGACAGCAGCGCCTATTTGCGCGGCAGCTTCGACCTGCTGGAACAGAAGGCAACTTTAAGCATAGAGCGCTATGGCTACCTGGAAGACCGTGTCCTTTTCGAATGCGGCTCTCTGGCGCCCTGCACTATCAGGATGGGCGAAGGCTACCTGGAATTGATCAAACCCGGGATGATTAACGAGCACATTATTCGCTATCAGCATATCCCATCCGACTAGTGGTCCATGCGGTTAATAAGGTAATGCTCAGCCGCAGCCTGAACAGCAGGCTTGCGTAAATGAATCGTAATACTATCCCAATTGGAACTCTCGTTCTGTTCGGGCTGTTCCTGTTGGTCATGCTGGCGACCTGGCTGTTGGTCAAGCCACCACCTGCTCCACCCGAACTCGCGGGCGTGTTACGCCCACAGTACCAACTGATTGCACCTTTCGAACTCACCGATCACCATCAGCGACGCTTCGATGAAAACAACCTTCAAGGTAAGTGGAGCCTGGTTTTTTTCGGTTACCTGTCCTGTCCCGACGTTTGCCCGTTGACCCTGAATGAACTCAAACGATTCTGGCGTCTGCTGCAAGACGACCCCGACCTGCGAACCGATAATCTGCAAATCCTTTTTGTTTCGGTGGATCCGGCGCGTGACAGTCCGCAGGCGCTGGCAAGCTATATTAAACACTTCAATCCCGAGTTCACCGCGGCAACCGCGCCCAAAGCACAGATCGACAACCTCGCCAATCAGTTCGGTGCCGGATACCTTATCGAAGCGGAAACCGCTCCCGGGCAGTACCTGGTGGCTCACACCAGCGCGATCTTCCTGGTTGATCCACTGGGTAGATCAGTAGCCACTTTCTCACAACCGCACTATGCCGCAACTCTGGCAGAGCAATATCGAAAAATTATCCGTTATTTCAGCGCAGCAGGGCTGGTCGATGCTCGATCGAAATCTTTTGGACCCAAATCAGGGGTCGTCACGCCTGTCAGGCTTTTTCCATTGCTTGCGTGCCCAGACAAAATAGGCGGTGATCAGTACCAGATTGACGACGAGGCCGATAGCAAAGAATCCAACAGGCGCTTCATGCCCTGCGGGCACCGTGCTAACCTCACTCGATTCAGTGTGGCTCATTTGCTGCTTACTCACGAAAATTGAACCCCAGGTAATGATAGCCAATCAGTTTACGCTGCCCCCCGTCGATAGCAAAGCCCGCCGCTTAACTATCGCCTGGTTACTGCTGGGCCTGGTGGCACTGGTAGTCGGTGGCCTGTTTACCATACTGATCGTATTATCTCGCACCCCGTTTTTTCAGGAAATCATCCCCTGGGTAGATTTCTTCCGCACGGCACTGGTCGTCCACGTAAACCTCACGGTACTGGTCTGGTTTCTGGCCTTTAGCGGCGTTTTCTGGAGCTACAGCAATTCGCAGCGCTGCCTCGCCTGTGGCTGGACGGCGTTATTGCTATGTTGTCTCGGCACCTTGATCATCGTCATTTCACCGTTTACCGGTGAAAGCCACCCGCTGATGAACAATTACGTTCCCGTGTTGCAAAACACGGTATTTTTTTCCGGACTCGGGATGTTCGGTGCGGGCTTCCTGCTGCTGGTACTGCGCAGTGGCCTGACCGCTTTCGATAACGACAACCAGAGCAGTGGCGAGGCCAGCCTGCGCTTTGGCCTGTTTGTTGCCGTGGTCGCCTCGTTGTTCGCGTTGGGCGCATTGCTGTTTTCCTATCTTGGCATCGACCCGACCTTTAAAGCGCTGGCATATTATGAT
>JAIBDO010000069.1 GCA_024686195.1 Gammaproteobacteria bacterium | reverse complement strand
TCCTCGTCTGTCATCGAGTACAGATCTCTGTCGGTTGCCGGGCCGGGCTCCATCTTGTTGGTGATGCCCTTGACGGCCGCGGTCATGCTCATGGCAAGACCGAGATAAACGTTCATGCACATGTCGGCCGCACGGTTTTCGATGCAGTAGCGACTTTGTGGCAGGCGAAACTGCGCGGAGCGATTGTTGTAGCCATAGGTGATATTGGTAGGCGCCCAGGTCACCGTGCCGCCTTCGAAACCGCCGACCCGCGGTACCAGCCCGTTGTAGGAATTGACCGTCGGACAGGTAATGGCGGTCAATGCTTCGGCGTGGGCCATGAGGCCACCGACCGCGTAACGTGATTCGTCACTCCAGCCGTCTTCGTCCGAGCCAAAGATATTCACGCCAGGGTTGTCGACCGCTTGCAGCGACAGGTTGATGTGTGCGCCCGAACGCCAGTCACCGGTGGTTGGTTTGGGCATAAAGGTGATGAACATGTCGTGTTTCTTGGCGATTTCCTTCAACAGGATACGCAGGAAAACCAGGCGATCGGCCATTTCCAGCAGATCGGTGTAATGGAAGTCGAGTTCGAACTGCGAGTAGGCGCCCTCGGCCACCACGTCGTGCATGTTCCAGCCCATGTCTTCGAGAATATCGATCATGTCTTTCAGGAACGGCATCGAATCGATTGACTGTTCAACGTCATAGCCAAAGGCCTGGCGCCGTGGGCGCAATCCATTGAGTGGGTCATCATCGATTGCCTTGATCGGCTTGCCGTCGTCGTCGTAACACATGGCGATGAATTCTGGTTCGATGCCGCAGTAGCCGACATAACCCGCCTTCTTGGCGTCACGGATGGCGCGCTTGAGTGCCTGGCGCGGGCAGACGTTGTAGGGTTTATCTTCCCAGAACAGGTCGGCAAAGATAATCGCCATCGACTTGTCCCATGGGCAGATATAGACCGCGTCCAGATCGGGCACCATGACCTGGTCCGAATCGGCGGGCGATAGTTCAGGTACAAAAGAGATCGAATGAACCGCAAATTGAGGGCCCTTGCCCTGGCAGAGTTGTTCGAAGTCGCTCATCGGCACCGGTTTGGTTTTGGGGATGCCAAACAGATCAATCCAGCTGGAGAGGACGTATTCGACCCCGGCATCTTCGAGTTGCTTGCGGACCTCGGCCATGCGTTCTTTACTCGGCAAGGCGTCTGCGAAATTTTCTACGTATGCGGTCATTCTTGTTCTCCTGCGTTTATATTCCGGGTTTCGATTGATGTTGTTGATCAGTGAAGGTTGGTTATCCAGTCCTAGTTGTATTTCAACAGGAACTGGTTCTTGAAATTCTTTAGCCCCGTCATGGTTTCACTCGATGCAATGTCGGGCTGGCTATGGATTTGTGTTTCCAGGAATTCAAGAAAACTCTTGCGCTCATTGGTGACGATTTCGATCAACAAATCGTAGCGTCCACTCACCCAGAGGATGTAGACGACATCGTCTGATTTACCGAGTCTTTCTGATACTTCCTCGATGGTGTGGCCAGGTGCCACTTTCAATCCGATCATCGCGTCCGCTTTGTAACTGATGGCAGTAGGGTCGGCCACCGCGACGATACGCAACGCACCGGCCTCCTTCATTGACTGGATGCGGTTGCGAATGGTGCCCTCGGATACATTGAGTACCTTGGCGATCTCCTTGTACGAACGGCGACCATCGACTTGCAACATTTTGATGATCTCACGGTTGAGATCATCATCGACGCTGGTCAGGCCATTGGGATTGATTCGGTTCAAAGCGCTGAACGATGCTGATGCCATTCTGGTGGATTTCGTAACTGGAAGCGCGGAATTATTGGGGATAAAGTAGGAAAAATCAATTTTATTTGATGAAAGCGTAATAAAAGCGCCGAACGGACTACGAATACCTGCGCTTGTATGCTAACTTTCGCGCTTTACACCGGTTCGTCTATGTTGGGGGTAGCACAATGAAGTCTGTTCTCGATTCTGCTTTATTAAACCATTTCGATGAAGTCGGTGTGGTCGCTCACGGTTTACCCGGTGCTGCTTACATCAGCGATGACTTCTTTCAGCTGGAACAGAAACAGTTGTTTGCCACTGGCTGGGTGCTTGCCGGATTCGCCCATCAACTGGCGCAGCGCGGTGATGTGAGTCCGCTACAGGTGGCGGGGCTGCCCCTGCTCCTGTTGCGTGATCAGCAACTTCAGATCCGTGCTTTCCATAACGTCTGTAGACATCGAAATTTGAAACTGGTCGACAATCCGGGTAACTGCGGCAAGTTGATCCGCTGCCCCTATCATAGCTGGAGTTATGATCTGGATGGTGCCCTGAAAGTTGCGCCCTATTTCGGTGGTGGGCAGAAGGAGTTACCCGAGAATTTCAGATATGAGGACAATGGTCTGGAGCCGGTAAACTGCGAAGTCTGGCACGACTGGATCTTCGTTAATCTATCCTCCCAACCCATACCCTTCGAAGATTTCCTGGCGCCGCTCAAGCGCCAGCTCGGCAGCACCGATGTCACCGACTATCGACCGGCAACGATGCTCGATCTGGGTGAAGTGCCGTGCAACTGGAAGCTGCTGATGGAGAATTTCATCGAGCCGTATCATGTCCAGTTCGTACATAAAAAAACAACCGAACAACCGCTTGAAGACCACTATACCGTGGTCGATGAGCACTGTGTCGGTAGCGCAGTTGAGCTGAGTGAAGAGCAGGTTGCCAATGCGAAAGTTGGCACGCTCGGCGTTACTTCGCACTATCTGACACTGTTCCCGAGTTTTATCATGGGCACCTACCAGCCCGACCAGATGGGGGTATATCTGCATGTCCCTGTTGGCGCAGATCGCACTCGACAATATCGGGTTATTTACACCCACAAGGACTCCAATTATAGTGATGCGCAGATTCAGGCGCTGGCCGACTTATGGCGTAGCGTTCACCAGGAAGACCATGAAATGTGCATCCGCATGCAACAGGGCAGGCACTCGCCGCTGGCAGCCGACGGTGGATTGTTGTCGCCACACTGGGAGAAAAGCGTCAGAAAATTTCAGGAGCTGATCGCGGATGCGGTCCGTCCAGCATTAATTTAAACGAGGATAAACATGACTAAACCCGATTTCCGTCTCGATCACACCATGATTCGAGTCTTCGACCAGGAAAAGACCATGGATTTCTACACCCGTATCCTGGGAATGAAAATCTTGCGTCAAACCGAGTATCCGGAAGGTCGTTTTACCAACACCTTTGTCGGCTACCAGGGCGAAGACGAGGGCACCACCATAGAGATGACTTACAACTGGGACCAGCAAGAACCTTATGATTTCGGCAGTGCCTGGGGGCATATGGCGCTCAAGGTTTCAGACGTCTATGCGACCGCTGAATACCTCAAGTCGGAAGGCGTCGAATTCGTGCGTGAGCCCGGCCCGATGAACGCCGGCACGCGCGTCATTGCCTTCTTCAAAGATCCCAACGGCTACGTTTTCGAACTCAACGAACCGCTGTCGTAGCCGCCAGGCTTGAGGCCCGCGTCACTTCGTTGGGTTTCAGTCATCCCCGTTTGCGCCGGACCGGCGCATCGGGGGATGACGGGCTAGATCAGAGCAGTTCCTGCAGGCAGCTTTCGAGGATATCCATACCTTCGTTGATCAGTGCGTCGCTCATGTTAAGCGCGGGCAGGAAGCGGATAACATTTCCACGTGCTCCACAGCTCAACAGCGCCAGACCGTTCTCGTAGGCCTTGCCCACCAGGGCTTTGGTGAGTGCTGCATCGGGCTTGTCGGCGTCGCCGTCGCTCACCAGTTCCATCGCCATCATCGCGCCACGGCTGGTGCGCAGTTGGCCGATTTTTTGCGGCAAGCGGGCCTGCAAAGCCTGCAGGCGTGCCGCAAAGGTTTCGTTGACTCGTAGTGCCTGATCGGCGAGTTTTTCTTCCTCGATCACTTCCATCATGGCGAGTCCGGCCGCACAGCCGAGTGGTGAGCCGGCGTAGGTGCCGCCGAGTCCACCGGGTAGCGGTGCATCCATGATCTCTGCTTTGCCGACCACAGCCGCAATCGGGAAGCCGTTGGCGATGCCCTTGGCTACCGTCATCAAGTCGGCTTCGACACCGGCATACTCGCTGCAGAACATCTTGCCGGTACGCGCAAATCCGGTCTGGATTTCATCGATAATCAGCATGATGCCATGTTCGTCACACAGGCTTCTGAGTGCCTGCAGGAATTCTACCGGTGCCGGGTAGAAGCCGCCTTCGCCCTGTACCGGTTCGACGATAATCGCGGCCACGTCACTTGCGGCGATAGAAGTCATGAACAGATCATTTACCGCCGAGAGTGAATCTTTGACCGAAATGCCGTGGTATTCGATCGGGAAGCGGGCGTGGAAAATCTCGGCCGGGAATGGACCAAACAGATTCTTGTAGGGAGTGACTTTACCGGTCATGCCCATGGTCAGATTGGTTCTACCATGATAACCGCCGTTAAAGGCGATGACGCCACGACGTCCGCTATGGGCGCGCGCGATCTTGACTGCGTTTTCGACGGCCTCGGCACCGGTGGTCACGAAAATTGATTTTTTCTTCGAATCTCCGGGTGCCAGTTCATTGAGTTTTTCGGCGAGGCGTACTGCGCTGTCATAAGGAGTGACCATCACGCAGGTATGGCTGAATTTCTGCAGTTGTTCAGCAACGGCAGCGACGATTTTCGGATGACTGTGGCCAGCGGAACAAACGGCGATGCCGGTACCGAAATCGATATAACGCTTGCCTTCCACGTCCCAGAGCTCGGAGCCGAGCGCGCGCTCGATATAGACCGGCGCAATATTGCCTTCGCCGCGCGCGATGGCGTCGTCCTTGCGAACCTGCCAATCCTGGTTGGACAGTCCTGCAACTTCGGTAATTTTCAGTTCTGCGTTACTCATTTGTCGATACCTCCCATGCACATGTATTTGATTTCGGTGTAATCGTCGAGACCGTACTTGGAGCCTTCGCGACCCTGGCCGGACTCCTTGACGCCACCAAACGGCGCCATCTCATTAGAGATAATGCCTTCGTTAATGCCAACGATGCCGTACTCGAGGGCTTCACCGACACGCCAGATGCGTCCAATGTCGCGTGAGTAGAAATAGCAGGCGAGACCGAATTCGGTGTCGTTGGCCATTTGCACGGCTTCATCCTCGGTGTCGAATTTAAACAGCGGCGCAATCGGGCCGAAGATCTCTTCGCGAAACACCCGCATCTCACCGGTGACGTTGGTGAGGATGGTCGGCTCGAAGAAATGGCTGCCGAGATCTGATCGATTACCACCGACGACCATATTGGCGCCTTTACTGACCGCGTCAGCAACAAAGGCTTCCATATCATTCGCCGCCTGCTCGGTAATCAGGGGTCCAACCGTTACACCTTCCTCGGTACCATCACCCATCTTGAGTCCGGCTACCGCAGTGGCCAGTTTTTCGGCAAAGGCGTCATAAACACCGGCTTGCACCAGGATGCGGTTGGCACAAACGCAGGTCTGGCCAGCGTTGCGATACTTGCTGATCAGGGCGCCGGCGACGGCAGAGTCAAGATCGGCATCATCGAAAACGATAAACGGCGCATTGCCGCCCAGTTCCATCGAGGTGCGTTTGACCGTCTGGGCACATTCCGCCATCAATTGTTTACCGACCGGAGTGGATCCGGTGAAGGTGAGTTTGCGCACGATCGGGTTGGAGGTGAGTTCCTTGCCGATGGCCGCCGTCTCGCCGGTGACCATATTGATGACGCCGGCGGGTATACCGGCTCGCTCGGCCAGTTCGACGAAAGCATAAGCAGATAGCGGGGTTGCATTGGCGGGTTTGCAGACCACGGTGCAGCCTGCTGCCAGTGCCGGCGCAATTTTGCGCGTCAACATCGCATTGGGGAAATTCCACGGTGTGATACAGGCAACGACGCCGACCGGTTGCTTGATGCAGACAATACGCTTGTCGTTAGAGGGATGCGGAATCGTATCGCCATACATGCGCTTGCCTTCCTCCGCAAACCATTCGATATAATTGGCGCCATAGGCAATTTCACCGCGCGACTCGGCGAGCGGCTTGCCCTGTTCGAGGGTCATGATGAGCGCGAGATCTTCCTGCGCCGCCATCATCAGGTTAAACCATTTACGCAGGCAGGCGGCACGCTCTTTGACCGTGCGTTTGCGCCACTCTGGAAAAGCGGCATTGGCCGCTTCGATTGCGCGGCGGGTTTCGGCGGTACTGCATTTGGCCACTTCGGCGATGAGCTCACCGTTGGCGGGGTTAGTGACGGCGACGGTTTCACCGCTGTCCGCATCCTGCCACTGTCCGTCGATATAGGCCTGAGTCTTGAGCAGTGCCTGGTCAGATAACTGAATTGTCATAGGTCTCATTCCGAGAATTTTTACAAGGTCGCGAATGATAACGATTTCGCCTCAGGCCGACAATGAATTTAACCGCCCGAGTCCGTAACTGCGCGTACTCTGTTACAATCGGTTCAGCCTAAGTTCCGAGGATTCAATATGCCTGAAATCGACAGTTCCGCCACACTAAAAAGAAAACAGCGTAAAAATCTCGATTTCTACCACAGCCCAACCCAGATGCGTTTCGACACCTGGAATCGGCTCGAAGAATACGTCAACCGCCTCAATCAGAAACAAATGCGCAAGGCTGATGTCGCGGCCTTGACCAAGAAGGCTGGTGATGCGATTACCTTGCTGGAAACTTTCGAGAGTTATTGCGCTTTCCCGTCCGACGAAGACTTCACTCTGGTGTGGCAGCTTTTCAACCAGCAAAACTTCGCTTTGCTGTCCAACGTAGTGTCGCGAATCGTGCGTGCCTTGACCGGTGGAACTTATCGCTCCAGGCAGATAAATCTGCGGGTGGCGGCTGAGCTTGAAGACAAGAATGAGCCGACACATTATCACGAAGAATCGGGCCAAAGGCGCCCTTACTTCGAAGTACTGTTTGTCGATGAGAGTTCACACGAAGATGTGCGTCATCTGCGAGAGCGGCTGCAAGAGTTGCGCCGCCCGGAAGATCAGTTCATCTACGACATAGTCGCGGTGCCGAGTTTTGAGGATGCGCTCATTGCGGTGCTGTTCAATTACAATATTCAAAGCGTGGTGATTCGCTATGGCTTTCCATTGCGCTCCGCCAATCACGTCGAAATCCTGCATCGCTACCTCGCCAATATTGACGAGTCAGCCTACGAGGATGCGCTCGACATCGAGCGTGGTCCGCAGCTCGGTAATCTGTTATCGGAGTTGCGCCCAGAACTCGACCTCTATCTCGTCACGGATGCTGCGGTTGAAGATATCGCCGGTAACGCCTCGCAGAAGTTCTCGAGAATTTTCTATCAGCAGGAAGATTACCTCGACCTTCATCTGAATATTCTGCGCGGCATTCAGCAACGCTACCAGACACCCTTTTTTACCGCCTTGCGCAAATACAGTCAGCAGCCTACCGGTGTCTTCCATGCGATGCCAATCTCGCGCGGCAAATCGGTGACCAAGTCGCACTGGATCAAGGATATGGCGCAGTTTTATGGCATGAATATATTTCTTGCAGAAACCTCGGCAACCTCGGGTGGACTCGACTCATTGTTGCAACCGCACGGTCCGATCAAGAAGGCGCAGGAACTGGCGGCGCGCGCATTCGGAGCACGCCGTAGTTACTTTGTCACCAACGGCACCTCCACCGCTAACAAGATTGTGGTGCAGGCCCTGGTCAAGCCCGATGACATCATCCTGGTCGATCGCGATTGTCACAAGTCACATCACTACGGCATGGTACTGGCTGGTGCGCAGGTTTGCTATCTGGACTCATATCCGCTCAATGACTACTCGATGTATGGCGCGGTGCCACTGCGCGAGATCAAGCACCGGTTACTGACTTACAAGAAGGCAGGCCAGCTCCATCGAGTCAAGATGCTGCTGCTCACCAACTGCACATTTGACGGGGTGGTGTATAACGTCGAGCGCGTTATGGAAGAGTGCCTCGCGATCAAACCGGATCTGATATTCCTGTGGGACGAGGCCTGGTTCGCTTTCGCTGGATTCACACCGACCTACCGTCGGCGCACTGCAATGGCGACGGCCAAGCGCTTGCAGGAGCGTTATAAAAGCGACGCATATGCACAAGAGTATGCCGTGTACCAGAAGCGCATTGCCAAATTGAAAGACAATGACCTGCTTGAGGAGCGTTTGATGCCGGATCCTGTCAATGTGAGTATTCGCGCCTATGCCACACAGTCGACGCATAAATCACTGACTGCATTGCGTCAGGGTTCGATGATCCATATTCACGACCAGCAGTTTCGTCACAAGGTGCAGGAGCCGTTTGATGAGGCATTCATGACGCACACATCTACTTCACCGAACTACCAGATTCTGGCATCGCTCGATATCGGTCGACGTCAGGTTGAACTCGAAGGCTTCGAGATGGTGCAAAAGCAAATTGAACTGGCGATGGCGATCCGTGAGCGTGTGGCTTCGCACCCGTTGCTGAGTAAGTACTTCCAGTTTCTGTCGGCCAGAGAAATGATTCCTGAAGAGTATCGCCCATCGGGTATCGGCAGTTACTTCGATCCCGACACTGGATGGCGCAATACGCGCATGGAGGAAGCCTGGGGGAGCGATGATTTCGTTCTCGATCTGACCAGGTTAACGCTTTATCTCGGTCTCACCGGGATAGACGGTGATACGTTCAAGAACGAGTACCTGATGGACAAGTATGGTATTCAAATTAACAAGACCTCGCGCAACACGGTATTGTTCATGACCAATATCGGCACCACGCGCAGCTCGGTGGCGTTTTTGATCGAGGTGTTGGTCAAGATTGCGACCGAGCTCGAGCAGCAGCGCGAGGATGCCAGCCGCATTGAGCGCAAGATCATTGAAAACAAGATTAAATCGCTGTCGCAGGAACTACCGCCGTTGCCTGATTTCAGTCATTTTCACGATGTTTTCTGTGCCGGTGCGAAACGTAAGGTCAAGACGCCTGAAGGCGATATCCGTAGCGCGTTCTTCCTCGCCTATGACGACGAAAACTGTGAGTACATGACCATCGACGAAGCCACCATCGGCAAGGCGATGAAATCAGGACGCGAACTGGTGTCGGCCAGTTTTGTCACTCCGTATCCGCCGGGGTTCCCGGTGCTGGTGCCGGGGCAGGTGATCAGTGAAGCCATTCTTGCCTTCATTCGAGCGCTCGACGTCAAGGAAATTCACGGCTATCAACCGGAGATCGGTTTGCAGTTGTTTACCGAGGATGCGCTACAAACATTCGGCGCGAAAAGCTAAGGTCTTGCCGCTGATCGAGGGTTCGAGCAGGGTTTCAGTAGTTCAATACCGGTAGTGGTTTGGCGGTATAAATTTCACCGTAGGTTTCACTCTTGGCCGGGTAGCCTGCCGGGTCGATGAAATTGATCGACACATTGCGCTCGTCAAACTTGTCAAAGTCAAAGCGCCAGCTGTGATCCGGCCACAGATACTCGCAGCTGCCGCTCTGCGGGTAAAAGGCGGCACTATAGAGTGTGCCGAAGCCACGACCGAACTGGCTGTTGTACAGCGGTGGTTGCTGGAACTGGTGGCTGAACTGATGCGCGCTTAACTGACGCGCTGCGGTGATGGTATCCAGATGCTGATAGCGTAAATGGGTACTTACCTTTTCTTCATAGATCGGCCAGCTACTGCCTGGCTGATGATTGGTTGAGACCTTTGTGCCCAGTTTCAGCGGTGGTTGGTCCGCCGCAATGGCGATGGTTTCGAAGTTGGCATCGCGGTCGAGCAGCATCACGTTGTAAGCGCCATGTACCGGCACATGTTCGAGCAATTCGCAGGCCTCGGCAACATCACCGGCGTATTCCAGCAGATAACGCAGCACCAGCGGAATGCCGAATCCGGTGCCAAACTCCTGGCGTCCACCGAATGACATCGATACCGCCAGTCCGTCTGAGTTGATGCCGTCGAGTACTCCGGACATGCAGTCAATCATCGCGACTACGGTTCGTTGATCAAAGCGGGAACGCATGATCAGTCCGTCGAATACGTACGGCGAGTAATCGTAGTTGCGCACCAGTACCGCTTCGTCTTCGATGTAAACCGCCTGCGAGCAGCCACGAAACAGGGGCGGTGGAGAGTATTGCGCGAGAAAGCGTGCGGCGCGATCACCGCCACCGGCGAGGTCAACCATCTGCTCGTAAACCGGCATGATCTGGGGCATATGGCGCTTCAGTGCGCGAATAGATTCGAGGTAGGTCGGTCGCTCGCGTTCGCCAAAGCGCATAAACCAGTCGCGGTAAGCTGGCCAGCGAGAACTGAATTCCTGTTGCCATACTTCACCTGGTGAGTCTTCCGCGAAAGCACGAAAGCTAAACTCCATCTGCGTCGTGGACGTCACTTAAAAGGGTGAAAAGGGAGGGTCGATGAAGGTGCTTGCCGGTGTCGGGGTGGGTGTGTCGCTGTGCTCTTCCTCCTCGGCGATTGCGTTACCCAAAGGCTCCAGATCATTGCGCGTCCACCAGTACCAGAAACCCTGCTCGCGCAACCAGATACTCAGCCGGTCGATATTGTTCCATTCACGACCGGCACCCCGCGCATTAAAAACGCGGCACAATTGATTGTCGATATACACCGCTACCGCCCAGGCCAGCGGGTGTTTGCCCTGATCGCCGTAGCCACCGCCCTGATGCAGGCGCTCGACTCGATACACCACCGCGAATTCACCCAGGCGGGCGCTGTTTCGCAGCGGTGCCAGATCGGCTTGAGTGACCGATCCTGTGATTCCTAGCTGTACATCTTGATCCATGGTGTTGACAAATCCCATTCTGTTGACTACATTATGATTCATAGTGTAGCTGACTTCAATTAGTGACGGCTACATTTCGATTCTGACCGGCCTGTTGCCGGACTTATTTCCACAAACTCACACTATGGAGCATATTGTGACTAAGAAAGTATCCCCCATTCCGCGCGGTTACCGTACCGCAACTACTTGCATGACCGTGATCGACATCGACAACGCGGTTGCTTTTTACCAGGCCGCATTTGGTGCCGAACTGCTGACGCGTCAGCACGGTGCTGATGAGACCGTTGCAATGCATGCGACCATCAAGATCGGCAACAGCATCATCGCCTTGAACCGCGAAGCTGCCGAGCAAGGCCTGCTGTCACCGGCCAGCCAGGGCATCTACAGCAACCTGGTTCACCTTTACCTGGATGATGTTGATACCAGCTGGGAACGTGCCATCGAAGCCGGTGCACAGGTTCACACGCCTTTATATGACGCCTACTGGGGCGACCGTAGCGGTATTCTGCTCGACGGTAACGGCTACCTTTGGTCGATGGCAAGCAAAATCGAGAATGTTTCGCAGGAAGAGATTGCTCGTCGTACTCGCGCCTGGTACCAGGTAGATATGGAAATTCCGGCCGATGTCGAAGTTCCCGTTGCCGCGATGATGATCGAGGAAACACTTGCAGACGATAACGTTGCTGTCTAAGCTACGATCTCTGTTTTCAAGCAATATTAAAGGCCGGGATTTGTCCCGGCCTTTCAATAAACTACCTGGCGCTATGCAAGAACTCTCTTTGACGGCAACACAACAACTGCAGGCGCTGGCATCAGGAAAAATCACTGCTGTCGAATTACTCGAGCAGACCATTGCTCGAGCCGACGAAGTAGCACCCCTGCTTAATCCAATTGCGTTGAAGCTTTATGGTCGCGCTCGCCAGGCGGCTCAGGAAGCCGATAAGAAGCGGGCTAGTGGCAAACCCGGCCGCTTGTGCGGATTGCCCATCACTATCAAAGATTCACAGTTTCTTGCAGGGTATCCCTGCGCTAATGGCGCCCTGGTTCTAAGCGATTTTGTACCGACAGAAACCTGTCGCGCGATCGAATTGCTGGAGCAGGAAGGCGCGATTATTTTTGCCAAGACAACCTGTCCGGAATTCAGCCTGACCGGGGTGACCCACTCCGAGATGTATGGATTGACTTCCAATCCCTGGGATCCGTCGCGCACCTGTGGTGGGTCGTCGGGTGGTGCCGCGGTTGCGGTGGCAACCGGCCTCGGTTCTTTTTCACTCGGTGGTGACGGTGGCGGATCGATCCGTATTCCGGCTGGATTTTGTGGTGTGGTCGGTTTCAAGCCAAGTTTCGGTGCGATTCCCCGCGAGCCCTGTTTCCCCTCCTGGCAATCACTGGTTTGCTATGGGCCGATGACTCGCAGCGTCGCCGATGCGCGGCTGTTTTTTGAGGTATTAAACGAAGG
>JAIBDO010000171.1 GCA_024686195.1 Gammaproteobacteria bacterium | reverse complement strand
GTCCCCGCACCGTTAAGGTGTCACCCTTGAGCTCCGGCAAAGTCATACCAGTACTCCATAAATGTCATCCCCGCGCAAGCGGGGACCTTGCAACGATTGACGAGATGAACGATATCCTGAACGCCACCTCGACAAGATCCCCGCTTGCGCGGGGATGACACTAAACTAGCGCGGAGGGTTGGCGCGTTGGCGCGATTATTTTTTTGAGATCTAACGGCCCTTGACCTGCACTTCGTAGCCGGGCTCTTCGGGCTCGTCGTCGACCATTTCCGCTGGGAAGCCGGGTGCGAGTACTTCGACGCCCATCTTTTCCTCGAGCCGACGAATGATGTTTGGCGACAGTTCACGTGATCCGTATTTTTCCTGACCTTCCTCGAAAATGCGCTGAAACATCGACCCCAGTTCGAGTTCCAGTCCGGCACGGTTGGCAACATCATTGAACAAACCAATATCCTTGCATACCAGGTCCATGGTGAAACTGATGTCGCGACTGCCGTTCAAAATTACCTGGCTCTCGGTTTCATGCACGAAAGAATTACCCGAGGAAATTCGAATCGCTTCGTAAGTTGTATTCATGTCCATTCCGGCAATCTTCGAGGTCACCAGGGCTTCGCAGACGCTGAGCAGATTTGCAGTCGCAAGGTAGTTGGTAACCACCTTCAGAACCGAGGCTGAACCAAGCTCGCCGGTATGTAGAATGCGACGCCCCATTTTGGTCAACAGTGGTAACAGGGTTTCGAAGGTACTGCGTTCACAACCCGCAAAAATCGCGATATTGCCGGTCGCCGCTCGATGACAGCCCCCCGATACCGGACAATCGACCGGCTCTGCACCGACGGCTTTCACCTTGTCGCCAAGTCGCAGCACTTCGTCTTTATCGGTGGTACTCATTTCAGCCCAGATCTTGCCGGCTCCGAGACCTGCGAGTGCACCGTCTTCGGCCTCCATAACCATCGCGCTGGCGGCCGGGCTTGGCAGGCAGGTAATCAGGACATCGACCTGCTCAGCCATTTCGCGCGGACTATCCGCCCATTTGGCGCCTGCATCCAGAAAAGGTTGCGCAATATCGGCATTAAGATCGCGCACGGTCAGATCAACACCGTTACGCAATAGACTGCCGGCAAGTTTGCCACCCACATTACCCAAACCGATAAAACCAACTTTCAGCATTACTCTCTCCAGGATTAAATTGCTCAATTGCGCGGCATTCTACGCCCTCTGATTAAGGCCGGTAAACAAAATATTCAGTCGCCATCGATCGGTTTATGAGGAGCTGGAATTGCCACTGGATTTGATTGCATCCCCTCTTTATACTCGCCCTCCTCAGCAACATTACTTTTCACTCGAGATCTGTCAAATGGCTAAACTCACCACCGTATACTGGCGTGATATCCCCGCCCAGGTTATTGCCAAGGAACGTCGCGACACCGCCAAAATCGTACTCACCGAGCGCTTCGCCGAAGCCATCGACAAGGCCGCGATGCGTGCCAAGATGGCAGGCACCGATGCCTATCTCGAGGAATGGCGCCGCGAAGCTGTCAATTGCGGTCCTGACCTGCAGGCTGCAGCGGACGAAGCAGCCGCCAAACTGGAAAAAGAATTCGATGATGCAAAGCTCGAGTTATATGTCAAAAATGGCGGCAACGCTGCCTGATAGTTGATAGGACAGACGGGTAGAAGAGATCCGCTATCCTGAGTCGCGTCAAGCGATCGGCACGATCAGCTCAGGGCCTTCGTTACGCGAATTGCCGACCGCGCTGCCGACCGCGTAATACTCATAGTCAGGGGCAGTGTTTCTGATCAGCAGATCGGCCTCGTCGGTTCTGTCCGAGCGGCAATCCAGCCAGCTGCCATAATCCTGCGGTGCAATGCTTACCGGCATACGTTGATGCAGTTCCTGCATAGCGCCACGCGCTTCAGTGGTGAGTAGCGCACAGGACTGAATTTCATTGCCGTCAGCGTCCTGCCATTGTTCCCAGATTGCCGCAATTGAAAACAGCTGGTGATTGATATGGCAGCAATAGGGTTGTTTGCGACCGTTTTCCAGGCGCCATTCGTAAAATCCGCTGGCTGGCACCAGGCAACGTCGGCGTTTATAGGCGTTGCGGAACGACGGTTTCTCGGCCACGGTTTCGGCGCGCGCATTGAACATCCTGTTGCCCATGCTCAGGTCTTTCGCCCAGGCTGGGATCAAGCCCCACCGGTATAAATCGAATCCACCCTGATCGAGCGCAAGCACCGGTGTAGTCGGTGCAATGTTGTAGCGCGCCGTAAAGAGATCCGGTGGCGGAGCATTATAATGTTCCATAATGTCACCCGCTTTTACACCCAGAAAGAACCGTCCACACATAACAAGCTTTCAAAACCCCGCGAAAACCGCATAATAGCGCAGTTTCTTCAAACCGATACCGATGTCACTGCTACAGGCAAAAAATCTTCATCACAGCTACGGTGATCACGCGCTACTCG
The DNA here is from genome assembly GCA_024686195.1 of Gammaproteobacteria bacterium. GTDB lineage: Bacteria > Pseudomonadota > Gammaproteobacteria. The sequence goes on along the minus strand of JAIBDO010000171.1, from coordinate 4,381 downwards.
ATGGCGTCAACCTCACCCTCGAAGCTGGAGAGCGCGTGTGCCTGGTGGGCCGCAACGGCAGTGGAAAATCCACCTTGCTGAAAATCCTCGGTGGCCACGTCAAGGTTGACGATGGCGATATTATCCATTCTCCCGAATTGCGCATCGCCGAACTTAACCAGGAAGTCCCGCAAGGTTTCGCCGGCAGCGTCTATGATTGTGTCGCGCAGGGCATCGGCGAACTTGCCAGCGTATTCACCGAATGGCATCACGCTGCGATCGAAGCCGCCACCGACCCGTCCGCGCTCGATCGCATGCAACGCTACCAGGACCAGATCGAGGCTAACAATGCATGGACTCTGGAAACGCGAATTTCGAGCACGATTTCACGCCTGTCACTGAACGCCGACCAGGCTTTCGATGACCTCTCCGGTGGCATGAAGCGACGCGTGTTACTCGGCCAGGCGTTGGTCGCAGAGCCCGATCTACTGCTACTCGACGAACCCACCAATCATCTCGATATCGATTCAATACTCTGGCTTGAAAACCTGTTGCTGGGGTTCAACGGCACCCTGATCTTCATTACCCACGATCGCAGTTTCCTGCAACGTCTGGCGACGCGGATCATCGATCTCGACCGCGGCAAGCTAACCAGCTGGCCCGGTGACTATCATCGCTACCTCGAAGCACTCGCGGCGCAGCTGGAAACCGAATCACGGCACAATGCCCTGTTTGACAAGAAGCTCGCGCTGGAAGAAACCTGGATTCGCCAGGGCATCAAGGCGCGCCGCACGCGCAACGAAGGCCGCGTACGCGCGCTGGAAAAAATGCGTCTCGAACGTTCGGCGCGACGCGAGCGCAGCGGTACGGTCAAAATCACCACTCAACAGGCCGACGCTTCAGGAAAAATTGTCATCGAAGCCGAGAACATCGACTTCGGTTGGGACGATAAAAAGATCGTACAAAACTTCAGCTGCAAGATACAACGCGGTGAGAAGATCGGCATTCTCGGTCCCAATGGCAGTGGTAAATCGACATTGATACAACTGCTTCTGGGGAAATTACAACCGCAATCCGGCTGGATCAAAACCGGCACTCGCCTCGAAGTTGCCTACTTCGATCAACATCGCGAGGCACTTGATCCGCAAAAGTCGGTGCGCGAAAACCTGGCTGCTGCCGGTGATCAAGTGACCATTAACGGTCACTCGCGCCACGTGGTCGGTTACCTCAAGGATTTCCTGTTCAGCGAGAAAACCATTCACATGCCGGTCAAGGCGTTGTCGGGTGGTGAGCGTAATCGACTGCTGCTGGCGCGCCTGTTTACGCGTTCGTTCAATTTCCTGGTGATGGATGAGCCCACCAACGACCTCGACATCGAAACCCTCGAACTGCTGGAGGATTTACTGGTGGAGTATAAAGGTACGCTGCTACTGGTCAGCCATGATCGTGAATTCATCGACAATACGGTATCCAGCACACTGGTATTCGAAGGACCCGGCGTCATCAACGAGTATGTCGGCGGTTATCAGGACTGGTTACGCCAGCGCCCGAGCGCGGAAACGGTCGCCAAAAAATCGCCCACTCGGCAACCAGGCGCGCAGCCACCCGCGCAGAAAAATAGCCCACAGCGCGCCAACCAGGGTGAATTGCGCACCCTGCCCGGCAAGATCGAAAAGCTTGAAGAAAAAATCGAGGCGTTCCAGCAACGTTTCGGCGTCAACGATTACTATCAGCAGGACCCCGAACTGATACGCGTCGAACAGCAGCAATTGCAGGCGCTTGAGGACAAACTGGCGTCACTGTATCAACGCTGGGAGGCACTCGAAGGCGAGTAAATCATTCAAGGAACATACTCCCGGTCGGAGATGTTACGACGGGGCCAGTGACAAGTCCTGCCAGCTGCCTGCGGTAATTTGCTGTAACTCTGCCGGAGACATACAGAACACCGATTCCGGAGTACCAGCCGCCGCCCAGATTTCCGCATGGCGTTGCAACGAATTATCCAGCAGGCAGCGCAGTGGCATGCTGTGTGCGACCGGAGGCACTCCACCAATCGCAAAACCGGTCTGGCTGCGAACGAATTCAGCATCGGCCTTGCCGAGTTCAATGCCGGTCTGCACCCTGACTTTATGCAGATCGACGCGGCGATCGCCCGAGCACATGATCAGCACCGCTCGATCAGCGGTTCCATCCTTGCTCACTTCCCTGAAGATCAGTGAATTGGCGATCTGTCCAACTTCACAGTCGAGCGCCTCGGCCGCCAGTCGGGCGGTGCGTACCGCGGCTGACAACAGGCGAATATCAAAGACGACACCGAATTGTTTCAGATAGTTTTCGACGCGTTCATTCGCTGGCTTCACATCGGCCTCCCCCCATTTATTTATAGATCCATTTACAGTCCCGTGAGCATTATTATGGACTGTCATAACGGCGCCAGGCACACCATTATCGCCAGCCAAGATAGCACAGCACAACGAGCTTGCCACACGCCTGCGAAATTGCCGTGCTCCTCGATAGGGGTAATGTTATGATGCTGCCATTAAACAGGATTCCTTAACCGAGTGAATAATCAAGAGGCGCACTCAGACCAGTTAATCGTAATCCCCAGAAGCCAGCACAGTATTTCCAGAAAATCGATATCGGACGCCGCACTCAAAGTGTTGTATCGATTGTCGAACTCAGGCCACCGAGCCTGTCTGGTTGGCGGGGGAGTGCGTGATCTGTTGCTTGGCGTACAACCCAAGGACTTCGACGTGGCTACCGATGCCACGCCGGAGGAGATCCGTGCCCTGTTCAAAAACAGCCGCATCATCGGCCGGCGGTTTCGACTGGTACACATTCGTTTCGGTCGCGATATCATCGAAGTGGCAACCTTTCGTGCACATGCCGAAGATTCCGCCCGTACCGAACTGGATACACATGGGCGAATTTTGCGCGACAACACCTTCGGCGATATCGAAGAAGATGCTATTCGCCGCGATTTCACTGTCAACGCACTTTATTACGATATTCATGATTTCAGCATGCTGGATTATGCCGGCGGCCTGCAGGACATTGAAAAACGCCAATTAAGACTGATCGGCGATCCCACCACGCGCTACCAGGAAGATCCGGTGCGCATGCTGCGAGCGCTGCGTTTTGCCGCCAAACTTGATTTTTCAATCGAGGCATCGGCGGCAGATGCGATCCATGAATGCGGGCGACTGCTGGCCGTTATTCCGCCGGCACGCATGTTCGACGAAGTGGTCAAACTGTTTCACTCCGGCAATGCGCGGCGCGTATTTGAACTGTTACGCGAGTTCAACCTGTTGCGTTACCTGGTGCCGGCGCTGGACGAGTGGTTACAGGACGACCCATCCGAATTGATGCTGGATTTTATCGATCAGGCGTTGGCCAACACCGATACTCGCGTCAATACAGGCCAACCAGTATCGCCGGGGTTCATCTTCGCCGTGTTGCTATGGCCGGTGGTGTGGCACGAAGCCTGTGAGATACAGTCCGATCGTCAGCGGATGATACCGGCGCTGGCCCAGGTTGGTGAAACCGTAATGAAGCGTCAGGTGCGCCACATATCGATTCCACGTCGCTTCAGCCAGATGGCTCGGGACATCTGGACTTCACAACCTCGCTTTCACCGCACCCAGGGCAAACAGGCACAACGCCTGCTCGAGTTTCCGGTGTTCCGCGCGGCCTATGATTTCATGTGCATCCAGGCAATGGTCGGACTGTCCCCCTACAAACTGAGTCGTTGGTGGACTGATTACCAGGCTGATCAGCCTGATCAGGGTGAACGCCCCGCTGAAGAACAAACCGAAAAGGCCAGGCGACCACGCAGGCGCAGGCGCAAACGCAGTGCTGACTGAAGAAGTTTACCTCGGCATCGGCAGTAATATCGGCGATTCGCGCACAATCGTCGAGCAGGCGCTGGAAGCCCTCGATCGCATGAGTAGCTGTACACTGCGCGGACGTTCATCGCTGTATCGAAGTGCCGCGGTCAGTGACATTCCTCAGGATGACTACATCAACGCCGTCGCCAGGCTCGATACCGAGCTGGAACCAGTAGCCCTGTTGCTGGAACTGCAGGCGATCGAACACGCTTATTATCGTAATCGTGAAGACGGGCGGCGCTGGGCTCCGCGCACTCTCGACCTCGACATCATCCTGTTCGGTAACCGCAGTATCAATGACAGCCATCTGATCATCCCACACCCCGAGTTTATCAATCGGCGTTTCGTACTCGAACCCATGCTGGAGATCGCTGGCGACATTTACATCCCCGGCTACGGCAGTCTGAATTACCTGGTCAGCCAGGCACCCGCCCTCGACATGGAAAAACTAGCCCGTATTTCTCACCAGGGGCCGGGATGATCGCGCAGGGCTTTGGATTCACAAGAGATTTTCT
>JAIBDO010000259.1 GCA_024686195.1 Gammaproteobacteria bacterium | reverse complement strand
GATCAACCGACCAACCTGTCATATCTGCCCTGTTTCTGGCTATTCTCCCTATTGCATCGATCGGGAACCAGTCATAGCATTAACCGGTGAATCCACCGAGGGGTAGTTAATCATGACCAACGCCAATCATCCTGCAACAGTTTCGGTTATCGGCATGGGCAACATGGGTAGCGCCCTGGCGGAGGCTCTGCTGGCTGCCGGTTTTACGGTAACGGTCTGGAATCGAACGCTTCCCAAAGCCGAACGAATAGCGGCGCAGGGCGCGATTTTGGCAGATAGTCCGGCAGCAGCTGCACTTAACTCTGAAAGCACCATCGTTTGTGTGACCGATCACGAAGCCTTCATGTCCATCATTCATAACGACGCCGTCGCAGCCTCACTCGAGGGAAAACGTCTGATCCAGCTCACAGTGGTGACCGCCGAGCAGGCACAGCAAACCGGTAATTGGGCAGATACTCGAAATATCGGCTACCTGGAAGGTTCGATTCTTGGCATACCGGATAACGTGAAAAACGCCACCGCGACATTGGTTTGTTCGGGTCCCCAGATCCTGTTCGAGGCCGCTAAACCGCAACTGTCAGTTTTTGGAAATTCGCAGCTCGTCAGTGAAGCGATCGGCAGCGCCTACGAATTTGACAAGGTTTATTACTCTTTTGCCTATGCCACCTTGCTCGGATTTATACAGGGTGCGGCGATGGCCGAAGCCAGCGGATTTTCGATTGATGCCTATACCTCAATCGTGGCCGAACGTATCCCGACCGTCACCGAAAATCTCACGAAATCTGGCAAACTGATGGCAAGTCACAATCATAAAGATGATCAGGCTTCGCTGGAAGTATGGGCCGACGCCTACTCCAAATCAGTAGACCTCTGTCGAGCACTCAAGGTCGACGACAGTTTACCCACAGCGCTGATGCAAAATTTCGATAAAGCAATTAAGAGGGGTTATGGTGACGAGGGGATAACGGCGATTATCGAGGTGTTGTTACCGCAAAGCGGATCGACGTCCTAGTCAATTCAAATACACTTATCGATCATGTGCCAATAGCCGTCAGGCCTTTCCGGCACCGCCTTCGATTAGTCACAGAGTAACGGGTGATGAAACGATCGCGATGCCGGGTATACTAGCCGACAGGAATATCCCGGATACTCGCCAATGTCAGCAAAGGTCACGGAATGGTTAAATCGACTCGGACTCGACCAGTACGCGGTCAATTTCGAGGAGAATGCGATTGAGATAGATATCCTGCCCGATCTCACCGATAGCGATCTCAAGGAAATTGGGGTCGTTGCACTCGGGCATCGCAAGACAATCCTGAAGGCAATCAACGCCTCACACTCCGATCAGTCAAACGATCGCGAACAAATCGAAGCAGCACCATCAGATGCAACTTCGACCCAGGCTCCGCACGCAGAAGACATCACCGGCTGGTCGCGTACCCCGGGCGAACGCAAGCCAGTCACCATGCTGTTCGCCGATATCGTCGGTTCGACCGGGCTGACCGAAAAACTCGATGCAGAAGACGCGCATGACCTGCTCTACCAGGCGACTCAACACATGTGTGAGGCGGTGGAAAACAATAAAGGTACAGTTTGTCGATTTATGGGCGACGGCATCATGGCGATGTTCGGCGCACCCATCGCCAGTGAACGGCACGCACTCGAAGCTTGCCGCGCAGCTCTGGATATGCAGGCCAGCATGGCAAAATACGCAGATCAACTCGAATCGAGCCACGGTAGCATCCTGCAACTGCGTGTCGGTCTGCATTCCGGTGAAGTGGTGGTGCTGGATGTCGGTGACGACCCACAGAATCCCGAGTACGACGCCTCCGGCCCGACGGTGCCGCTGGCCGCCCGCATGGAACAGTCAGCCGCGGCCGGCACTATCCTGATAACCCAGGAAACACGCTTGCTGGCAGGCGATTCAATCGAAGCGGGCGAACTTCCCGCACTCAGCGTTAAAGGCTTCTCGAAGGCCGTTATCGTTTACCAGTTGCAAAAGGTGCTATCCGGTATCGAGTCAGCCTCGCTCGCTACCCGCCACCCGATCGTGGGGCGCAAGTCGGAACTGAGGCAATTTGCCAGTCTGGTCGAAGAATGCCTGGAAAGCGGACACGGGCAGATGGTGCTCGTTCGCGGCGAAGCAGGTATCGGCAAGACCCGCCTGGTAGAGGAACTATCCAGTCTCGCCAGCAAACGAGGTTTTAGCAATCATAAAGCGCTGGTACTCGATTTTGGTACGGGCAAAGGACAGGGAGCCATACCGTCGTTGGTGCGCAGCCTGCTCGGTATAACTCCGGGTAGCGGTAAGCGTGATCGGACGCTAGCGCTCGATCACGCCGAAAATATCGGTATCGTGGAGCCTGAAAATCGTGTTTTCCTGAATGATCTGCTCGACCTTAAACAAACGCAGGCGTTCCGCACTCTTTACGACGCGATGGACGCTCAGGCCAGAAAAGAAGGCAAGCAAGCGGTCCTGGCCGATATTTTGACCAGGCTCACCGCAGCCCAACCCGTGTTGATCGTGGTTGAAGACCTGCACTGGGCAGACAGCATTACGCTGGGATACCTGGCACGCCTGGCGGCCACCCTGGCTGATTGTCGGGCCCTGATGGTGTTTACCTCGCGCGCAGAAGGTGATCCTCTGGATACGGGCTGGCGTGCCAGTGTTGGTGAAGCGCCCATCGTCACCTGGGACCTGAGTCCACTGCGTAAGGAAGAATCCATACTGTTGGTGTCTTCGTTTATCGACGCCAGTGACAGCCTGGCCAGGCGCTGCATCGAGCGCGCGGCGGGCAATCCACTGTTTCTCGAGCAATTGCTACTCAGTATTTCAAAAGGTGTCACTGACAATGTGCCCGATTCGATCAAAAGCCTGGTGTTGTCGCGCATGGACCAATTGGCCCGCGAAGACAAACAGGCGCTGCAGGCCGCCGCAGTTCTAGGGCAACGGTTTGAACTGCAGGCCCTGCAATTTTTGATCAGCTCCCCTGCCTACGATTGCCAGGAATTGGTAGAGCACCGCCTGGTTCGTCCAGAAGGCCCGCTTTTCCTGTTTGCGCATGCGCTGATACAGGAAGGCGCCAGCTCTTCCTTGCTCAAACGCCAGCGTACTGGTTTGCATCGACAGGCAGCCGAATGGTATTCATCGCGCGATGCCGTGCTCCACGCCGAGCATCTGGATCAAGCCGGCGAAGCGGGTGCAACACAGGCCTATCTCGAAGCCGCCATCGAGCAGTCCGGGATATATCGACCCGAGCGCTCACTGCAGCTAACCCGGCGCGGCCTGGAAATAGCGGAGCCTGCTGAACGATACGCACTGCACTGTCTCGAGGGTGAGCTGTTGCAATTTACTGGCGCCGTTGCCGATTCCATCAGTGCCTATAGGCGAGCCTGCGAAATTGCTACCAGCGAAGTCGAGCATTGTCGGGCGCTGGTCGGTGTCGCCGAAGGGTTGATACTGGTTGAAGCACACGATGAATTACTGGAAGTGCTCGAAGAGGCAGAACAGATCGCAAACAACCATTTGCTGATTCTGGAGCAGGCGCGCATTTATCAGATTCGCGGCGGGGTACTCTTTTTTCGCAGCGATACCGACGCCTGTTTCGATGCAAATGTAATGTCGTTGAAATTCGCCCGAGAAGTGGGTGCGCCGGAAGTAGAGGCGCAGGCCCTAAGCG
>JAIBDO010000023.1 GCA_024686195.1 Gammaproteobacteria bacterium | reverse complement strand
CGATTCCATGTCACGGGTCTGTTCGAGCATTTCCTCGGCACCCTTGTCCTGGTAGATATTTTCTGCCTGCTGCAGATACTTCTTCGCCCGATCAATAGCGAAATTGGAATTGTAGAGCACCGCGATGACGTCTGCCTGACGTTGGTACATCATCCGATCGCTGCTATCGGCAAGTGTCTGGCTGGATTTGATCCTGAAATTCCAGGCTTGCTCAAGCTCACCATTGCGCAGGTAATGGTGATACAGCATCTGGTAGTCACGCGCCTGTGAAGTGCGCAGCACATTCTGTTCATGCTGGTCGAAAAGGTCACCCAGCTCAGCTTTGATGGCGCTTAGATCGGTGACGCTGATCTGATCGCTATCAACGCCGTCGAGCAATCGATACACGTGGGTCATCTGCCCCGTCGACGCGTAAAGTCGGGCAGCCTCGAGGCGGGCCTGTTGCGCCTGGTAGTCATCGTGCACCCGGTCATGCAACGAGGCCAGTGTCTCCCAGGCATCCGCCGCCGCACCGTAACGACGAATTTCCAGGCTTTCATCGATCACCGCGCGCAGGCTTTCAGAAACTCCCTGGTAAAACCCGCGCGCAATAGCATTACGCGCCTGCCACAGCTCGTCGTAAGTGTTGGAGGCGCGCCGCGCCAGTTCACGTGCGCGGATATTGAGTTGCCCCAGTAGTTGGTTAGTCCGTGCGGTAGCAAACACATTGTCCTGCGACATGGACAGATAAAGTGCCTCCTGCAGGTAAATCTCGGCAGCCGATAATTCCTGCTGATTGATAGCCACCTCGCCCAGCAGTAACAGGGTGTCGCCGAGCCTTTCCTGATCATCCTGCAACACCGCAGACGCAGCGACTTCCAGCAACAGCGTGCGCGCCGGCGCATAGTCACGTCGATGCAATAAAGCACGAATGCGATGATCGCGGGCGCTGTCGTCGAGTTCCAACCTGGCCATTTCAGCGTCGATGTCGAACTCAGTCTGCTCTGCAGGGCGCTGCCAGTGCTGGTAATACCCAGGCGCGGCCGACGTCGCTTCGATACCGGGTTGCGAGGGATCGTCCCGCAGCAGAAAAAAATGCACCGCAATCATTAGCGCAAGCGCCGGCACTGTGGTCACTGCGTGGTCTGGAATGTAACGCCTGAAATTCACAATCCTGACAGTATTATCCCGCTTACGGTCTAATGCAAGGCGGCCCAGGGCAGCCCATACTTCCAAAAGCGTGCAGGATCGTTACCATATCGACATGAAATCATCCCCATTCGATGCCGAAATCACGCAATTCATCAAACGCTATCTCGAGTTATCGGGCCTATCCACGGCGACCAGCGTGGCACAGCAACGCGTCGATTATGCAGCCATGGTGCACCAGTTCACCTATCCTCACCCGGCCGGCATTCGAACCGAGGATTCCGAGCTGCCAGGTCGCCACGGCGATATTCCCCTGCGTCATTATTATCATGGGCCCGGAGACGACAGTGCATTGATCCTGTTTCTGCATGGAGGCGGCTTTATTCTCGGCAGCCTCGATTCGCACGACGATATCTGCGCCGAACTGTGCTCGGCCACCGGCTTTAACCTGGTGTCGGTAGATTATCGCCTGTCACCCGAGTATCTTCACCCGGTCCACCTGGATGATGTCGAAGATGCGTTTCTCGCCCTCGAGCATAAGAACACCATACTCGTGGGCGCATCCGCCGGTGGTACGCTCGCAGCGGCGCTTAGCCATCGACTCAAATCCAGCCCCGTGCGAGCGGCCGGCCAGGTATTGATTTACCCCGGTCTTGGCGGCGATCACCATGCACTGGATTCCTACCGCGATAACGCCGATGCACCCCTGCTATCCACCCAGGATATCTACTATTACCGGGGAAGACGCTGCGCGAACGGGGTATTGCCCATCGACGACCCGGAATTTTACCCGTTGGTGGCCAGCGATTACCGCGGCACACCGCCCACCATTGCGTTTTCTGCCGATGTCGATCCGCTGCGCGATGACGCGCGTAGCTATGTCGTTAAACTGCAGGCTGACGCTGTCAGTGCGAGCTGGATCAATGAGCCTGGGCTGGTGCACGACTACCTGCGCGCGCGCCATATCAGCCGAGTGGCGGGCGCGGCATTCGCCCGTATCTGCAGCGCAATCATCCAGCTCGCCAACTAAACATCGACCGCTGCGCGACTTATGCTCCGCTAAACCTCGGACCCCATCGCATCCATATATAACTGTTGGAAGTGGTGCACCGCATGCTCGGACAGCTCGCTACGTTCAGGATCGACCACGAAACGTCCCTGGTTGTAGCCTTTCGACTGCAGCCCGCGATACACGCTTTCGCACAGACCCACATCTTCCGGCTGCAAGACGTCGCGCTGGTAATCCATCGCGGCCCGTTGCTGCTGGCTCGGCTCCGGGTTCGGCAGGTACCAGTCCTGATACTCGATGGTGCCTCCGACACCATCGGGAATGATCTGCAAGGTCGAGATATTGGGTTCACCGGGATAAATCCAGATGGTCAGATTGGGCCACAGAAACCAGCCGGCGTAACCGAAATCAACGTCACCTTTTTCGAAACTGTAGGCGCTACTTTCGGTCGTCGCAGCCGCATTTGATATATGGCTGGAATAGATTCCATGGACCTTCGAGGTATAACTGTCCATGTCGACCAGATCGACGAAGTCCTTGTGCGCCGGATGACAGTGATAACATTCAAGGAAGTTATCCACCATGACCTTCCAGTTACTGGCAACACTGTAGTGATCGCGCTGCGCAAACTGCACCTCGTCTACGCGCGGACAGTATTCACGAATCTCGCTTTCCAGATCCGCGGCCTGCAACTTGAGTGCCGGGGCCTGCAAATCAAGATTAATGAATACCAGTCCACAGAACACTTCGACCTGCACCGGTTTCAGTGAGAATTGGCATTTATCAAAATCAACCAGCTTTTCAGTATTGCGCGCTGCTTTGAGTTCGCCGTCGAAACCATAGGACCAGGCATGATAGGGACAGGTGATGGTGCGCACCTTGCCACTGCCGAACAGCAGCTCATGACCGCGATGCTGGCACACGTTGTAATAGGCTCGCAGCTCACCGCTCTTGTCGCGCACCACGATGATGTTCTGCTCACATACCTGGACGGTCAGGTAACAACCCGGTTCAAGCAACTGACTCTGGTGCCCTGCATACCACCAGTTACGATAGAACACCGCTTCTTTCTCGCGTTGATAAAGGTCTTCATCGAGATAGCAGCGGGCAGGGATTGTGTAGGATTGCTCAGGGTCTCGAGCAAACGGAATATCGCTACTGCGGGACTGCAACTCGACGATGCTCATTTGTGACTCCAGGCTGTTATTCTTGAATTCAATAATGTAAGTTAATGCAAAGTCAGCCTCAAACGCTAAATTATTATCATACTGGATCACATTTACTTATCTATCAATGCTGAAGCAACGCCTGCCACCACTGGAACCACTCATCGCCTTTGAGGCCGCGGCACGCCTGCTGAGCTTCACTCGCGCCGGCGAAGAACTGCACCTGTCGCAGGCCGCGATCAGCCAGCAGATCCGTCACCTCGAGCGCAGCCTGCAGGTCAAGCTGTTCTCGCGCTCGCACCGCGCCGTGCAATTGACCAACGAGGGACGCGAATACCAGCACACCGTGGCCGCTATCCTGAAACAGCTGGCGGGAGCGACCATGGACATACAAAACGTTGAATTCAACCAGCAACTGGTGCTCGGCTGCGATCAGTCCTTCGCCACCCAGTGGCTGTCGCCACGCATCGCCCAGCTGCGCAGGCTGCTGCCCGCCGTGTCACTGCGAATTATCGCCTCCGACAACTACGACGAAAGTCTCGGCCCGGAGGTACAGGTCGCCATTTTGCATGGTGATGGACAATGGCCCGGATTTCACAGTGAACGTCTGTTCGCCGAAGAAGTGTTTCCGGTCTGCAGCCCCGACTACCCGCATCAACAGGCACAGCAGGACTGGGCTGGCTGGCTGCTGCAGGCGCAGTTGGTAGACCTCGCCGACAGCCACTGGAACTGGATGAACTGGCGCCTCTGGCTCGGCGGCAACAACATCGATGAACCGCTTGGCAATCGCAACCTGCAGATCAACAGTTATCCCCTGGTGATCGAAGCTGCTTGCGCGGGCCAGGGAGTCGCACTCGGCTGGCGCTACCTGGTGGACGATTTGATCTCGGCTGGTCGCCTGGTTCGCCCATTCCAACAATCGTTGGAAACTGAATTTGGTTACTATTTTATCTGCCGTGAAAATCTGCAGGACGATCCTACTATCCAGCACCTCAAACACTGGCTGCTAAAAGCATTCGATGCAGACAATCCAGGCGCATGAACACGCCGGTGCATGCGGGCATCAACCTGTTGCTGCATGTATTCGGTGATTTACCGTAACATCACGGACAATGGTCCAGCCTGATCGAGCTTTATCGGAGTACTGGCAGCGGCAGCGTTCGTGTATTGGCGTTACGCGCTACTTCGACCCTGGGTAACCGCGACGACCGTGGTCTACCTGCTTTACTGGATCTACGTCTTTATGGTCTGGACCTAGTCCGTATTCCCGCCCCTTCCTCAAAGCAAGGGCACTGATTAAAACTCCGCCTGGATCCCGCGGTCCGACATATCTACTCAAGGCCCGGGATAGTTTCTATAAGGTCTTCTATTTCCTAAAATGCTGCCTCGGGGATATGACCGCAAAAGTCGCTCCCAAACGGCATGCGCCGTTTGGCACATCCCTGTGACCGCTTGGAGCCGAAACGTCGGACCGACGGCGTCCCTGCCGCGCTACACTTTTGAGGTCATACCCCCGAGACAGCCGTCCACTTAATTGGGGCCTTAGAGATGATCTCTGTAATTAACCTGGAGACTTTATTGCGAGGGCGTCGAGATGCGTGCTGTGGGCGGGTGCACGGACCGTAGGTCGGCGCCGGCGTAGTCAGTCCTACGTTTAGCCGGCCGCAGGGAGTACGCCCGTCCACAGTGCGCATATCGGCGTCCGCAGTTTAGAGGGAGTAGTAGTGGGCCATTATGCCGGCAAACAGGATGGCGCCAACCCAGTGATTATTGAGAAAAGCGATGAAACAGTGCTCGGGCACACGATCGTTAATCAGGAACTGCTGAAAAATCAGCAACAACGAAGCCAGCAACAGCGCCACGAAGTATATTGTGGAAAAATCGAGGTCGATGCCAACCAGTAGCATCGCCAGCAAAAAAAGCCCCTGTAACAAGGCGATCAACAGTCGATCGTAATCACCGAACAGTATGGCGGTTGACTTGACCCCGATCTTGAGATCATCGTCACGGTCAACCATGCTGTAGATCGTATCGTAGGCAACGGCCCACACCACTGTCGCGACATACAGCAACCAGGCCATCTTCGGCAAACTACCGGTCTGCGCCGCATAAGCCATCGGCACCGACCAACCAAATGCCACACCCATGTGCACCTGGGGTAGATAGTGATAGCGTTTCATAAAGGGATAGCTCGCCGCCAGCGCAATGCCACCAAAGGAAAGCCAGATGGTCAGGCTGTTGAGTGACAGCACCAGCGCAAACGCCAGCAGACCGAGCACGGCAAATACAGCAAGTGCCTCACGCGGGGTGATTTTACCGCTGGTCAGGGCACGCTCGCGGGTACGCGCCACGTGCAAATCGATTTCACGGTCGGCATAGTCGTTGATCGCACAACCGGCGGAACGCATCAAAAACACCCCGCAGATAAACACAAACAACACCCAGCCATCGGGGGAACCATCGCCTGCAATGGCGAGTGCCCATAGCGTCGGCCACAGTAGCAGGTAGGTACCAATCGGTTTATCGAAACGGACCAGCTGCGCATACAGGCGCAGTTTGGCGCCCGTTTTGGGGAATCGATCAAACAAATTACGGGGGGATAGTTTCACCGAAAATCGATGCACCTCGGGAAAAAATCGTTACTATACGCGTTTCTTTAAGCGGGACGAAACAATGATTCGCAGTTTCCGCGGGGTAACGCCTCGCATCGGCGAAAACAGCTATATCGACGAATCGGCGGTGGTGATCGGCGACGTTGAAATGGGTGACAACTGTTCGGTCTGGCCGTTGACGGTGATTCGTGCCGATATCAATAAAATTCGTATCGGCAACAACACCAATATCCAGGACGGCAGCGTACTGCACGTGACCCATCAGGGCCCGTTCAGCCCGGATGGTGCCGAACTGCACATCGGTGACCAGGTCACCGTCGGTCACAAGGTACTACTGCACGGCTGCCGCATCGGCAATCAGTGCCTGATCGGCATGGGCTCGATCGTCACCGACAATGCGGTCATCGAAGATCGCGTCATGATCGGCTCCGGTAGCCTGGTACCACCCAACAAGGTACTTGAATCCGGTTATCTCTACCTCGGCAACCCGGTGGTGCAGAAGCGCCCCTTGAGCGAACGCGAAATCGAGTTCCTGTCCTATGTATCCGAGCACTACGTGCTGATGAAAGAATCTTATTGAGGTCCCGAAGATGAAGCGCTGGGAATGTATTGTGTGCGGGTTTATCTACGATGAAGCCGAAGGCTGGCCGGAAGATGGCATTGCCGCTGGTACGCGCTGGGAGGACGTGCCCGATGACTGGCTATGCCCGGATTGCGGCATGGGCAAGGACGATTTCGAGATGATCGAGGTCTGATATCACTGGCATTTGCCGCCGCGGGAGCGAAAACGGCTGGCAGATAATCACCTAATTTATTGGTAACTGCGAAATCCTTGACTATAAGTAACCTTACAACGCCGAATCAGGCAGCCTCTCTCGGTTACTTAACATTAAGGTGGCATCAGCAAATGAAGGTTTTACAGGCGACCATAGAACCAACCTCGACTAGCGCAAAACTCAGAAATTTCGACCTGACGGTCGAAGAAATCAGGATTGTGCGCGCCATCAAGGAAATGACCGATGCCTTCGAAAGAATCTCGGAAAATAACCCCGACCCTGCACGCCTCGATTTCTACGGCCATGAAATCAAAAAGCTCGAAGAACAGCTCGACGATATTCGCGAAAACACTCTAATTCGATAAATCTCTGCCACAACCCCGTGCTCACCAATCTGGGCTACTGGGAGGTTTTGTAGCAGCCAGGTTCATCCCTCAACCTTATTGAAGACACTCTGACGCGGCTCCCACTGGTGCGCGATTTCACGCAAGCCGACCAGGGCCAGATCGAGAGTTTCGCGAAAGCGCGCGACCTCCGGATAGACCATATAAGCCGGACGCTGCATGGTCGGCGCATCGGCAACCATGAACAGTTCACCGCGCTCGATGGCCGGCTGCACTACGCGTAGCGGAAAGTAGCCCGAGCCGCCGTTCTGGATAATGTATTCAAGCCCGAGCGAACCCAGTCCAACTGAGACAGCAGGCGTATCCATATCAGGGAAAACCTCACTGTGCCGACGTCGGAACGCCGCGCCCCAGTCGACAAATACGTAATCCTCGATCCAGCCCGCTGTCAGTTTTCGTTGATCCGTGGCGACCAGCACCAGGGTTTCCTCGAGTAAATCCTCAATCACCAGACCGGGTGTCTGGCGAGGATTGTACATCACGCCGATATCGAGCAGGCCATCAGAGAGCTGACGCATCAGGCTGGGCGAATAATCCGCTTCAACGTGAATCGCGACATCGCTGGCATTGTGCCGCATCCATGGAATCCATTTCAGGATCAGACTGTCCCAAAGACTGACCTGGGAACCGAGACCAATCCCGTGGCTGAAATTCTCAGGCAACGAAATACGCTGCTGAGCCTGCTGCCAGAGTCGTTGAATATTAAGTGCATACTCACGAAAGTGCTGCCCGGCCGAGGTCAGCTCAACCCCGGAATGACCACGCTTGAACAACAGTCTGCCGAAGCGGTCTTCCATCGCCTTGACGCGTGCGCTGACGGTCGACTGGGTTACGTGCAGGTTTTCAGCAGCGCGATTGAAATTACCGCAATCGGAGATTTCCAGAAAGGTACGGATATGATCGATTTTCACAGCAGGTCCAGGTAATGTTCTAATCGAATAACCCGATCATACTAACCATAAAAATTCGTTTTTCAAATACCTTTGATGACCTAAACTTCCATTTCTGTCCTCTTCTCGTTGACTGGCGTGGTAACTCGAATCTTACAACACATGACCGGAACCGCCGGTGGCGCTGCCATCCTGGTGTTCGGCCTGTTCCTGTTCTCGATCCAGGACGTCATCATCAAGTATTTCAGCGGTGATTTCTCGGTCTTGCAGATCGTTTTTACGCGCGGAATTTTTGCGTTGATACTGTTACTGGTGCTGTTTGCCCTCATGCGCGAACATATTCCTTTGCTATCAAAACGGCCACTATTGATGATCTGCCGCGGCCTGTTCGGATTCTCATCCTATACCTGCTACTACCTGGCGGTTGCCGCAATGCCGCTGGCCGAGGTCGTGAGTATCACTTTTACCATGCCCTTGTTCGTGACCGCGATGTCCGCGGTCATCCTGCGGGAAAAAGTGGGAGTCCGGCGCTGGGGGGCGGTGATCGTGGGCTTCATCGGTATATTGATTATTTTGTCACCGCAGGGGGAATTCAACCCGCTGGCGGTGTTGTTCGCATTTCTCGCCGCGATAACCTACGCGACCCAGACAATTTTCACGCGCTTTCTCGGCAGCCACGATCACCCGTTGACTATCGCCTTCAACGCCATTTTTATCTTTACCTGCGTCAGCGGAATCCTCAGCCTGTTGATGCACAGCGGAATACTGTCGGTTAGCTCGAGCCATCCGTCACTCGCTTTTTTCGGACGCGACTGGATTATGCCGGGAAGTTTCGACCTACTGCTGATGCTGATTATCGGCTTTATTGCCGCGATCGGTTTTTACTGCCTGTCGCAGGCCTATTGCGTATCCGAAGCGAGTGCGATCGCACCGTTTGAATTTACCTATATTTTATGGGCCGTGTTGTTTGGCTACCTGTTCTGGAATGAAGCCCCCGGCCCAACCACTTTCCTCGGCATAGCCGTATTGGTCAGCAGCAGCCTTTACATCTGGTATCGAGAGCGCAAAATCGACCTTGTGGAAACCGCTGTGCTACCGGTACAGGCAACCGGTATAGCGCCCGTGGACGCAAACCCGCAGGACTCAAGCCCGCAGGAATTCAACCCTCGGGGATCCCACTCAATAAGAACCAGCTAGCCCCACTGGTAGGCACTGCAGAGAAAGCCGGCTACCGGCTCCTGAAAGACCTGGCGCGCAGCCGCCTGTCCCATCCCGTAACACACCTGTAAAGGTAACAGGTGTTCCTCGCGTGGATGAACATAACGCGCATGCGGTGCTTCCTGCCAGTACAGCAGACGGCGCTCGCGTTCGACTTCGCCAAGAGTCAGCGTACAGCAGGTTTCCGCCAACCAGTCTTCAAAAGCCTGGTTTCGCGGCTCAATCGACGCGTCGGTCTTGCTCATCATCACCTGTATATTGTGGAATGAGAAACCGGAGCCCAGCACCAGCAGGTTGTCTTTTCTGAGCGCGCTCAACGCCTTGCCGATACGCACATGCAAGGCGGCGTCGAGGCTTGACGACAGGGATATCTGAATACAGGGAATATCCGCAGCCGGGTACATCAGCAGCAGCGGTACAAACATGCCGTGATCAAAGCCGCGCCCGGCATCCAGTCCCGATACAATTCCAGCCTTTCCCAGCAGGTCCTGCACTCGTGTGGCAAGCTCGGGATGTCCCGGCGCGGGATACTGGTACTGGTAAGTCTCGGGCGGAAATCCTGAGTAGTCGAATAACAGCGGCGGTGTTGGCGCCGAGGTGATAGCGATTTCTTTCTCTTCCCAATGGGCACTGATGACAATGATCGCATCGGGCCTCAAATCTGGACTGTCTATACTGGCCGCATAGCCGCCCAGGAAACGGTTGAGATTGGCGTGCCCAGGCTCATTCATCAGGGGTAACGGGCCGCCGCCATGCGGAATATAGAGAATTGTCGCCTTATCAGTCATCGCTCAACAGGCGCTTGAGCACTGCTTTAATTTCAGCATCGATTTCGCTATTTTTGACCACACCGCTTTCGCTATCGAAGTTCTCAAAAAACATCGGCATCGACACACTGCCTCGAATCTCGCCACCAAATCGGGGAATCTGCGCCAACGCCAGCTGCAGAACCGACTGCCCCCCACGTCCGCCCGGTGAGGTGGCCAACAATACAATTCGCGTGTCTTTATAGACTTTTGCTTCGATACGCGATGCCCAGTCGTAAATATTCTTATACGCTGCGCTGTAACATCCGTTGTGCTCGGCAAAGGCAATGATCAGCGCATCGCTACCCTGGATCTTGCCGAGGAAGTCCTGGGCCAACTGTGGCTGTCCAAGTTCGGCTTCACGATCGACGCTGAACAGAGGCAGCTCATAATCATTAAGATCGAGCACTTCGACATCGGCACCCTCGACCAATCCAGCGGCATAGGTGACGAGCTGCTTGTTGATCGAATTTCGGCTGCTACTGGCCGCAAAACAGGTTACTTTAGTACTCATATCTACATCTCCATCAGAATCAGGTTTTCACGATTGATCAGCTCTGGATCATCCTGGTAGCCAAGAATTTCCGGGATATGTCGACTCGCCTTACCGATAATCTGCTTACATTCGTCTGACGGATAGTTGACCAGCCCACGCGCCACTTCGGTACCGTCCGGGGCAATACAGGCCACCACTTCACCGCGATTGAAGATACCACTGACCGCCTTGACACCGATCGGCAACAGGCTCGCATTGCGATTGACGAGCACGTCGACCGCGCCATCATCCAGTGTCAACGAACCGGAGCAACGCATGTGGCCAGCGAGCCACTGCTTGCGTGCAGCAAGATGCCCTTCGCTGGCCTGCAGAAAAGTACCCAGTGCCTCACCTTCAATCACGCGTTTTATAACCTGCTCGATCCTGCCGGAAACGATAACGGTATGAGTGCCCGAACGGGCCGCGAGATGCGCCGCGCTAACCTTGGTCTGCATGCCACCGCTGCCCAGATGGCTACCACTTGGACCCGCATATTGCGCCAGCTTCGGGTCACGCGCGTCAGCACGCTCGATCAGTTGCGCCTGCGGATTATCGACCGGATTGGAATCGAACAAGCCTTGCTGATCGGTCAGAATAATCAGCAGGTCGGCCTCGATCAGATTGGCCACCATCGCGCCCAGAGTATCGTTGTCGCCGAAGCGAATTTCCTCGTTGGAAACGCTGTCATTTTCGTTGACCACTGGCACCGTGCCAAACCCGAGCAGCGCACGCAGCGTACTGCGCGCATTCAGGTAACGCCGACGATTGGACAGGTCAGCATGGGTTAACAGGATTTGCGCGCTGTGAATGCCCTGCGCCTGAAAACAGGCTTCATAGGCCTGCACCAGGCCCATCTGGCCAACCGCCGCCGTCGCCTGCAACTCGGAAATATTGGTTGGTCGGGCTTTCAATCCGAGTCGCGTAATCCCCTCGGCAATCGAACCTGAAGACACCAGCACGACGTCTATACCCTGTTCGCGCAGCGACGCCATCTGCTCCGCCCAGGTTGCGATCATGACTCTATCAAGCCCTGTACCTCCGGCGGTGATCAGGGTCGAGCCGATCTTGACGACTACCTTGCTATAGGGACTCATCGCTTTCGAGCAGGCTCATGATGTCCTGGCACAACGGATCTACACCCTCGCCCTTGATCGCGCTGATGTTATATACCGGGCCTCGCCAGTCGAGACCCGCGATTATCTCCGCGCAGATCGCCTCGACTTCTTCCTCGGGTAGCAGATCGGTCTTGTTCAACACCAGCCAGCGTGGTTTCTGATACAGAGATTCATCGTAACGCTTCAGTTCGAGCAGAATCTTGCGCGCTGATTCAACCGGACTATCCGCAGACTCTTCCGGCAGCACATCGATGATGTGCAATAAAAGACGGGTGCGCTGCAGGTGTTTGAGAAACTGGATTCCGAGACCAACGCCATCGGCAGCACCTTCGATCAAACCCGGAATATCGGCAATCACAAAGCTGCGATGCGTGCCAACACTGACCACACCAAGATTTGGGTGCAAGGTGGTAAACGGGTAATCGGCAACCTTGGGGCGCGCCGCCGAGACCGAACGGATGAAGGTCGACTTGCCCGCATTGGGCATACCCAACAGGCCAACATCGGCTATCAGCTTGAGCTCGAGTTTGAGATCGAACTGTTCGCCCGGGCTGCCCTTGCTGCACTGGCGTGGCGCCCGGTTGGTGGAACTCTTGTAGCGCGTATTACCAAGGCCATGGAAACCGCCGCGCGCAATCAGGATCGGCACCTCGGTATCCGCTACGTCAGCAATGACTTCGCCCTGATCGAGCGTGGTAATCGAAGTGCCGAGCGGCACCTCGATGATGACGTCCTCACCCATGGCGCCGGTACAGTTCTTACTCTGGCCGTTGGCGCCGCGTTGCGCAACAAAGCGGCGCGTGTGACGAAAATCGGAAAGCGTGTTGAGATCGGTGGAGCCGATAACGTAGAGGGAGCCACCATCACCACCGTCACCGCCATCGGGACCACCCATTGGAATGTACTTTTCACGTCGGAAACTGACGATACCGTTACCGCCATCTCCGGCTTTTACAAATATTTTGGCTTCATCAATAAATTTCATCGCTAGATAATACCATCAGCAAATAAAAAAGCCTCGCGAGGGCGAGGCTTTCTGAAAACTCGCTAGCTGAAAACTCGCTAGCAGCGCTGTTTTTTGTTAATTAACCACGCTGATGAAAGTACGATTGTGCCGACCCTTGACCTGAAATTCGACCTTGCCTTCAGCTTTCGCGAAGAGGGTGTGGTCCTTGCCGCAACCGACGTTGTCTCCGGGATGGAACTTGGTACCGCGCTGACGCACCAGGATATTGCCCGGGATTACGACTTCGCCGCCAAATTTCTTCACGCCCAACCGTTTGGATTCGGAATCGCGACCGTTGCGGGTACTGCCCGCCGCTTTCTTATGTGCCATTACTCAGATCCTATGCTTTGATATCTGTAACTTCGATTTCAGTATAGCTCTGGCGGTGACCTGCCTGGCTACGTGAATGCTTACGACGACGAAATTTGATGATTTCGACTTTCTTGCCGCGGCCGTGGCCCATAATTTTGGCGGTTACACTGGCTTTGTCGAGTGTCGGAGTGCCCACTTCAATTTTGTCGCCATCGGCAACCATCAGGACGCCGTCAAGTTCAACGGTCGAGCCTTCTTCGCCGTCAAGCTTTTCTACGCGCAGGGTTTCACCCTTGGTTACCTTATACTGTTTTCCGCCTGTGGCGATGACAGCGTACATGTGTTACTCCGAAGCAATACTGAAAAAGGGTGCGAATTCTAGCCGCTGGCGCAGTGCAGGTCAATGCCTATAACCGACTGATTTAGAGAAATATTCAAGCCCTCGAAGATGCGGGGATAAAGTCGTCGCTAGCACCCGGCTTTCGGCATCAATCAATTCGCTTTACTAAATCGGTCAAGACTGTAATGTCGTGGCAACTATAATAACTGCGACCAACACTTATGACGGACATTTCGGTAATCGGACTAGGTTCGATGGGCAGCGCACTGGCAAAGACTCTGCTGGATAATGGCTACAGTGTGACTGTATGGAATCGATCCATCGAGAAATCACAATCACTCAGGACTGCGGGTGCCGTAGTAGCCGAATCAGCCGAATCGGCTGTCGCTGCGAGTCCGGCAACCATCACCTGCATCAAATCGCATGAGCAGACCCTCGATTTACTGCACAGCCTGAGCGACTCACTGTCCGGCAAAACCATCATTGAGTTGAGCAGCGGTGGTGCCGCAGAGGCCGAAAAACTTGCGCAACTGTTAGCGCAGAATAACGCCAGCTGGCTGCTCGGGATTATCAATGCCTACCCCACCGCAATCGGCAAGGACGAAACCGTACTCACCGTAGTCGGTGCGGCAGAAGTCTGGCAGGCCTGGCACAAAGTCATCACCACACTGGGCGGCAACTCCAGGCACGTTGGCACCGATGCCAGTATGCTCGCGGCATTGTTTGCTGCACTATTCACCACTCGCCAGGGTTTCATGTTCGGCATGATCTACGGTGGACTGGTGTGCAAAAAAGCGGGAATTCCACTCGATGTTTTCGCCGAGCAGATTCCGGTATCACTCGGGGTACTGCCAAGCTATCACCAGTATTTTGCCGACACAGTCCCGAGCGCAAACTTCGACAACCCCCCTGCCAGCATGGCCACCTACGCGGCAGCTCTGGACGACGCCCTCAGCACTTTCAAAGCGACCGGCGCACCGGCTGAATTACCGCAGTTGTTCAGCGATCTCGCCCACCAGGGGATTGATGCCGGCCTCGAGGACAAAGCATTGACCGCACTGGTTGAACTACTCAGTAAGAAGTAACCAGCATTTATCGGGCGGGTCGTCCGTACCCTGTTCGATTACCCGGGGGCTTTGATTTCGTTATGGCAAACACGACAACTTGGCCACAGGCTAGAGGGCAATCAACTCCGGTTGAATCGCCTGTCGCCTTTGTGCAACCCTACTCCCGACTGAAATAGATCAACTAAACAGAGGTTTGCAGCAGTCAGAGAATATCGCTGGCCAGAGACCGGCGCCGATGACTAGTCGAGATCAGGCTTGATCAATCGCGTGATAGCCAGAGTGAGCAGCAGCAGAGCGGTGGCGCTGACCACAATTGCCGGACCGGTCTGCCAGTCGAAGTGGAAGGAACTGCTAATGCCGCCACCGAGTGCGCCCAGACCATACAAAGCGCTGATATAGACCATCTGTTCCGGGCTACGGCTGAACAGGCGCGCGCTGGTCGTCGGAATCACCAGCATTGCCGCGATCAGTAACACGCCCATGACCTTCATCATTACTGCAACCAATAACGCGATCATGATGTACATCAGCACTTGTATTCGACG
This sequence comes from Gammaproteobacteria bacterium, assembly GCA_024686195.1. Taxonomy (GTDB): domain Bacteria; phylum Pseudomonadota; class Gammaproteobacteria. Next base: position 7,168 of record JAIBDO010000023.1, on the reverse strand, counting down.
CACCTCGATGCCCTCGGCCTGGGCAATCTCGCGACTCACTGAAACCGCCACAAAGGCTCGCCAGTGACGCACTAGCAACACCAGCAACAGCACCGTGGTGAGCAGTAGAGCCAATAGATCAGCTACAGTGGTCGCCAGCAAATCACCGAACAGTATTGCCTCCAGGTTGACCGCAGGACCGGGCAGCAGGCCGACCAGGATAATGCCGCCGGCAAGCCCGGTATGCGAAATAATGGCCAGCGTGGTTTCTGACAGCGCGCTGTCATAACTGCTCACCCGGCTTAGCGAAAATACGATCACCAGTGCGACTGCGAGCACACCAAAGATCGGCTCGAGCTGCAGCATCAGGCCAAGACCAACGCCAAGCACCGCCGCGTGACCCAGGGTATCGCTGAGGAAGGCGAGTCGTTGCCATACCATCAGGCAGCCCATCGGCGCCGCAATGACCACCATGATCAGGCCTGCACAGATCGCCCGAATCAGGAAATCGTCCAGCCATTCAGTCATGTTTATGCGTGTCCATGGCTCCGGATACATCGTGCTCATGATCGTGGTGATGAGCGTAAACGGCAATCGACTGGGAAGCCTGCTGGCCGAACAACGCCAGATATTCCGGATGCTGGCTGACCGACTCGGGCAGACCCGAACAACACAGATGCTGATTCAGACACAGTACCTGATCGGTTTGCGACATGACCAGATGCAGATCATGCGACACCAACAGCACCGCGCACTGCAACTGGTCGCGCAATTCACCGATCAACTGGTACATGCGTATCTCACCGCTCACATCAACGCCAGCGGTAGGCTCGTCGAGCACGATCAGGTCTGGCCTGCCGAGCGTTGTGCGCGCCAGCAACACGCGCTTCAATTCACCTTCGGACAGCGATCGTACCTGGCGTTGCCGCAGGTAACCGACGTCGGATTGTGCCAGCGCCTGATCTATTTCAGCCGCGGAAGACTGGCGCGTCAGGCGCAGCAGGCGCTCGACGCTCAGCGGCATCAAGGTATTGACGTACACTTTTTGCGGCAGATAACCGATGCGCAGCGACGGACTGCGCTCGATGCTGCCGCTGTAGTTATTGATCAAGCCGTTGACAACGTTGGTCAGTGTCGATTTACCCGCACCGTTGGGACCGATAATCGTCGTGATCTGGGCGCGCCGCAACTCGAAGCTGACGCGATCCAGTATCAGACGTTTGCCCTGCGAAAAACTGATTTCGTCGGCACGCAACAACAACTCACCGGCACCCTTGTGTTTGACCGCAGCCTCATCCACCATGCTTCTGGCACTCCGCGCAAACCCCGGTGATCTCTACCACCGAATGGTCAACCGCAAACCCAAGCACATCGGCTTGCGCGAGCAACGCTGCATCGCTGTTTTCAAGTTCGGCTACTCTTTCGCAATCGCGGCATATCAGGAACTGCGCCGCACATAGATGGCCTGGATGAACGCAACTGATAAATGCATTACGACTTTCGATGCGGTGTATAAAGCCCTCCGCCAGCAGGAATTCGAGCGCGCGATACACAATCGGTGGCGCAATACGTTCGCCGCTAGCCGCTCGATTCAGTTCGGCCAGGATATCGTAGGCCCCCAGTGGTTGGTGGCTAATCAGCAGAATTTCGAGAACCTGCCGACGTCTCGTGGTCAGGCGTAGTTTGCGCAGCTCGCAAACGCGCCGCGCCGCGGACAGCAACTCGCGCTGACAGCGACGATGATCGTGTTTGCGAAATGCGATGTTGGCAGACTTAATGTTACGCGACATAATGTTATATTATAACGTAACCAGCCAAACTGCCACAGCCTCCATGCGTCCGATACTTTTCTCGATCTTGCTAAACCTCTGCCTGAACGTCTACATGGTATCGGCAACCGCGCTCGCTGCGCCCCGGGTGGTCACTTCGATTGCACCGTTACAGGAAGTCACCGCGGCACTGATGGCGGGCGTAACCAGTCCACAGTCGATCATCACCGGCAACGCGTCGGCGCATCATTTCGCCTTGCGCCCTTCGCACATGCGGCTGCTGCAACAGGCAGATCTGGTCATCTGGGTCGACCGCAACTTCGAAGCCGGTTTTAACAGGATCGCCGAAACCCTGCCGAGCTCGGTTGAGCAGCTTGAGATATTACCCGCCCTTGGTATCGCCAGCGACGATGGCCACATCTGGTATTCGCCACGGTTGTTACAATTGTTGATCACAATCATCACTACTCATCTGCTCGAGGTCGATCCCCAAAACCAGCTCCTCTATCGTGACAATGCCAGGCAGCTGAGCAACGCGATCGAGACCTGGCGCAGCGAAACTGTGGCGCAGATGGGTGACCGGCAACCGCGCTTCATCACCGATCATGCCTTCACCAGTCACTTCGAGAACGACATGGGCTACCCGGCAATTGCCACTATCCACGATCACCACGATGATCACGGCGGCCTGCGGGAACTCGGAACAATCGAAGACCGATTGCGCAAACAGTCTGCCAACTGCCTTTTAACACTGGAGTCATCGGCCTCACTACTCGCGCTCGAACTGGCGCGCAAGTATCATCTCAAGGTCATCAGCCTGCCATCGATGCCGGTTACCGATTCACAACAACCCGCCATTATTCAACGCCTGCAGAAGCTTGCATCGGCAGTTTATGAATGTAGCTGAACGCTGCAGCAGATAAACTCCCTGAATCCACCCCCAATCAGATTTGATTGCGATCTGAGCTACCAATGGTTACATTCGCTTCAACCACAACGACAAGACTCACTGACATGATCAAACCAGTTGGCTCAGACAAGCTCCTACCTCTGTATATCTACGACGATAGTGAACGAGCGCGCCTGGTGCAGGCTGCAGCTGATCTGCCGTCCGTCATTATCAGCTCGGCCGCAGCCGCAAATGCAGTCATGCTCGGCGGTGGTTACTTCACACCGCTACAGGGCTATATGAATCTGCAGGATGCCCTCGGTGTGGCAAACGAGATGCGTACCGCGAGTGGAGCTTTCTTTCCGGTACCGGTGCTCAATCTGGTCGATTCGGTCGAGGGCCTCGAGGAAGCGGCGCAGATCGCGCTACGCGACCCCAACGTAGAAGGCAACCCGGTAATAGCGATCCAGCAGGTGGAGGCAATCGAAACTGTCAGCGAGGGAGACATGGCGCTGATGACCGAGAAAGTCTACCGCACCACAGACATGGATCATCCCGGTGTCGCTGAATTCAACAACCAGGGACGAATTGCCATCAGCGGTCCGATCCAGGTTCTCAATTTCAGCTATTTCGAAGCTGAATTCCCTGACACCTTCCGCACCGCAGTAGAGATACGCAACGATATTGAACAGCGTGGCTGGCAGCGCGTTGTCGCGTTCCAGACGCGCAACCCGATGCACCTCGCGCATGAAGAACTTTGCCACATGGCAATGGAGCGCCTTAACTGCGATGGTCTGGTCATTCACATGCTGCTGGGCAAGCTCAAGCCGGGCGATATTCCTGCCGATGTGCGCGACGATGCTATCCGCACCATGGTGAAAAACTACTTTCCGGAAAACAGCGCGATTGTTACCGGCTATGGCTTCGACATGCTCTATGCAGGACCACGCGAAGCGGTTCTGCACGCCTATTTCCGGCAAAACATGGGCGCCAGCCATTTCATCATCGGTCGTGATCACGCCGGAGTCGGGGATTACTATGGTGCATTTGATGCGCAATCCATTTTTGACGACGAAGTACCCGAGGGCGCGCTGGAGATAGAAATTTTTCGTGCCGACCACACCGCCTGGTCGAATAAACTGAATCGGGTAGTGATGATGAATGAAGCGCCAAACCACACTAAAGAAGACTTCGTTTTATTGTCGGGTACCAGGGTTCGTGAAATGCTGAGCGAAGGAACCGCCCCACCAAAAGAATTTTCACGCCCGGAAGTAGCCGAGATCCTGATCAATTACTATCAATCTCTGTAGACATAAGGCACATAATACTGCGCTAATGCTAGCCTGCATTTCTCACCAGGGGGCAAAATGATCGCGCAGAGATTTGAATTCACAAGGGATTCTCCGAAGGCGTGGAATAACAGTGTGTATTTCCAACTGAGGACCTCGGTGCCCTTTTCGGGTGAAATGTCTTGTGGATTCAAAGATCAAGCGAGGTTTTGTCCATCTGGTGAGAAATGCGGGCTAGATCAAAAGCAGTGTCTTTGCGATACTTCGCGCCATGTCTGAAGCCACTGCCACAATCCCGTCCTCCTATAGCCTGGAAGATCTCAAAAAACTGACCGACAGCGATATGCTGCGCGTCAACCAGGTCATCACCGATGACCTGGCGTCGGAGGTCGTGTTAATCAATCAGCTCAGCCAGCACATCATTTTGAGTGGTGGCAAGCGCCTGCGGCCGATGCTGGTTATTCTCGCCGCCCGGGCCTGTCACTACCAGGGAGACGAAGACGCACTGCTGGCAGCCGTTGTCGAGTTTATTCACACCGCAACTTTGCTGCACGACGACGTGGTCGATGATTCCGATATGCGCCGGGGCAAGCAGACGGCGAGCACTATCTGGGGCAACGAGGCAGCCGTGCTGGTCGGCGATTACCTTTACTCGCGCGCATTCCAGATGATGGTTAGAGCACAATCCATGACGATCATGGATTTACTCGCCAACACCACCAATATCATTGCCCAGGGTGAGGTATTGCAGCTCCTCAATGTGCGCGAGCCCGACACCAGTGAGCAGAAGTATCACGAAGTCATCTATGCCAAGACCGCCTGCCTGTTTGAGGCTGCAGCGCGCATCGGTGGATTACTCGGCAAGGTCAGCAACTCACAGGAACAGGCTTTACAGGCTTATGGCAAGCATCTGGGTATCGCTTTTCAGCTGATCGATGATGCGCTCGACTACTCGGCAAGAAGCGAGGAGCTGGGCAAAAACGTCGGCGATGATCTCGCCGAAGGCAAGCCGACCTTACCGTTGATTCGCGCGATGGAAGTCGGCACCGAAAGCCAGCGGCAACTGATCCGGAATGCCATCGAAAGTGGAAAAATAGAGCACTTCGATGAAGTGAGACAAATCATAGAAGACAGCGGGGCCCTTGAGTACACACTTGATCAGGCCCGGGCACAGGCATCGGCAGCCAAAACCGCCATCGCCGGTCTCGACGACAGCGAATACCGTCAGGCGATGTTATTCCTCGCCGATTACGCAGTGGAACGTAGCTACTAGCCGCTAGCCGATAATCCAGGATCGCAGCGCGCGACTCCGACAGTCGCCTAAAATGTTCAGAATGACGCATAAGACCTTGCTTATACTGGCCATTGATGGCATAAATCCGCCCTTTCCTGCAATCCAATATCGATCATCCGGTCATGACTAACCTGTTTGAAAAAATGCTCAATGAAAAGGACGTGCTACTCGCCGATGGCGCCACCGGTACGTCCTTTTTCGGCATGGGACTGCAAAGTGGTGATGCACCTGAGTTGTGGAACGTCGACTACCCGGAGCGCGTCGCCCAACATTACCAGTCTTTCGTCGATGCCGGTTCTGATCTGATTCTGACCAATACCTTTGGTGGCACCCGTTACCGCCTGATGTTGCACAAGGCGGAAGCACGCGTGGCCGAATTGAACATTGCTGCCGCACAGATACTGCGTGAAGTCGCCAGCAACAGCGATCGTGACATCGTCGTTGCCGGCTCGATCGGGCCGACCGGGGAAATCCTCGCGCCGCTTGGTGACCTGCAAGCCGACGACGCTGTCGCCGCCTTTGCCGAACAGGCGTTGGCGCTCGAACAGGGTGGCGCCGATGTCCTGTGGATTGAAACCATGTCATCGCAGGAAGAAGTCGAACACGCCGTCGCCGGCGCACGCCAGACCAGCTTGCCCATCGTGTTCACCATGAGCTTTGACACCAACGGGCGCACCATGATGGGCGTTGGTGCTGCAGACATGATGGCGCTGCATCACCGACTCGGGGTACACGCCTGCGGCACCAACTGCGGCATCGGTGCCTCGGAAGTGGTCGCGGCGATCATGAATTTTCAGGCCAGCAAAACCGAGGGCAGCGACCCTGTTCTGGTCGCCAAGGCAAATTGCGGTATCCCGGAATTTATCGATGGTGAAATTCACTACAACGGCACCCCCGAAATAATGGCCAGCTATGCCCGGATGGCACGCGATGCCGGGGCACGCATCGTCGGTGGCTGTTGCGGTACTTCGCCCGAACACGTCGCTGCCATGCGCCAGGCGCTTGACCAAACGGCACCCGGACCCGCACCAACGCTCGAGGATGTGGAGCGTGAGCTCGGGGAAATCAGCCGTGGCGCACAGGCCCAGGCCGATGGTGAACACGAAGTAAAAACCCGCGGCAGTTCGCGCAAGCGTCGCCGCCGCTAGCTCAATAATTCCGAGCGCCTCCTCTATACACCGAACTGGCAAGTTCATCGCAAGGCTGTCTCGGGGGGATCACTGCAAAAGCCGCTACCAAACGGCGCAAGCGCCGTGTGGCACATCCATGTGACCGCTTGGAGCCGATGCGTCGAACCGGCGACATCCATGCCTCGCTACACTTTTGCAGTGATCCCCCCGAGACAGCCTCCCACTTGCAGGTGGTTAACTAGGAAGGATACAAAAGGCAGGGTTAGTCGTCGGCTAGTTTCAGGGGCTGTAATTCCTCGAAACGATCGCCTGGGCCCGGGTTTTGCGCCGGCGTCGATCCACCGAGGTGATTGACGATACCCCATACCGCGTTCAATGATGTGGTCACTGCACCTTCGACCCAGCCGGGAATCCAGCCGACATCATCACCTGCAATAAAGACACCTCGCTGCTCCGATTCCATCTGCTCCTGCATGAAGTGACAATACATACGCCGGTTGTAGCGATAATGTCCCGGCAACGCGCCCTTGAAGGCACCCAGAAAATTAGGGTCATCCTCCCATGACACGGTAATCGGATCACCGATGATGTGTTTACGAATATCGAGGTCGGGATAAATTTTCTGCAAGGCATCAAGCGCCAGCTTGACGCGCTTTTCTACCGGCAACGGCAGCATTTTCAGGGCGTCGCTCATCCACGCGTAGGACAGGCAGATCACGCCCGGCTGATCATCACCAAGATCGAACAGATAGGTGCCACGTGTCAGGCGATCGGTCAGCGTCATGCTCATGACGTCGCGACCCGTTAGCGGGTCCTTG
>JAIBDO010000012.1 GCA_024686195.1 Gammaproteobacteria bacterium | reverse complement strand
TCGAGCTGAATGTTGGCGCCCAGGCGCACAAATTCCTGAATGTGCATAAAGCGGTTTTCAAAAACGGTCTCGGTAACCGAGCCGGTGCCCACGGCTATTGCATTGAGAGCGCAAAACTGCGCCTGCATGTCGGTCGGAAAACCTGGATAGGGGGATGTCCGGATGTTGACCGCACGCGGCTTGCGACCTTCCATATCGAGTTCGATCCAGTCCTCACCGACATCAATAATAGCGCCGGCCTCTTCAAGCTTGGCCAGCACCGCGTCGAGCAGCGTCGGGTCGGTGTGCTTGGCCAGCACCTTACCCCCGGTGATGGCTGCAGCGACCAGATATGTACCGGTTTCGATACGATCGGGTAACACCGAATAATCGCAGCCAGTTAAATTCTCGACGCCGTGAATGGTGATCGTATCCGTTCCGGCATCCTCTATCTTGCCGCCCATCGCATTAATAAAATCGGCGAGATCGACAACCTCGGGTTCGCGTGCAGCATTCTCGATGACGGTGGTGCCATTCGCCAGGCTCGCCGCCATCATAAGATTTTCAGTGCCGGTTACCGTCACCTGATCCATCACAATGCGTGCACCCTGCAAACGCTCACATTTAGCTTTTATATATCCCTGTTCGACAATGATCTCTGCACCCATGGCTTCGAGCCCGCTGAGGTGCATGTCCACCGGCCGCGCGCCAATGGCACAACCACCAGGCAGAGACACTTCCGCTGTGCCGTAGTGCGCCAGCAAAGGTCCGAGCACCAGAATCGAGGCCCGCATGGTTTTTACCAACTCGTAGGGAGCGAAGGTATTTTCCAGCGTGGTTGGATCGACCTCGATGCTCATTTTCTCACCGATGGTCAACGACACGCCCATACGCCCGAGCAATTCCATGGTCGTTGTGACATCGTGCAGATGCGGTACGTTGCGGACGATCACCGGGCTATCCGCGAGCAAGGTGCCGGCCAGAATCGGCAGCACCGCATTTTTGGAACCCGAAATGCGCACATCGCCGGCGAGGGGTATACCACCACTGATTATTAACTTATTCATGCACGGACATCGAAGACAAAGGGTGGCATTCTATCAGGAAAAAAGTGGGAGTGGCGATTTTCAGCTTCCATTCATTTGCACGCCGTCAACTGCTTGAATAACAGGCAATAACCGACTCTCAGGCAGCTTGCAGTAACGCTTCGAGAAGTGACGTCAGCCGGAGATGGCACTGACTAAAGCCAAAGACACTGATGCATCCAGAGTCCAACTACGACCGGATGATTGGGGGACATTTCGCGAATGCCTCGGCGGCTGTGCCGCCTGCGGTTTACTTCGCGAAATGTCCCCCAATCATCCTCCTTCTTTCGATCAGAAGGACTGTCATGGGTTTGTGCCAGGTAAGCGCTATTTGGCTCAGCCGGTAATTGCCTTCAGGATTCGTTTCGCGAGCGCAAGGTTTCGATCAACCCATCGATACCATTCTTTTTAATCGCACGCGCAAAACTCGAGCGATAGTTGGTCACCAGGCTGACTTCATCGACGCTGACATCGAAAACTTTCCAGCCATCATCGCTGTTACGCAGCATGTAATTGATCGGAATCGGAAATCCACCCGCCTGTTCGATTTCGATGCGTACCGTCACCTCACCTTCGGCCTCACTACCCTCCATCGGCAGGTAGACCAGCACCTCGTCGGCATACTCGAGCAGCGCCGAGCTATAGGTGCGAACCAGCAAAAGACGGAACTCGTTGACGATTGCAGGTCGCTGCTGATCATTGACGTCATCCTTATAGCGACCGAGCGCGAGGTCCGTCATCGCCACAAAATCAAAATGCGGTAACACCAGGGTGTTCACCAGGTCATAGACGCGCTGCGGGTCATTTTGAAACAGATCCTCGTTCCGCTTGATCTCATCGACAACCTTGGCAGAGGTTTCCTTAATCAACTGTTCAGGGCCGCTTGCCGCCATGGCAGGCAAAGCCAACATCAAACACAGACTCAAAATTATTATTTTCATTGAAACACTCCACTGACACTACGCAGCTTGGACACGTGATTATTAAAATCATTCACTGCGCGCAGATATTCCGCATAGGAGAGCGCGTAAACCTGCAAAGCATTAATGATCTTGTCGGCCTCTTCCAGGCCCGCCTCGAAATCGGAATAGGCAGAGATCATCCAGCGCCGCGCCGCTTTCGAGCTACTGCGCATGGATGCAATCGCCTGGTGCTTGGCCTGCATCGTGAAATACTGTTCGCGCACCTGAAACGGGATACCGAGGCGCGCATAGGACGCTTTGTGAACCAGAGCATCAAGATCGGCCTGCGCCTGCACAACCCTGGCCGGGTGCGCGCCCTGCTCCCACTGCCAGCGCATCCCGATAATTGGCGACATAGCGGCATGATTGAATGGGTCGTTCACGTAGGGGTTATCCAGAGTATCGCGGCCCGGCGCATAAGCCGCCGAACCTGCAACGCCGGCAAACACGATCGGTTTCTCTTCGGCCCGTGTGGCCTCCACCAAAGCGCGTCGCGCTGTCAGGCCGGCCGATACCTGCTTGAACTCAACCCGGTACTGGCGTGCCAGTTCAATCCATTCATCCAGGCTCTCCGCGGGCAGACTAACCGGCGACAAACGTCGATCGGCGAGTTCAATGATTTCTTCTTCGCGACCGGTTAAAAGTTTCAATCCAGCCATCGCGATCAACTCGAGTCCGCGCGCCTCGGCGAGAAAATTATCGATCAGGCCCAACCCGGACTGCAATGCAAACAGATCCGACTGGCTGGCATTACCGCTGCCTTCATCGAGCCAGCCCTGGACCAGTTCGATCGCACCAACCAGCCGACCGCGGGTATCTTCCAGTAATAACCGACCATCACGTGCCGCGAGGTAGCCGTAATATGCCTTGACCACCTGCAATCCAGTTTCATCTTTTTGCAGCGTGACATCCTGTTGCTTGATCACGATATTATTCTGCGCGGCTTCCTGGTAATTTTCGAGTCGACCGAAGGTCGCTAACGGTTTGACGATGCTGAATGTCAGGCCGCCCCATAACGACAAGCCGTCATTGAGGTCATACAGATCGTCTCGCGGTTTGCAGTCGCCGCTGCAGGAGTCATCTCCGCCACTGTAAAATCCCCCATCCACGCCATTGGCAATGGCCAGGAAACTGTCAACTGAAAAACGAAACCCTTCCGATCCCTCTGCTTCCTGCAGCAAACCCTGCGCCTTGCGCACGAACGCTTCTTTCTCGTCTATTCGAGGATCGTGCACAAGTGCCAGTTGAATCGCGTGTTCAAGGGTCATTTTCTCCTGGGCCTGCAAGCCAAAGCTCGGGCACAGGAGAATAAGCAGCCCGAGAAACAGGGTTAGTTTTTTATGCATAGCTACCAATTTCCCCTAACGATGCTGAATAGAAGCTGACTCAATCTTATAATCCTCGCAGAGTCTATCCGCTTCGCGGTTGCAAGTGAACGCTGAACATGTGTTTTACGTATCATTCCGATGAATTACTGGTAAATTTGTCTCATAATCGTTAGTGTTCGAAATCCCAACAACGTCGTAACACTAATTCTAATGTCCAGCTCCCTTACCGATCGCCATAGCTTTAGCTATGATGAACTCATCGCCTGTGGCAAGGGCCAGTTATTTGGGCCCGGTAACGCGCTGCTGCCGCTGCCCCCAATGCTTATGTTCGATCGTATTGCCAATATCGACGAGACGGGTGGCGCCTATGGCAAGGGTGAAGTGATTGCCGAACTGGATGTGAATCCCGAACTCTGGTTTTTTAAATGCCATTTTGAAACGGATCCGGTGATGCCCGGTTGCCTCGGACTTGACGCGATGTGGCAATTGATCGGCTTTTATCTTGGCTGGAAAGGTGGGCCCGGACACGGACGCGCACTCGGTGCCGGAGAGGTCAAGTATTTCGGCCAGGTGCTTCCCGGCGCAAAAATGGTGACCTATCGCATCAGTATGAAGCGCGTCATCATGCGCAAGCTGGTGATGGGTATCGGTGACGCTGTCATGGAAGTTGATGGCCGTGAAATTTACAGTGCCAAGGATCTGCGGGTCGGTCTTTTCACCTCGACCGACAACTTCTGACGCTTTGGGCGTCCGGAATTAGACAATGCTGAGTTATCTGGCCGCGGTCATCGCAGGACTGGCAATTCTCATCTGGAGTGCTGACAAATTTGTCGAAGGTGCCGCAGCCATGGCACGACTGCTTGGCGTGTCCGTCATGATCATTGGCATCACCATTGTCGGTTTCGGCACATCGGCACCGGAAATCGTGGTTTCCATCATTGCCGTGCTGGACAACACACCCGATATCGCTATCGGCAATGCACTGGGTTCCAACATCGCCAACATCGGCCTGATTCTTGGCGTTACGGCCATTCTGGCACCTATTCCAGTCGCCGGTCGCCTGTTTAAAACAGAGTATCCGCTGCTGCTGCTGGCCACAGTTGTGATGGCCTGGTGTCTTTACGATTTGACGCTAGACATTGTTGACGGTTTCGCTTTGTTGGGTTTACTGGCGCTCTCTCTGGGCTACCTGATTCGGGAACATCGCCGAAATCCCGGCGCATACGCGCACGAGGAACATGAAAGCGCGGAGATGGTTCATGATTTGAAAATGCCGGCAGCTTTAGGCTGGCTGCTGCTGGGACTGATATTGCTGGTTAGCAGCTCCAAACTACTGGTGTGGGGCGCGAGCGGTATCGCCACTGCGCTCGGCGTCAGCGACCTGGTGATTGGCCTCACCGTGATCGCGCTGGGTACCAGCCTGCCGGAACTGGCAGCGTCTATCGCCAGTCTGCGCAAGGGGGCTCCCGATCTCGCCATCGGCAACATCATCGGTTCCAATCTGTTCAATTCGCTTGCCGTTATCGGCCTGCCTGCGCTTCTGACCACCTTCACTATCGATCCATCTGCGCGTTCGCGAGACCTGCTGGTCGCCATAGGTTTTACCCTCCTGTTGCTGTTGATGTCACGTTTTCCAGGCGGACCGGTACGCTGGATCACCCGTCTCAAGGGCATTATCCTGTTTGTCGGCTTTGTCATGTATCAGCTTTATTTGTATTATCAGGTCGCCATGGCATAACCGATGACGCATAACCGATGACAAATAGCCGATGATGCACAGCCGATGACTAAAGGCGCTTATATCGATTTGGGTCTCGCCGTTCTGAAAACCGAAGCCGCAGCGATTTCGGCCCTGGTAGAGCGGTTGGATGATAATTTTACGCATGCCTGTGAGCTGATATTCAACTGCAGGGGCCGTGTCGTCGTTACCGGTATGGGGAAATCCGGTCATATCGGCAACAAGATTGCGGCTACCCTGGCCAGTACCGGAACACCCTCATTCTTCATGCACTCCGGTGAGGCAAGCCACGGCGACCTTGGCATGATTACCGCTGATGACCTTGTTATCGCCCTGTCGAATTCCGGCGAAACCAGTGAGATCACCCTGCTGTTGCCGCTGTTGAAACGGCTGGGTATTCCACTGCTGGCGCTGACCGGCAAGCCCGAGTCCACCCTGGCCCGCAGCGCTGATATACATCTCAATGTCAGTGTCAGCAAAGAAGCCTGTCCGCTTGGGCTCGCACCCACTTCGAGTACCACCGCGACGCTGGCGATGGGTGATGCGCTCGCTGTTGCAGTACTCGAGGCGCGAGGGTTTACCGAGAAGGATTTTGCACTGTCTCATCCCGGAGGCAATCTCGGCAGACGCCTGTTATTGCACGTCAGTGATATCATGCACAGCGGAGATGCAATTCCACTGGTCACTAGCGATGCCACGCTCAAGGAAACGCTGCTGGAAATGACGGCCAAAGGCCTGGGAATGGCGGGTGTCGTCGATGCCACAAGTGGTCGCCTGGTCGGGATTTATACCGATGGCGATCTGCGCCGTACCTTCGACCATATGCCGCAAGTCGGAACGGCACTGGTGAGCGATTTCATGACCACAAATTGCGTCACCATCGAGGCCGAGCGCATCGCCAGCGAAGCACTTAAAATCATGCATGACAAGAAGATCAATGCCCTGATGGTGGTCGACGACAAGCTCAACATTCAGGGTGCGTTAAACATGCATGATTTATTAAGAGCCGGTATCGTATAGGAGCATCAAATGAGCACTAGCACCGAAAGCGCGAGCCGGATTCGCCTGCTGATCCTGGACGTCGATGGCGTGCTGACCGACGGTGGTTTGCAGTTCGACAATCGCGGTGAGGAATACAAAACCTTCAATTCGCTGGATGGCCACGGCATCCGCATGCTGCTGGATAGCGCCATCGAAGTGGCCATCATTACCGGTCGCCAATCCGAAATCGTCGGTCACCGTATGAACGATCTCGGGGTACAACATATTTATCAGGGTTGCCGGGACAAGCTGGCAGCCTATGAAAACCTGCTGCAGGTTATCGACCTGGAACCCGCGCAGGTGGCCTACGTGGGCGACGATCTACCCGACTTACCGATTATGCAGCGCGTCGGTTTCGCCATCGCGGTAAACAACGCTCATACTTTCGTCAAACAGAACTGCGACTGGGTTACCACCCTGAGCGGTGGCCGCGGCGCCGTGCGTGAAGTTACCGATTTCATCCTGCAGGCACAGTCGCTACTCGACGCCAGGCAGCAGCAATACCTCAAATGAAATCACGCCTCGTCATCCTGGTCATCATCCTCGGATTCGCAGCCATCGCGATCGGCTGGGTTTATGAATCAAGCCTGCGACCCGGCGAGAAGCAGGCCAACCTGCCGTTCCCCGATGATATCGACTATTTTTTAACCGACATGCACTACCGTGCGTTAGACGCGGACGGCGAGCCCGATTTCGAGTTTGTCACACCGCGCCTCGAGCACTACCCGCACGACGATGTCAGCAACCTCGAAACGCCGTCGATACAGATTCATGACCTCACCAGTCCCTGGCAGATCGATGCCCTGACTGGCGAGTATCGACATGGCGATAACCTGTTGCAATTGAACCGCCAGGTTGTAATGCAAAGAGAAGGGCCTTCGCCGATGCAGATGTATACCGAAAGTATCAGTTTCGAGCCGAATCGCGACCTGGTGAGTACCGATGTTGAAATTCTGATGGTCAGCCCGCAAACTCGCATACGCGCCGATAGCGCCGAATTTGACCTCGCCCGCAAGGTTTACCGCTTCGATAGAACACGCGCCATATATCGCCAGGATAACAATCATGAAGACAGTTAATCCACTCGCGCTACTGCTATTTCTGTTGCCCTTGCATTGCGCTGCGGTCGATGGCGATCGCGAGCAGCCCATCGAAGTTGAAGCCGATCGACTGGAAGTGCGCGAACTGGAAAACATCAGTATCTACGAAGGTAATGTTGCACTGATACAGGGCAGTCTGAACATCCGCTCTGATCGTCTCATTATCCATTTCAACGATGCCCACGAACTCACGCTGATGGAGATGTCGGGGCAACCGGCCAGCCTTCGACAGCTCGATAACGAACAGCAGGAAATGCTGGGTGAAGCCCTGGAAATCGATTACATCGCATCAAAATCGCTACTCGAGCTGCGTCGTTCAGCCTTTTTCAGGCACGCCGGCGACCTGATAAAGGGCGAGTTGATTCGAATTAATACTGATACCAATGCTATCGAAGCCTCCGGCAAGAGTGCCGATGAGCGGGTGAAGATGGTCATCAAGCCGCGACAGAATCCGACGCCCGACAAACCGGTCGATAACAACTAGCCTGCAGATGAGTACAAACAACCTTCTCGAAGTTAGCAATCTGGCCAAAGCCTACAAGCGACGCGCTGTCGTCAAATCGGTCTCGATGCATATCCAGGGCGGCGAAATCATCGGCTTGCTGGGGCCCAATGGTGCCGGTAAGACAACCTGTTTCTACATGATCGTGGGCTTAATCGAAAACGATAGTGGCGAAATCAGACTCAACCGACAACTGATAAGCCATTTGCCCATGCATCAGCGCGCCAGACTCGGCATCGGTTACCTGCCCCAGGAAGCCTCGGTGTTTCGCAACCTCACGGTGGAGCAGAACATTCTTGCCATTTTGCAGCTGCGCAAGGATCTCGACCCCAGCGCGCGCAAGCAGATGCTGGAAAGCCTGCTGGAGGACTTTCAAATCGAACACCTGCGCGCAAGCGAAGGTATTTCCCTGTCCGGTGGCGAGCGCCGGCGCGTAGAAATTGCCCGCGCATTGGCGAACCAACCCGACTTTATCCTGCTCGACGAACCGTTTGCCGGGGTGGATCCGATTTCCGTCATCGATATCCAGTCCATCATCCGCCAACTCGCCGAACGCGGCATCGGCGTGCTGATTACCGATCACAGTGTACGCGAAACCCTCGGTATCTGTGACAGGGCCTACGTCATGGGCGAAGGCAGGATTCTGGCAGACGGTGATCCACAGCATATTCTGGAAAATAAAATGGTGAGAAAGATTTACTTGGGAGATGATTTTAAGCTATAACTGCGGGCATGGGAGATCATAAAAATCCTGATAGAAGTCAAGACAAGGGACAGTCATATCAATGAAGCAAAGCCTGCAATTACGCATTGGGCAAAGCCTCAAGATGACGCCTCAGTTGCAGCAGGCAATCCGATTGCTGCAACTATCCTCGCTGGAACTGCAAACTGAAATTCAGCAAACACTCGATGCCAATCCCCTGCTTGATCAGGACGATGACCTGGGTGAGATCACCCTGTTCGATGTAGACAAGTCGCCCGATCGCGAAGATACCACCCAGTCCAGTATCGACGAGGGCCGGCTTGCCGAAAACCGCGCAGAACAAAGTATGCCGGACCAACTCGCGGTCGACTCCAGCTGGGAGAATGTTTACGACAATCCAAGCGGATCCAGCCCCGCTTCCAGTAACCAGGGTGCCGATAACCGAGACCTGTTTGAAAACCAGGAAGGCGCTCAGGACACGCTCAAGAATCACCTGGTGTGGCAACTCGACTGTTCGCATTTAACCGCGATCGACTATGCGATCGGCATGGCTATCATCGACTCGATCGATGACCGCGGTTACCTGACGGAAGACATCGAGGAAATTTACCGTGGCCTGCTGCAACAGTACGAATCGATCGAGATGGATGAAGTGCTTGCGGTGCAGCACCTGGTACAACGCTTCGACCCGGTCGGGATTGCTGCCGGCTCACCGCGCGAGTGCATGAGCATTCAACTCGGCCAGTATGATCCGGACACCCCGCACCTGGCTAAAGCACTGGTGCTGGTCGACAAGTATCTCGAACACCTGGCCAGTAACGATCTCGCTTTGCTCAAACGCCGCCTGCGAGCCCGCGACAGTGAGCTTGCAGATATCATTCGACTGATCCAGACCACCAACCCGCATCCCGGCCACAGCATCAGCGAAAATCACGCCGAGTACGTGGTTCCCGACGTCTATGTCAGCAAGCAGTCAGGCGAATGGCGGGTCAGTATCAACCCCGATCATGCGCCGCGCCTGCGGGTCAATGCTCAGTATGCGGGGCTGATCAAGCAACGCGACAGCAGCGATCAAAACACCTATTTGAAAGACCACCTGCAGGAAGCTCGCTGGTTTATCAAGAGCCTGCAAAGCCGTCACGAAACGCTGCTGCGTGTCGCCACGGCCATTGTTGAGCGCCAGCACGCCTTCTTCGAGTACGGAGATGAAGCCATGCAGCCTATGGTTTTGCGTGATATTGCAGAATTACTGGAAATGCATGAATCCACGGTTTCACGAGTCACAGCGCAGAAATACATGCATACCCCACGGGGTATACTCGAGTTCCGATATTTTTTTTCCAGCCACGTCAGCACATCCGATGGCGGTGAGTGCTCGGCGACCGCGATTCGCGCTATCATCAAGAAGCTCGTCGCCGCTGAACAACAGGAGAAACCATTAAGCGATAACCGGATTACCAAATTATTGGGTGAACAGGGCATTAACGTAGCAAGGAGAACCGTAGCCAAATACAGGGAAGCGTTAAACATACTGCCATCCAATGAGCGCAAACGTCTCTTTTGAGATGCCAACAAGTCGCAGCGATGCGAGTTCCATAGCCGAGGAGGTTACAGATGCAAGTAAGTTTAAGCGGTCATCATGTCGATATCACAGAATCCATGCGCAACTACGTCAACGAAAAAATAGGTCGGCTTGATCGACATTTCGATCAGGCGCTGGACATACATATCGTGCTTACCGTCGAAAAACTGCGCCACCGCGCAGAAGCGACAATGCACGTCAGTGGCAGCAATCTGCACGCCGAGGATGTACAGGAAGATATGTACGCCGCTATCGATGGCCTCATCGACAAACTCGACCGCCAGGGCAAGAAGCATAAGGAAAAAATAAAGAGCCACAGACCCAAAGCAGTACCCGTCGAACCCGCCTGAAGTCAGACCGGGGGAGTAAACTCCCCCGGTTTTTGTGCGTCAAGCGATCCATTACACTTGCATACTCATTAAATAAGACTAAGATTCCCGCTTTAGTTGCAGATGGACTGAAATTCGGCCCTCAAAAAATGACAATTTCAGCACTTTTGTCGCCCCAAAATATCTTTATTGATACTGAAGTCACCAGCAAAAAGAAATTGCTGGAGCTGATCGCCAACATCGTCGCCGATCGGACCAGTCTTGGGCAATCCTCAATCTATAACAGCCTGTTGAATCGCGAGCGCCTGGGTAGCACCGGTCTGGGCCAGGGGTTTGCGGTACCCCATGCGCGTGTTGCAGACCTGGAGCAAACCGTCGGCTGTTTTTTCCGGCTCACCGACCCGGTTAGCTTTGAGTCCCCCGATAACAAACCGGTCGACCTCGTGTTTACGATCATCATCCCGGAAGAAGCGACCGAAGAGCACTTGCTGCTGCTGTCTTCCCTGGCACGAATATTTTCTCAGGCAGAAATCTGCCAGGCGATCCGCAGCGCCAGTAACAAGGAAGACATCGAAAAAATCATTACATCGGCCGAGCAATGATACCTTCGATAAAGATCAGCGAGTTCCTTAATCAGTATCAGCACAAACTAAAACTAGCATTCACCTCCCGACAGGTCGGACTGGAACGGGAAATAATGCTTTCGCGCCAGGTTGGCGATAGCTTCGACGCAGCCGATTACTTCAACGTGATACGCACCTCCAGCATCGTGCTGGTGGGTCATCAGGAATCGCGTTACATTCAGAAGCTCAATCCACAGGAGCAAAACAATCTATTCCGGACGCTGTTTCGCGGACCGGTGTGTATCCTGATTTGCAGTCAGGGAAACTCGCTGCCGGAGGCTATGGTGCAACTTTGTGAAGCGCGAGATATCGCGGTACTGCAATCGGCACTGAGTGATTCCGAACTACTCGACAACACGCGCTACCTGCTGTCGCGTGCGCTCGCCGAGAGCACCACCGAACACGGCGTTTATCTGGAAGTCTACAGCCTGGGCGTATTCATCACCGGCAAGGCCGCGGTTGGCAAGAGTGAACTTGCACTGGCGTTGATCTCGCGTGGCCACCGCCTGATTTCAGACGATATCACCCTGTTTTCTCGCATTACACCGGATGTCGTCGAGGGCAGCAGTCCCCAGTTGCTAACCGATTTCATGGAAGTGCG
This sequence comes from Gammaproteobacteria bacterium, assembly GCA_024686195.1. Taxonomy (GTDB): domain Bacteria; phylum Pseudomonadota; class Gammaproteobacteria. The sequence goes on along the minus strand of JAIBDO010000012.1, from coordinate 15,966 downwards.
TGGACTTGGTGTCGTCAACGTGCGCGCGATGTTCGGCGCCAATGCGCTGAAGCGCAACATGCCGCTCAGTCTGATCATTAATATGGTTGCACTGGATAAGCAAAACAGTGGCGAATTTGATCGTCTCGGAAATCAACAGAATACCCGTGCAATACTCGGCCTGCAGTTCCCTGAGATCACCTTGCCGGTAGCGCCGGGCCGCAACCTGGCAGTACTGGTAGAAGCGGCAGCGCGCAATCATCTGCTGCGGATCAATGGCTATAACGCAGCCGACGATTTGATAGCCCGTCAAAACCAGGCGATCGCCCACAGTAACGAGACTTCCAACGGACCCAGCGAGGACTAAGACCCCATGAAACTGGTAATCGTAAGCGGCCTTTCCGGTTCTGGCAAAACCGTGGCACTGCATACCCTGGAGGATTCCGGCTTTTATTGTATCGATAATCTGCCCCTGGGAATGTTGCCCGAACTGGTCGACAACATGCTCAATACGCAACCGCAAGTCTACGATCTGGTAGCAGTAGCCATCGACGCTCGCAGTGGTGTCGACAACTCGGATCGCTTTGACGAAATCATGCGCCAGATCAACAAACATGAGCTGCCGGTCAAGGTCCTGTTCCTGACCTGCGACACCTCGCGACTGCTCAAGCGCTTCAGCGAAACCCGCCGCAAGCATCCGCTTTCGCGGCAGGGACTGCCCCTGGCCGATGCCATTCAGCAGGAGAAAAAGCTGCTCGAAGACATTCACGCCAATGCCGACCTGTCGATCGACAGCTCCAGTATGAACGTCCACGAACTGCGGCAGATGATCATCGATCGACTGACCTCACAAACCGACTCCGAGATGGGCATCTTGATTCAGTCTTTCGGCTTTAAGAACGGAGTTCCGGCGGATACCGATTTTGTCTTCGATGTGCGCTGCCTGCCTAATCCACACTGGGAGGAAGGCCTGAAGCCCTTGAGTGGACGTGATTCTGCAGTTATAAAATATCTGGAAAGCTATGCGGATGTTGAGGAAATGTTCAACTCCATCTTTAATTTCCTGAAAGACTGGATGCCACGCTTTGAAAAAGAAAACCGCAGTTACATAACGATCTCGATCGGTTGTACCGGTGGCAAACATCGCTCGGTTTACCTGGTAGAACGCATCACCAGGGCATTACAGCGGGAACGTGCCAACCTGTCGCTACGCCACCGGGATCTGCTGTGAACGTCGACATCCTGCTGGTAACCCATGAGCAAATAGGCAGTCAGCTGATTGCCACGGCCGAGGCCATTTTCTGCCAGGAAATGGCGCCGGTAGCCTGTGTATCGGTGCCGGCAAATGTCACTCCGCAACAACTTGGCAGGTATGTCGACCAGATTCGCGATACCATGGTCGAACAGGATAGCGGCGCAGGCGTGCTGGTACTTACCGACGTCTATGGTGCCACGCCGGACAATCTGGCACGCTATTTCACTAAGCAAGGTAATGCGCGGGTAGTCAGCGGCGTCAATTTACCCATGCTACTGCGTGTATTAAACTATTCACGGCAATCACTGCAGCAACTGTGTGAAACAGCAGTCGCTGGCGGCGAGTCAGGAATACAACAGGGCAATATCCCTCTGGCTGATATGCAGTCGATCAACATTCGGCAGGTGAGTTAATGATCAAGCAAAACATTACCATCATCAACAAACTCGGTCTGCATGCGCGCGCCGCATCTAAACTGGTGAACTGCGCGAGTCAATTCGAGAGCGAGGTGTTTATCGGACGTAATGGTAACCGGGTCAACGCCAAGAGTATTATGGGAGTCATGATGCTGGCGGCCAGCAAAGGGGTTGAACTGGAGCTCGAGGTCGACGGTGATGATGAGCAAATCTGTCAACAGGCCATGGTCGACCTGATCAACAATCGCTTCGGCGAAGACGAATGACGCTAATCTAATATTCCGGATTAAGCGCACCTGGGGCACGGTAGAAGATTAAATAGAACACCCGCACCAGCAAATATCGGTCGCCCCGGAGGCCGATGACACAGCAGAAGCGTCCGACGTTCAGCACGGCGCTTCGCTTGCCGATGTGGTCGGCATCATCGCCTTTCGCTGCCTGGCGACACTGATACTCAGCTAGACTGTCTCGAGTTAACTGTCTGAGATTGATCTCGGCCCGCGCCAGACGCGGACAACCGTCACTAGTCCCACAACAGGGCCGCGCCATAGACGCCACTGGAATCACCACGGGCCGCTTTCAGAATCGGGGTTTCGACAAAATCGGAAAATACGTAGTTGCCGAGCCGTTCGGCAACCGCGCCATAGAGCGAGTCGATGTTAGACATACCACCGCCCAATACGATGGCATGTGGATCGATGATGTTGATCAGATGTGCGAGCGCACGCGCCATCTGATCATAATAACAATCCAGCATCAGTTGACAGGATTCGTCTCCGCGCGCCGCGCCGGTAACGATTTCCGCACTGCTGCAGGGGCGGCCGAAACGCGACTGGTAATTGCGCGCCAGCCCGGGCCCGGAGAGAAAGGTTTCGATGCAGGCCTGCTTGCCGCAATAGCAGGTAACCGCGCCATCTTCACCGCGCCACCAGGGCAACGGATTGTGTCCCCACTCACCGCTGATCGAGTGGGGACCGTTCAACAGCTTGCCATCAACTACCAGGCCGCCACCCGTGCCGGTGCCGACAATCACGCCGAATACGACCCGATAACCCCGCGCTGCGCCACCCAATGCTTCCGATAGTGCAAAGCAGTTGGCATCATTCTCGATGCGAACTTCGCGCTGCAGTCTTTTCTCGATATCGCGCAAGAACTCGCGTCCGTTCAGGCACTGGGTATTCGAATTACGCAGCTTGCCGGAGCGTGGTGAAATCGACCCCGGTATACCAATACCGAGCGACATATCGCCGCCAAAACGGGATTGAGCGCGAGTGAATTCGGCCTCTATCATATCCAGAATCTGATCATAATCATGCGCCGGCGTGGCACAACGCTCCCGGTATACCGGTTGCTGGCTGATATCGAGAACCAGCGTTTCGATCTTGGTTCCGCCCAGGTCAATCCCCATCTTAAAGGTCATGAATTCGCTCTCTTTGATGCACCTTGAAAATCAGCGCATATAATTTTTTTATGAAATTTTTCACTTAATAATACTTTTTTATAGGCATGAATCTGCGAAAGGGTAAGCCAGTCCACTGGAATCCTTTACTGGCGCGCTTTCAGCCCTGAGCAGCAACTTATCCACAGGATATTCCCTCACTCTCCACAGATCCATACACAACATAATGTACTTGACCTGAGTTGAAAACACATTATATTGTGTCTCAGGTTTAATTATGACCTAAAACGAACTAACAAAGCTGATTGGCTGAATCCAATCCATAACTGGTACAAATACTTGCACTTCGATAGTTATAAATCACTTTAACTATCCACGGGAAGGTCGTAACCAGATTTTCGTCTTGCGATGAGGCCCTGTTGATAAGGGACGATCAAACAGGACTTGTAGACTTAACAGCGCGGATAGCACCCGCAGCAGAACATTCTGGAATTATATACATGCAAAATATTGAATCACCCTTAACCGAGACAGCTGTCGCTGCCGCTAAGCCGGCATCTGCTGAGGTTGCGAACGCCGACAAGTCTTTCAGCTCGAACTACAACGTTGTGCGTCGCAACGGCAAGTTGACCAGTTTTGACAAAGACAAGATAGCCATCGCCATGACCAAGGCATTTCTGGCTGTCGAAGGTGGCCAGGCCGCCGCGTCCGGACGAGTGCATGAAACGGTCGAACAGCTAACCAATCTCGTCGTCAAGACCCTGACTCGACGCCAACCTGATGGTGGCACTTTTCAAATCGAGGATATTCAGGATCAGGTCGAACTGGCGCTGATGCGCAATGGTGAGCAGAAAATCGCACGCGCCTACGTGCTTTACCGTGAACAGCACTCCGCAGCCCGCGCGCAGAGCAAGCTCGATGCGCCCGAGGGAACCAGCGAAGATGACCGTATCGACCTCCACGTAAAACTCGCCGATGGCAGTATCATTCCGCTTGACACCCAGCGCCTGCAAACCGTTATCAACGAAGCCTGTGATGGACTGGAAAGCGTGAGTGCAGAATTAGTCTATACCCAGACCATCAAAAACCTGTTCGACGGCGTGGCATTAAAGGACGTTAGCCCGACGGCAGTGATGAGTGCACGCGGTATGATCGATCGTGAACCCGAGTATTCCGAGGTCGCCGCGCGCCTGCTGCTCGACGCCCTGCGCGCCGAGTCACTAAGCTTTATCGGCGAAGGTGCACCCATGGCCACCTTCGCGGAAATGGCTGATCGCTATGGCGACTACTTCGGCAGTTACGTTCGCAAGGCAGCAGAAATTGAGCTGCTCGATAAGGAACTGCTCGAGTTCGACCTGGTGCGGTTGGGTAAGGCACTCAAGCCGGAACGTGACCATCAGTTCAACTACCTCGGCCTGCAAACCCTGTATGACCGCTATTTCATTCACCAGGACGATGTGCGCTTTGAATTACCGCAGGCATTTTTCATGCGCGTTTCGATGGGGCTTGCGATCAACGAAGTTCATCGTGAAGAGCGCGCCATCGAGTTTTATGACCTGCTGTCGTCTTTCGACTTCATGAGCAGCACCCCTACCCTGTTCAACTCGGGAACGCTGCGGCCGCAGTTGTCCAGTTGCTATCTGACAACGGTCCCGGACGATCTGGATGGCATTTTCAGTGCTATCAAAGACGACGCGATGCTGTCCAAATTTGCCGGCGGTCTTGGCAATGACTGGACCCGCGTGCGCGGGATGGGTTCCCACATCAAGGGTACTAACGGCAAATCGCAGGGTGTAGTGCCTTTTCTGAAGGTGGCCAACGACACAGCTGTAGCAGTCAACCAGGGTGGCAAGCGCAAAGGTGCGATGTGCGCCTACCTCGAAACCTGGCACCTCGACATCGAGGACTTCCTTGATCTGCGTAAAAATACCGGTGAGGAACGACGTCGTACACACGACATGAATACCGCCAACTGGATTCCCGATCTGTTCATGAAGCGCGTTGTCGAAGATGGGCAGTGGACTCTGTTTTCACCCTGCGAAGCACCCGATCTGCACGATCTCTATGGCGCTCCGTTTGAAACGGCTTATGAGGACTATGAAGCACGAGCAGACCGGGGTGAAATCAAGAATTTCCGTCGTCTCAAGGCCCAGGACCTGTGGCGCAAGATGCTGGGTATGCTGTTTGAAACAGGTCATCCGTGGATTACCTTCAAGGATCCCTGCAACATTCGATCACCGCAGTCGCACAACGGTGTCGTGCACTCGTCGAACCTGTGCACCGAGATCACGCTGAACACCTCGGATACTGAAATCGCAGTCTGTAATCTCGGCTCGGTTAACTTGCCGCAGCACGTCGACGCCAATGGGTTGAATCTCGAGAAGCTGGAACGAACCATCAATACCGCGATGCGCATGCTCGACAATGTCATAGATTACAACTACTACAGTGTGCCGCAGGCGCGCACTTCGAACCTGCGTCATCGCCCGGTCGGGCTTGGCATCATGGGATTTCAGGATGCGCTCTACAAGCAGCACATTTCTTACGCCTCCGAGCAGGCAATCGAGTTCGCTGATGAGTCGATGGAAGCGGTCAGTTACTACACGATCCAGGCCTCCACTCAACTCGCCGAAGAACGTGGCAGTTACTCAAGCTACCAGGGGTCTCTGTGGAGTCAGGGCATACTGCCGATAGACTCGGTTGCTAAATTGCGTGAAGTGCGGGGCGATTATCTGCAGCAGGATGAAAGTTCACGCATGAACTGGGACAGCCTGCGCCAGCGTGTGACCAGCATCGGTATGCGTAACTCAAATACCATGGCGATAGCGCCGACCGCAACGATTTCCAATATCTGTGGTGTCAGTCAGTCAATCGAACCGATTTACCAGAACCTGTTCGTCAAGTCGAACCTGTCTGGTGAATTCACCGTGATCAATCCCTACCTGGTCGATGACCTGAAGGAAAAAGGGTTGTGGGACGAAGTCATGGTCAATGACCTCAAATACTATGATGGCAGCGTGCAGAGCATCGATCGCGTACCGGAAAACCTGAAGTCCATTTATGCAACGGCCTTCGAAATTGATTCGCGCTGGCTGGTTGAAGCTGGGTCACGTCGCCAGAAGTGGATCGACCAGGGTCAGTCGCTCAATCTTTATATGGCCGAGCCGTCCGGTAAGAAGCTTGACAACCTTTACAAACTGGCCTGGGTGCGCGGTTTGAAAACGACCTACTACCTGCGCTCACTGGGTGCGACCGCGGTCGAGAAATCAGCGATCGAAACGCCTCAGAAAAGCGCAGAGCCGGAACCGCAGGTATGTTCGATCCTAGATCCGGATTGTGAAGCCTGCCAATAAGCTGGTACAGGCAATTGATTTTCAAGATAAATAGAAATAGATAGAGTAACAGGAGTAGCACATGTTGAATTGGGATGAACCATTAGCCCCAGCAGTAGCACGTACCCCGGAAGCCATTATTGAGGCTTCCGTACCTCAGGAGTCATCGTTCGCTCAACCGGCACAGGCTGCAGCGGTGCTCGAAGCGCCGGTAGTCAGCGAGCCCGTCCCGGCGGCGCCCGTTGTTGCGTCGGCAAGTTCCACTAAACCGATCAACCCGGATGACAAGCGGGTCGTCAACGGTCAGACGGATATCAACCAGCTGGCGCCGTTCAAGTACCCCTGGGCATGGGACTATTTCCTCAACGCCAATAAGAACCACTGGACACCGCTTGACATCAACATGACCCAGGATGTGCATGATTTTCAGCACAAGTTAACCCTGGAAGAACGTCATGTTTATGAAAATGTACTGTCCTACCTGACCACCTCGGACATTCTCGCGATGCGCAATATTGGCCTTGCGGTTATGGAGAAAATGACTGCACCGGAATTGCAGATTTACCAGGCGCGTCAGGTCTACGAAGAAGCCATGCATACCTGGACTTACCAGCATTGCATCGAAAGCCTCGGTCTCGATCAGAGTGAAATCTATAACCGTTATCGCGTGGTTCCGGAAATCAATCAAAAGATCCAGATGTGCAACAACCGCCTGGATTCGGTATTGCGCCCGGACATCGATTTGAATGATCGCGATGAACTCGAAAACTTTGTTATGGCCTACACCTTTTTTGCCGGTGTTTTTGAAGGCACCTGGTTCTACAATGGTTTCAGCCCGATCTTTGCCCTGCAACGCCGCGGCCTGATGAAAGGCACTTCAGAGCAGCTGCAATACATCATGCGTGACGAAGTGCTGCATGCTTCTTTTGGTATTCGCGTGGTCAAGCAGATCATCCTCGAAGAAAACCTCAAGCTTGATCCGAAAAAGATTCAGCAGATGTGGGAAGAAGCCGAGGCCGCCGAAATGCAATACTCGAAGTACCTGTTACCGGATCCGATTCTCGGTTACAGCGCCGAGGACCACATCGCACAGTTCCGCTTTATTGCCAATCGTCGTGCTAACAAGTTGAATCACACCATTCCGTTCCCGGGTGCCGAGAATGCACTACCCTGGCTGGATGAACAGGCAAATTTGAAGAAAGAGAAAAACTTTTTTGAAACCCGCGTCACCGAGTATCAAACAGGAGGCGCGCTGAACTGGGATTAGTCTCATCCTGATCTAATCGCTTAGTTGTATTTCCGAATTAGTGTTACATGCGCTCTTCGGTTGTAACCTTGGGCCAGGTACCGGGATATCCCATATCCCCTTACCTGGCCTTTTTTATTACCCCTGAAAAGTCGTCTCGGTAGTTCCACCAAGACCCCGGGTTAGCCTTCGAAACTATCCGTCATTGCGCGCCTGCACTTCCTGCATGAAGCGATGCTTGATGACGACTGGATCCATATCGATAACCGGTACTGTGATGTTGCCGGATTCACACTTGCAAACGATGATGGTCATCTGATTCGAATCGAGCGCCTGCTGCAGCACAGTGGCGGTATCTTCGGCTTTGCACTCGACCACGTTCTCACATCCACAAGCTTCAGCCACGGCCGTCAGCGACGTCCTCAGACCCGCATAGGTGGGTTGGTCACCGGTAGAACCGTAGCTGCCGTTATCAATGATCAGCAATATAAAATTATCGGCAACATTATTGGCGATAGTTGGCAAAGTACCAAAATTGGTCAGTACCGAACCGTCGCCATCGATGGCGATGACCTTGTCTTTCTGCGCCAGCGCAAGCCCGAGGCCAATAGACGAGGACAGGCCCATGGTACCGAGCATGTAAAAATTGCTGGGTTGATCATCCATTAAATGCAATTCCTGGCTCGGCAGGCCGATATTGCAGACCACCAGTTTGTCAGTAATGATCGGGATGATGGATTTTAAAACTTCGCTGCGAATCATATCAGGCTCCTTTCCAGAAACTGGCATCGGTGAGGATAGCGACCGGCTTCTTACTCATGAAACAGTACTTCAGAATGGCATCCAGTTCGTCGACATCAGCGGCGGCATGGAAGTGATAGGTCGGAATACTCAACTGCGCCAACAAGGCCTTGGTATGCACCGCCATTTCGGTCTGACAGGCCACCGGCTCGCCAAGTTCACCGCGATAGCTGATCAGCATCGGCAGAGGAATATGGTAATACTGAATCAGGGTTACCAGCGTATTTATGGTTACGCCGATGGCAGTATTCTGCATGATAATGGCGGAGCGCTTGCCGCCCATAGAGGCACCGGCACAAAGCCCCATTCCTTCGTCTTCCTTATTGGATGGAATATGGTAAATCGAGTCGCTACGATCGATTTCATCGATGACTCCTGCCAGTTGCTTGCAGGGCACGGTGGTCACGAATTCGACCCCGTTATCAATTAAGTCCGTCACTATTTTCTTATTTACCGACACTCACAATACTCCCGAATCATCTAATTATCGACGCAGCATAATGCCATAAATAAATTCGAGTGACCGAGTTAATTGTTTGTGCACAGATCCCAACGACAGTTGCGCCCGGATTAATCGGTTATAACCTGCCGTTCCTGGAAACTAGCAATAAGCAAAGCGGCCTTCCCAGCGACCCGCACGGAAATCGATTTCGACGCTGCGCGGAATCATGCGTGCTGCAGGACCTGTCGACAGGTCCTTGCCCGCCGGGAAATGCGCGGCAAACTCGCGCGGATCACAAACCGCCGAGGCAATCGGCCTGAACGCGATTTCGAGCCGATCGTTGACCCGCGTAGTGGCAAAGTCCGCGCTATGATGAAAGACAACCCGTTTCTTGACGACGCAGGAAAAGTAAAGCTGCAGCTCGACGATCAGGGGTTGCGAGGATGCCTGCAGCAAGCGTTCTGCACGCGAAGTCCAGCGCAGATCGACCTTGCGCTGACCGATCTGCACCGCCTGCCGGTATCGGCAGGGATTTAGCAATCGATCCAGCAGGCGCCAGGGATTCTCGATCGCAAAAAAACTGGCCTGTGACTTCAACACCGACATGTCAACAGGCTTACCAGAGAGCACCGGCATTCACCTGGATGTCCTCCATGGTGATACCGAGCGCGTCATCGTGACACAGGAAAGCAGCCAGGGCGCCCAGTTCACGCGGTTGCACCAGACGCTTCTGCGGCTGTTCAGCAACCAGGGCCGCAATCTCCTCTTCACTGCTACGACCGGCATTGCCTGCCTGGATCTCCATGGAACTATCGAACATCTCGGTTTGCACCCAGGTTGGGCTGATGACCACGGAACTGACTCCATGTGGTGCGCCTTCGAGCGCGACCGCCCGATTCAAACCGAGCAATCCGGACTTGGAGGCACAGTAAGCCGCATGATCGGCAACCGCGGTGGTCGCAGCAGTAGAACCGATATTGATGATGCGTCCCCAACGGCGCTCGATCATTTTTGGCAGGCAGGCACGTATCATGCGAAACGGTCCTGACAGATTGATGTCTATGACATCCAGCCAGGATTTCTCGTCGTGCCCACAAACGTATTCATGCGTAGTCACTCCGGCCGAATTCACCAGGATATCGGCATGGCCATAAGCACTGACCAGGCCATCCATGAATGCATCGATGCTACTGACATCGGCGACGTCGAGTTTCTGGTAAAAAAATCGATCTGCTACCTTGTCGAGTTCTTCGATAGCGTCCTCGGGCAGGCCACGCGCACCTACCGCTATGGTCGCACCCCGCTCGGCCAGCGCCAGTGCAATGGCTTTGCCGATCCCGGTGAAACCACCTGTCACGATCGCAACCCGACCTTCGAGGTAGGCATCCATCCAGTCTTACCAGGCGCCTTTAGTCGGCATGGAGATCCAGGGCTCGGCAGGTTCCAGTGATTCGCCCTTCTGCAGCAATTCGATGGAGATATTATCGGGTGAACGGAAGAAGGCCATGTGCCCGTCACGCGGCGGCACGTTGATGGTAATGCCCGCATCCAGCGCCTTCTGGCACAAGGCATAAACATCGTCAACCTCGTAAGCCAGGTGACCAAAATTACGCCCACCCTGATAGTCTTCACGATCCCAGTTGTAAGTCAGTTCTATCAGCGGCGCATGCTCGGCCTTGGCCTGCTCCAGATCCGCGGGTGCGGCCAGGAAAACCAGCGTGAACTGCCCTTCCTCACTTTCATGGCGACCGGTTTCAACCAGCCCCAACAGGTCACGATAAAATTCGAGTGATGCATCCAGGTCGCGCACTCGCACCATGGTGTGTAGGTATTTCATAAATCTTCCAGCCGTTTAAACAGGCGCCGATTATGCCATAGCCGATTGGCGCTGGTAAGCCGCGACAGAATTCACTAACATCGGTCCGACAAACTTTGATTAACCTTTGCTCAACGCCATGAAATTCAATCCCAATGTTCTTGACTGCGCCTCCGCACCCATTGCCGAGGCCTGGTCCTGGGTACGCGACCCGCTATCCAGCAACCTGATCGACATGTGTCAGGCAGTGCCTGCCCATTTGCCACCACAGCCGCTCAGGGATTATCTCGGCGAGGCCATCAAGGCTGGTGAAGGTGCTACCTATACCGACATTCGTGGTATCCCAGCGCTACGCGATGCGCTCGCAGAAAATATCAGTGAACGCTACCAGGGGCCGGTGAATAGCGACGATGTACTGATCACGGCTGGTTGCAACCAGGCGTTTTGTTCGGTCATCGACACCCTGTGTGAGGCCGGGGATGAAGTCATCGTGCCGCTACCCTGCTACTTCAACCACCAGATGTGGCTTACTACCCGCGGGGTAACACCACGATACCTGTCCTTCAATGCCGAAACCGCAATGCCCGATGTCGACGAGGCACGTGAACTGATCAACGAGCGGACCCGTGCGCTGTTGCTGGTTACGCCAAACAATCCCAGTGGCGCCATCTACAGTCATGATTGCATCCGCCAGTTTTTCGAGCTGGCGCGCGAGCATGGCCTGGCCCTGATCATGGATGAAACCTACCGCGATTTCATCGATATCGAGCAAACACCACACGAGCTGTTTGCACTGGATGACTGGCGCAATACGCTGGTACATCTGTACAGTTTTTCCAAGGTATTCAGTCTCACCGGATTTCGTACCGGCGCCGTTGTCTGCGGTCAACCGTTGCTCGAACAACTCAGCAAGGTGCAGGACTGCACCGCTATCTGCGCACCGCATGCCGGTCAATTAGCGGCAGTCTACGGCCTGCAGAATCTGCACGACTGGAAGCTTGAGAAATCGAACGAGCTGGCACAACGCGCTATCCTGATACGGGAAGCCTTCGATCACCCCGAACTGGACTATCGCCTGATCAGTGCCGGCGCCTACTTTGCCTATGTGCAACACCCCTTCGATGAGAGTGCTCGTGCCGTGGTGCGTCGCCTGATCGAGGAGCACGAACTACTGTGCCTGCCCGGCAGTTATTTCGGCCAGGATCAGGAGCGCTTTATTCGACTGGCCTATGCCAATGTGCACGATCGCCACTTCGAAGATGTCATCGGGCGTTTGCTCGCCAGTCAGCGATAATCTGCCAGGAAAACCTGCCGAGAAACCGGTTAGATAAGATCTGCAAAAGAAAATCCATTATCGACAAGGAGATTCAACATGAGTAACCCGATACACGGCGCCTGCCTCTGCGGGCAGGTTCAATACCAGGTCAGCGGGCCTTTTGATGCCTTTCATCTATGCCATTGCAGCCAGTGTCGGCGCTCTACCGGCACCGCCCATGCCGCCAATATATTCACCAGCGCGGATCGCCTGCAATGGCTGGCTGGTGAAGCGCTGATAAAAAGTTACATACCCGATGAGCCCGACATGATCAGCAAAGCTTTCTGCTCGCATTGCGGTTCGCTGGTGCCCTACACCAGCCTCAAGAGTGGGCGTCTGATCATTCCTGCCGGGTCGCTGAGTGAGCCAGCTGACATCGAGCCACAGGACAATATATTCTGGCGCGATCGTGCCGACTGGCTCGACGCCGGCCTCGCCGCAAAGCGTGTGGAGCAGTTCCCCGAGGACTGAAGCTTCAGCCATCGGCGGAGTCTCACCTGATAATCAACGCTAACAAGCCCAGCATGTTACGTATTGCCATCATACTGCTGGTAATTGCCAGCAGTATGCGTGTTGGCAGTTCGCCGGCTGCCCCTGGCGAAATCGAAACTCTGGAAATGGAAATCCTGAACGAATCGGAATCGGCGTTCATTCTCGGCGATAGCCGCATCAGCGTCGAGATTCGCGATCACGTGCTGCGCAGCAAGAAAGAGTTGCTGCTCGAATGGATTGTCTATTCTGCTGAAACGGTCAGTCAGTATTATGGGCGCTTCCCGGTCGACAATCTCTACATCAAGGTGCAGGTAACCGATGGTGATGCCGTCCGCTTCGGCCAGGCATTTGGTGGCGAATCACCCTTTGTGCGCGTCGTCGTCGGCGAACAGGTTACAGCCGAAACCCTGCGCAAGGACTGGATCATGGTGCACGAGATGGTGCACCTGGCGATGGCTGATGTGCCCCAGGCAAATCGCTGGTGGCTGGAGGGCCTGGCGACTTACGTGGAATCAATCGCGCGCGCGCAACGCGGCCACCTAAAAGAAGATTTCGTGTGGAACGGTTTTTACCATCGTATGCCACAGGGGTTACCCAAAAGCGGCGATCGTGGTCTCGATCAAACGCCGACCTGGGGCCGCACCTACTGGGGCGGCGCGATCTTCTGCCTGCTCGCCGACATCGAAATCCGCAAACTGACGGACAATCGGAAAAGCCTGCGAGATGCGTTACGTGGCATTCTGCAGGATGGTTACTCGATGCAAACCAGCGCCACCCCGATGCAGATATTCGAGTCGGCCGACCGTGCGGTCGATGTCGATGTGCTGGTACCCCTGTATCAGAAAATGAAAACAGATCCCTTCCCTGTCGATCTCGGCAAACTTTGGCAGGAACTCGGTATCGACGTCAAAGATGACGCCATCATCTATAACAATGAAGCGCCGCTTGCGCCGATTCGCGAAGCCCTGCTGAAAAGTTAATCGTTAGAACTAAGCGATATAATCGAGCAGACGTTGCCAGGCGGCCAGTTTTTGCGCGAAGGTCATACCCGCATTGGCAGGACTGGTGGATGGCAGCGGCAACAGCTCGATCGCCATATCTGGCGATAGCTTCGGCAACACCAGTTTGCGGAAGTAGCTAGCCGAGGTAGCGCCGTTGCAGGCGATTGCCCTGACTCCGGGATGCTTGTCGAGCAAGCCGGGGATATCATTGGCCTCTACCGACTCACGCTTGATGCTGGCATCGAGGCTACCGGGCCGCTCACAACCTTTTAATGTATCCCATAGAATAACCGGCGCCTGCTGAATCTGCGCGATTCGCTCATCATAATCGCGCTCGGCGTCAATCGAAAACAATTCAGCCATGATCGGCCAGAAGGCATTGCGCGGATGCGCGTAATATTGAACCGCCTCGAGCGAGGCGATACCGGGCATACTGCCCAAAATCAGGATTCGCGGACGTTTGCCCAGCACCGGCGCAAACGAATGAACCCTAGCCCGCATATCTCACCATGCGGCCCTACTTCTTCATCTGGTCGAAAAATTCCAGGTTGGTTTTGCTCGACTGCATGCGTCCGAGGACAAATTCCATGGCTTCGATTTCATCCATGGAATGCAGGAATTTGCGCAGGATCCACACCTTCTGCAATTCATCCGGATTAATCAGCAACTCTTCACGACGGGTACCCGAGCGGTTGATGTTGATCGCCGGAAAGACGCGTTTTTCAGCGATACGGCGATCCAGGTGGATTTCCATGTTACCGGTACCCTTGAATTCCTCGTAGATAACCTCGTCCATCTTCGAACCGGTTTCGATCAGCGCGGTTGCCAGAATCGTCAGGCTGCCACCTTCCTCGATATTTCGTGCAGCACCGAAAAAGCGCTTCGGACGATGCAGTGCATGCGCGTCGACACCGCCGGTCAACACCTTGCCCGATGACGGGATGGTGGTGTTATAGGCACGTGCCAGGCGGGTTATCGAATCCAGCAGGATGACCACGTCACGCTTGTGTTCGACCAGGCGCTTGGCTTTTTCTATTACCATTTCAGCAACCTGCACATGGCGGCTTGCGGGTTCGTCGAAGGTCGACGCAACCACTTCGCCCTTGACCATGCGCTCCATCTCGGTAACTTCTTCCGGACGCTCATCGATCAATAACACGATCAGGTAGCAATCCGGGTTATTGCTGGCAATGCTTTGTGCGATGTTCTGCAGCATCAGGGTCTTACCGGCTTTCGGTGGAGATACTATCAGGCCACGCTGGCCTTTACCGATAGGTGACACCAGATCAACGATACGCGCAGTGATGTCTTCGGTGCTACCGTTGCCTCGTTCCAGAGGCATGCGCTGGTTCGGGTGCAGCGGCGTCAGGTTCTCAAACAACACCTTGTGCTTGACGTTTTCCGGCAGGTCAAAGTTGATCTGATCAACCTTGAGCAGGGCAAAGTAGCGCTCGTTGTCCTTGGGTGGACGAATCTTGCCGCTGACCGTATCGCCGGTGCGCAGGTTGAAACGTCGAATCTGGCTAGGCGACACATAAATATCATCCGGGCCTGCGAGATATGAACTGTCCGCTGAGCGCAGAAATCCAAATCCATCCTGCAGAATTTCCAGTACACCTTCGCTGAAGATATCCTCACCCTTCTTCGCCTGTGACTTGAGGATACTGAAGATGATGTCCTGACGACGCATGCGTGCCGAATGGTCACCACCCATGGATTTCAAGGTTTCAATCAGATCAGGGACGGAGTGTTGCTTCAGCTCGTTAAGATTCATATTGGGGGGGTACTGTGGCAGGGTTGCGGAATTAAGACGTAAAAACGGCCTGTGGGTGTTATCGGGAATGTTTACTTGGTTTTTTTGTTCAGGAGTGCCGAAGGATACGGCGACGACCTCGATGAGGTTAGCACAGTAATTCTGGGTCGTCTACCTCAATCAACGACCCCTTCTTTCAATCCGTTGCGGACGGCTGATTCTAAAGTTTGCAGACTAAATATTGCTGTCCAGGAAAGCGGTCAGCTGGGATTTTGACAACGCACCCACCTTTGTTGCTTCAACCGCACCGCCCTTGAACAGCATCAGTGTCGGTATACCGCGTATTCCATATTTTGGTGGGGTACTGGAATTATCGTCGATGTTCAGCTTGGCCACCGTGAGTCGCCCATCATACTCATCCGCAATTTCTTCAAGTATGGGTGCAATCATCTTGCAGGGTCCGCACCATTCAGCCCAGTAGTCGACGAGTACGGGGTTTTCTGACTGCAGAACATCCGTTTCGAAGCTTTCGTCTGAAAGGTATACTATTTTTTCGCTCACTCGTGTCTCCAGCCCCTTGGCTTTATCGAATAGACCGACAATTTAGTCGCATCAGTTTTAACTGTCAATCATTGTAAGAAGGCGCAATACGTATCTGATTTCTACGCCCGGCAGAACAAAATGGGGGCAAAAAATCTCTTTTCAAATGGCAGCGCAGC
>JAIBDO010000083.1 GCA_024686195.1 Gammaproteobacteria bacterium | reverse complement strand
TTGCGGGTTGAACACCAGGTCCTGCACGCGCCCGAAGTTGGATTCCTGGGGGAAGCCGAAACGTAGACTCAAGGCTTCCACAACGCCCGTTTCGGCTGGCGCACCGTGCAGGAAACAGATGCCGTGGTCGCGCACTTGCTGCAGCACTTGCAGCAGTTTTGGTTCGTTGTCGCTGACCTCGGAGTAATCGAGGGCTGGAGGACTCGCGCGCAGTGCATCGTTCCATACCTCGGGTCGGAACGCGCGTGACGCACGGCTGCCATTGTCATAGGAGTGTTCGTCTAGCCAGCCTGCCGGATAACAGGATTGGTGACCATCTTCCCAGGTGATCTGCAGTTGGTCTGCGCTATGAGCGAGGTTGTGGGGTATCAGGTTCAGGTTGAGCGAGGTCAGCTGCAGGCTACGGTAGCCGATCGTCGGATCGCCGCATTCGGCACAGCGACAATTGTCGCGCAGCCAGATCGGGTGAAAGTGACTGAGACTGTTGTCACGCCACTCCAGTTCGACGACACCGTTGCACATTGCGGCAGATTTCAGCTGTCGAAGTTCGCTGCTCATATCTTGCCGTTCATACCTTGCTGATCAAATCTGGCATTCTCGATTCCATATTTCAGGAGTCTCGAGTGTAGAGAATTGTAGCGATTTGAAAAGAGGATTGTTGTGGTCGCCATAATCGCAAAATACCATTGCTCCACTGCGACTGATCGATATCTTCGCCGATCTTCAGCTGCTTACCCGCTCAAAGGTCTTGTGCCGCAGGCTGCCCTGGTGTTCGGCATCGGTATAATTCTGTTCGCTGAACTCGATGCGCTGCTCTCGATCGAGGGTAACCACAGTGCAGGCCCGGGTGCCGTAGTCGGGTGAGCGAATGAAGCGACTCGACAACAGGCGCTCGATGTCAAACGCGACCCCGGTATCCGGTAATTCATGATCCTCTGCGACGCCATGGTCGGTGAGGATTTCCATTAGCTGGGCGTGCCTGATCTCGCCATCAAGCAGCGCTGACAGCTCGATCCGGCCTGACTTGAGTTTGGGCCAGGGTTCATCGAAAGAGCCGTTGCTGACGCCGTAGACGCCGGCTTCGATGCGGCGAATCTTTTGCTCCCGGTTCGAATAGAACCACAGTCCGTCCAGGTCGCCGAGCAACAGGTTAAACCCGGCAAACTCCTGATCCTGCAGCGCGAGTCTGGCCAGGTAAGTCTGGGCATCATCGCTACCGGCGAGGTAATCCCGGGTCAGATCGCCGCGACTGCGCTTGCCGGGTTGCATGCCACCAGGTTCGCGCACGTTGGTGACCGCGGCGAAATGCCCGCGGCGGTTGACACCAAGCCAGGTACCGCCGGCCTGCAGATCTCGCCCGGCAAAGATATCGCTATCTTCCCACCATTGCGCATCACGGCTCGGACGCGCGTAATACTCGTCGCGATTGGCGATCGCAACCAGCGGGTAATCCGGGTGCTGTTGCCAGGCAAACAGGATTAAACACATTGGCGACTAACGACCGCTGTGTGCTGGATCAGTGTCACCGTCAGGTGGCAAGCTGATCAATTTCGGGTAAGGGTTCATGTCTGATCGCCGCTTCGAAAGAGCTCAAACGTTTATAGACCGATAACAGTTGAACAATCGTGGTCCACGAATTCACCAGATACTGAAACGAATTACTGACCTGGCTGAAAGCGGTCAGGATCTGTTGCAGGATACCGAAGGTGATCGCGCCTGCGGCAATGGTCGGTATCAGCAATACATACACAAAAATATTATCGGCCTGCAGATAGAGCATGCGCGCTACGTTGAAGTACATGTAATTGAAGTACAGGCGAAAATAGTTTTTGCGGACGTCAGCGAACAGATCTACCAGCGTAGGGGGCTGGGCACGGTCCTTATCGTCCTCTCCGTATACCAGTTCCTTGCGATACGCCGCTTCGACCCGCTGGTTTTTAAATTCAAGCCCGGGCAGCTTGATGCCCACCAGCGCCAGCAAGCCTGTACCGAAGACCGACCACACCAGTGATGCGACAAAAAGCGGATGAGCGATGGTGCCGATCAGAGGTAGTTCGCTGACGTACTCTGATAACGCCCATAACACCGGTAGAAAGGCAAACAGGGTCATCACAGCGTCGACGATGGAAACACCGAGGCCCTCCATGATTTCGGCAAAACGCATGGTGTCTTCCTGTATGCGTTGCGAGGCGCCTTCGATATGTCGTACCTGCTTCCATTGTGACGTGTAGTAGGCGTTCATCGCGGTACGCCAGCGGAAAATGTAGTGACTGACAAAAAAGCGCGTGACGACGTAGACGAATATGGCGAGAAAGGCGATTTCAGCGAAAATCAAAATAAGGTCGAACAGGTCTGCGGTAATTGACTCCGGACTTGCCCTGGTGGCACTGCCGTCGGTCGTTTGTGAGCCCGGTTTGCTCAGTGCATCCTGAACCAGGTCGAAAAATGGCCGACGCCAGTTGTTGATGGCAACCGATACCTGTACCGAAAAATAGGTTGAGAACAGGATCAGCGACGAACCAAGAATTGACCACCATTGCCAGGGGTGGTTGGCGATCTTGTACCAGCCAGCGGCGAACGCTCCTGTAGCGACGGCATAGTAAAGGTAGAAAAGCAGGAAAGAGTCAGTAAAAAAATGTCCCAGACCGATGACCGGCTCGGCGGACGACAGGTCTAAACCGAGTGCCGCGCCGATCTGTTCGTTGAAGCCATACCAGATAGCGCTGCAGATAGCCGAATAGAAGACCACGGATATAAAAAATATCCTGGGGTTCGGGAAAAAGGATTTAAACATAGTGGGACTCTTCAGTTGTTAGGGGTCTGCGCGGTCGAGCTTGATTATAGACATGCCTCGTCGGCAATGATTCATTTGAATTGAACGGTCAGCTGAATCGAACGCTCAGCCGTTGGATAAATAAGGATCAACCAGCTGCCGCATCATTTCGATGTGCGCATCGCGGTCGTTGAGAGCCGGGATGTAGTCAAGCTCTTCGCCACCAAGCTGGATAAATTCATGGCGATACTCAACCTTGATTTCGTCCAGCGTTTCCAGGCAGTCGGCGGAAAAGCCGGGGCAGACGACGTCGACCGTCCTGATGTCGCGGGAGACGAGTTGCTGCAGAACGTCGGAGGTATAAGGTTGTATCCAGGTCTGTTTACCAAAACGTGACTGGTAACCGATTGACCAGTCGGAGTCCTTGAGGGCGAGGCTGTCGGCGAGCAGGCGGGCAGTTTGCTCGCACTGACGTTGATAGGGGTCGCCGCGATCGACGTTGGCCTGTGGCAAACCGTGAAACGACATCAGCAGGTGACGCTCACCGGGTTGGCGATGTTCACGAATCGATTCTGCGAGCGCTGCAATATAGGCAGGATGGTCCGGGTAGTAACCGATAAACTCGATCTTCGGCGCATAATCCAGCTCCTTCATTGCGTTGAGCAAATGTTTATAACTGGTGGCGGTGGTGGTTACCGAGTATTGCGGATATAGCGGCAACACCACCAGTTTGTCGACGCCTGCATCGCGCAACAGACGCAGCACGGAAACAAAGGATGGATTGCCGTAGCGCATCGCCAGCTCAACATGGGCGTGTTCCAGTAACTTCTGCTGCAGCGCCTCGCGTTGTTTGTTGGCGTAGGCCATCAATGGTGAGCCGTCCGTGCCCCATACCCGGCTATAGGCCTGCAGGGTTTTAGGACTGCGCAGGGGCAGGATCACGCCGTATAGCAGTGGCAGCCAGAACAGGCGCGGCAGGCGTACCACCAGTGGATCTGAAAGAAATTCTTTGAGAAAGCGTTTGACCGAACTTAGTTCAAGGGTATCGGGAGTGCCCAGGTTGGTCAGTATTACGGCTGTTTTGGCGGGCATGTCAAAATACTGGTGATGAAAATCGCCGCCAGTTTAATCGGCGCTGCCGTTAAAGTCACTGGCTATCCTGAAAGGGATGTTTTTAGAAATCACTAAAATAGCAATAATCAATGAAATCGCAATTTTTAATGCATAATATTATTTAAAAAACACTGCTCGGACTATTGACAGGGAAAAGATATTCACACTTTTGAAGCAGCATGCTGACTGTCCCCATTTTTCTCGCCGGGTGAGGGTCAATTTTCGATTGACAACTGTAAGTCATTGAAATTAGTGAGTTTATAAAAACGATGCAAAATTGATCAATCTAATAAAGGATCAATAGGAATGCGGCCCCTAGCCGGTTATGTGCATTTCATGCACAGACTTATCCACAGAAAATGTGGATAAATCCATTTGTTGCCATTTCTTAGTTATTTAGCATTTACTTGATAGAAACAACTTTAACTTTATGCGCTAAGTGGAGAGTTGTTTTTGCCTGTTTTAACGGCTGAGCCGGTTATTTATTTCGCGTATGATTCACCTTTATATTTGAGATTGCCTCGTGCCGCAACATCGCTTCGCTTCGTTCGCCATTGCCTTGCCGCTATATCGTATTTTCGAATACCGCATTGATGATAGCGAGCCGGTGATTGCCGGTACCCGCTACCGGCTGCCTTTCGGGCCGGGGACGCGCAGTGGAATTTTGCTGGAGGTTAGCGACCGCAGTGAATTTGATGCGGAAAAAATCAAGCCGGTCGAGGAGCGACTCGATGTCGAACCGGTGCTCGGCGAACACATACTCGCGCTCGCCAAATGGATGTCTGAGTATTACCTGCAACCGCCCGGTGACGTCATCTTCCAGTGTTTACCGGCTTACCTGCGCGGTGTGCGCGCCTATCAGCCCCTGCGCGTAAAGCGTTGGCAACTGGTGGCGCCCGAAAAGGGACAAATTGACGCGGTAATCCCGGCGCTCGAAAGGACTTCACCGCGGCAGTTCGAAATATGCCAGGCCTTACTGAGTGCGTCGGCCGGTCTGACGGCCCTTGAGTTCAAGGCTATCAATGCAAACTGGCATCCGGTCGTGAAGGCGCTGGAGGCTAAAAAGATCATTCACTGGGATTGGGACGATAAGCCGATGGGTCCGCCGGTTGCGCCCGAGCTGCCCCGCTTGAGCGAGGAACAGGACGCCATTGTGCAGGCGATCGAACCACTTATGCGGCAGTTTGCGGTACACCTGCTGGACGGTATTACCGGTAGCGGCAAGACCGAGATCTATTTGCGCCTGATTCAGAACTGCCTTGCGCATGGACAACAGGTCATCTACCTGGTGCCGGAGATCGGGCTTACCAACCAGTTGATCGATCGAGTGCGTGCACGTTTTGGCGAATGCTTCGCGATTTCACACTCGGGCCTCACCGAATACCAGCGCTACCAGGCCTGGGATCGTTTCCGCCGCGCCGAAGCGAGCATCATGCTGGGTACGCGCTCCAGCCTGTTCTCGCAATGCGAACACCTCGGTATGATTATTATCGACGAGGAACATGACCATTCCTATCGACAGGAAGACGGGGTTCGCTATCACGCTCGCGATGTCGCCATCAAACGCGCGCAAATGCTGGATATTCCCATCCTGCTCGGCTCGGCAACGCCGTCGCTGGAGAGCATTGCGAACTGTGAGCGCGATACCTTTTTCCGTTACCGCATGGATCATCGTCCAACGCGCTTCGATCCGCCACCAATAGACTTGATCGACGTACGCGACAGTCGCTTCGATTTTGGCTGTGCGGCGAAGACCTTTGAGCGTATCGACGCCCATCTGCAGAATTCCGGTCAGGTGCTGGTGTACCTGAACCGTCGTGGCTTCGCGCCGATCGTTATGTGTCATGAATGCGGCTGGCAGGCGCAATGCCGCAACTGTGATGCGCGCCTCACCCTGCATCAATCGCAACATGCGTTGCTCTGTCATCATTGTGGCTATAACCAGGGTCTGCCCGAGAGCTGCCCGGAATGCGGGCATGACGAAATCAAACATTACGGTATCGGTACCGAACAGCTGGAACAGGGTTTGAATCAGCGCTATCCGAATACACCCGTGCTGCGCGTCGACCGCGATGTCATTGCTTCGCGCGAAGCACTTAAATCGCGGCTGGAGCAATTGCAGACCGGCGAGCCCTGCATTTTGATCGGTACGCAAATGATCGCCAAGGGGCATGATTATCCGGCGATCACCCTGAGCGTGGTGCTCGATGCCGATCAGGCGCTGTTCAGCGCTTCTTACCGGGCCAGCGAGCGCCTGACACAGACCCTGTTGCAGGTCTGTGGTCGTTCGGGCCGCGGTGATCGTGCCGGGGAGGCGGTTGTACAGACACGCTTTCCCGAACATCCGCTGATGCAGGCGCTGCAACGCCGGTCCTATCGCGAAATTGCTGATGAGCTGTTAGCAGAGCGCCGGTTACTGGGCTTTCCACCCTTTGCGCGCGTGGTCATTTTCCGCTCTGATGCACAGGAGCTTGAGCAGGCGCTCAGCAGGCTTGAAACCATCAAGGCGCTACTGCTGCAATCCACACGTTATAAGGAACTTGCCAGTATCGGGCCGATGCCGGCATTGATGACGCGGCGTATCGGTCGCTATCGCGCCCAATTGTGCCTGCTCGCCACCGATCATCGATTATTACGCTCAGTGCTTGCCGAGGCCTGGCCCGCCATTCAGGAAGTCCCCAGTACGCCGCGTGCTAACTGGACTATTGATATCGATGCCTACGACCTATAGCCCGCAGTTCTCACCAACTTTCTACTGCGACGACGCTATGCCGCACCCTGCATGACTTTAGCTCGGTCAGAGCGCTCAACATAGTGGTGACTATGCCTGCGCACTCTTCTGGTCGCGAAAGTCATGCAGGGCACAGCCTATCGCCGTCTCGCTACGAAAGCTGGTGAGAACTGTGGGCTTGTTCGAATACACAATAGTTTTCACGTGGTTGGACTTAACGACAATCGGGCAAAAGATGGCTGGCCGGAGTGGATGGCCTCGGGTAAAATGCCGCATCATTTTTCCCCATGCGGGTGTGGGTTTTAGCTCTTGAAGCAAATCATCAACGATCTGATCGCGCAGGCCTTGCAGGCTCTGCAACAAACCTCGCGCATTCCAGCCGATCTCAATATCAATATTCAGGTAACCCCGGCGAAGGACGCCAGCCAGGGTGACTTCGCCTCGAATATTGCCCTGACCCTGGCAAAGCCCGCGGGTCTGGCGCCGCGTGCACTGGCCGAGGCGATCGTCGAACAGTTGCCAGCACAGGCCAGTGTCGACAGGGTCGAGGTGGCCGGCCCCGGGTTTATCAACTTCTTTGTGACCAGTGCCACCAGCCATGCGGTCATTGATCGCATTCGTGAACAGGGTGACCGTTTCGGTTCGAGC
This sequence comes from Gammaproteobacteria bacterium, assembly GCA_024686195.1. Taxonomy (GTDB): domain Bacteria; phylum Pseudomonadota; class Gammaproteobacteria. The sequence goes on along the minus strand of JAIBDO010000083.1, from coordinate 3,865 downwards.
GAGCTCGGACAAGGACAGAAAATCCAGGTTGAATTTGTTTCCGCCAATCCCACCGGCCCGCTGCATGTAGGGCATGGACGTGGCGCGGCGCTGGGTGCAACGATTGCCAACCTGCTCAGCTTTGTCGGTTTCGAGGTACAAAAAGAGTATTACGTTAACGATGCCGGGCGCCAGATGCACATCCTTGGCACCTCGGTCTGGCTGCGCTATCTGGAGCTCTGTGGAGAAATCGTTGTTTTTCCGAGTAATGGCTATCAGGGCGATTACATCTGGGATATCGCGGCGACCCTGCACCGTGAAAATGGCGATCGGTTTCAACGCACGACTGACCAGGTGTTCGCAGAGGTGACGGCGGACGCGCCTGCAGGCGACAAGGAAAAACACATCGATGACCTCATCGCCAACGCGCAACAGCTGCTCGGCGGTGATGATTACAATACGGTGTTCAATCTGGCGACAACCACGCTGGTGGACGTGATTCGCAACGACCTGGAAGCCTTCGGGGTGGTCTTTGACCGCTGGTTCTCGGAGCGCTCGCTGAGTGATGAAGGGCTTATCGAGCAGGCCATTGAGCGTTTGCAGGAAAACGGTCACCTGTATCGAGAGGGTGGAGCGCTGTGGTTTCGTTCGACTGATTTTGGTGATGAGAAAGACCGTGTGGTTAAACGTGATAATGGTCAAACCACCTACTTTGCCTCTGACATCGCGTATCACATGAACAAGTTCGATCGAGGTTTCGACAAGGTGATCAATATCTGGGGTGCTGATCATCACGGATACATCGCGCGTGTTAAAGCGTCGCTAAACGCACTCGGGTACCAGCCGGACGATCTCGAAATTCAATTGGTGCAATTCGCCAATCTGTTCGAAAACGGACAGAAGATGTCGATGTCGACACGCTCCGGTGAATTCGTCACGCTGCGGCAATTGCGCGAAGACGTGGGGCTGGACGCCGCGCGTTTCTTTTACGTGATGCGTAAAGCCGAGCAGCATATGGATTTTGACCTCGATCTGGCGCGCGAACAATCCAGCGATAACCCGGTTTACTACCTGCAGTACGCGCATGCCCGAATTTGCAGCGTACAACGCCAATGCGCTGAAAAAGGCATCAAGCCAGATCTTGAAAATGTGCAGCTAGCGCGCCTCGACAACGCTCATGAACAGGCTTTGATCAAGCAGCTCAGCCTGTTTCCGGAACGCGTTGAAGTCGCCGCCCTGCGCCGTGAGCCGCACCAGGTGGTGAACTACCTGCGCGAGCTCGCGAACCTGTTTCATTCCTGGTACAACGCCCATCAGTTCATTGTCGACGATGCCGAGCTGCGCGATGCGCGCATCACGCTGGCCCTGGCAAGTGGGCAGGTGTTGCGCAATGGACTTGGATTGATGGGTGTTTCAGCGCCCGGCAAGATGTGATCGCAGCAATGGCGCAGAAAAAAACCACGTCACTCTGGGTCTGGGCTTCGCTGTTTTTGATGTTGGGTGCGTTCGTGGCCTTCGTGCTTTTTCTGGATCAGAAAATTGTTACTCGCGATGACGCCGAGTTACCCGAACCGGCGAAATCCAGCAATCAAAATAAACCGACCATCGATTTTTACTCGGTGTTGCCGAAACGCGAGGTGGAGATTTCGATCCCGGAGGAAGATCGTGCTGCCATCGAAAATCCGAGTATCAACAAGGAGGTGGTTGGTCACTCGATTCTGCAGGCCGGGTCGTTCAACAGCGCTGCGGATGCCGATAGCCGCAAGGCACAGCTGGCGTTCCTCGGTCTGCAGGCGATCATCAAACCGGCGGTCGTCAATGACGATACCTGGTACCGCGTGCAGCTTGGACCCTTCACCAGTGAAACCAGCCTCTCGCGTGCCAAGAATCTGTTGATTGAAAATCGCATCGAATACATGGAGCGCAGCGCGCCTTAACGGTAATTAAAGCTAGAACTAGATTCGAAACTAGCTTCCCGCGTAGAGATCAAACAAAAACCAGTCCGGAACCAGATTGCGCGATTGTCCGAGGCGTTTTTCATGGACGCGGTATGCGGGGCAGTGTTGCTGCACCAGGGTCCAGTAAGCCTTTGAATGGTTGAGATGGCGCGTGTGACAGAGTTCGTGAATCATCAGATATTCGACGGTGTCCGTCGGCAGGAATAGCAATTGATCGTTAAGACTGATATTGCCGCGGTTGGAACAACTACCCCAGCGTGTTCTCTGGCTGCGAATGCTTACCCGGTTGTAAGCGAGCCCCGTCTGCGTTGAGATGTCCTGCAGTAGAGGCGGCAATAGCCGTCGTGCGCGCTGCCGTATCCAGTAGCGCAGCTCGGCGCTGGCCGCGCGTTGGTCGCCGGCCTCGACCTCAATGACCTCGTCTGCAGGGTCGATAAACAGCTCCCCCTGAGCTTGTTGCAACGCACTGTGATAGCGGATCGCGGTAGTGCTGCCATCGAAGCCGAGTCGCAATTCTGACGGCAGGCTGATCGACTCGCACAGTTGCGCCTGCCGGGCCAGTTGATGACGCGCCCAGTCGGCGTGCTCGGCGACCAGTCCGGCGACCAGTTTGCGCGGGAAGCGGGTCGGAATGACGACCTCGAGGCCACCAAATGGCAGTATACGCAGGCGTGCGTAGCGCGCCTTGCTGGACACACGTAGCTGCCACTGCAGATCGTCTTGATCGGTTTGTTCGTTTTTTTTCACGATTTCCCCTACAGCCCGGCCATGATTTCAATCTCAGCCGCCTGGATATCATCCGGATGGCCCTCGATAACGAGCACATCGCCTGCCAATAGCTCGACGTCGATGACCGGGTCGTTGCCGCTAATGCCGTTGCGGCGTAACGCGATGATATGAATTCGTTCCCGGCATTTCAACGACGCGATGCTAAGCCCCACTGCATGGTAGGTCGATAGAATTTCGATGCTGTGCAGGTGGTGTCGATCCGGAGTGTCGAGGTCGATGTCGTCAACGCTGTGAAAGAATGCGCGCACCCTGGCGTAGTGTCCAGCGCGCGCCTCGTCCATCATGTCGTCTATAGACTGCTGATTTTCGCCCAGCGCGGTCAGGGTGTGTTTGGCCAGCATCATGCTAGATTCGACCGTGTCCGGTATGACTTCATCGGCTCCGCATTCGAGCAGGCGCTCGAGATGGCGGTCGTCGCGGGTGCGGATAATCATCGGGATGCTCTGGTTCAGAGTGCGAGCTGTACGCGCGATATGCTCGCTGGTTTTAATTTCGGTAAATGAGATAACCAGCACCCGTGCCCTTTCGATTCCTGCCACCCGCAGAATTTCCGGTTTACTGCTATCACCAAGAAACACCGATGCACCGGCCTCGCGCGCCTCGGTGACAATGGAAGATTCGATCTCGATAGCGATAAAGGGAATATTGACCCGGCGTAGAAACTGGGCAAGGTTTTGTGCGGTGCGTCCGAAGCCACAGAGAATGACGTGCCTATCGAGATTGTCGCTGGCCGCGGCGATACTGATTTCGTTTTGATTGAGACTGGGAAGATAGGCAGGGTCGAAATAACTGGCAATAACCTCGTTGTATTTGATCAGCAGCGGCGAGATCGCCATGCTAAGAATGATGGCACCGATGATCGGTTGGCTGATTTCCAGCTCAAGCAGCCCGCTGGTGATTGCCACTGCCAGCACTGCGAAACCGAATTCGCTGCCCTGGCCGAGCAGTATACCGGCCCTGATCGCAATGCCACGTGCGTATCCGGCGCAGCTGGCAATGATCATGATCGCGATTCCCTTGCCGACAATCAGGCCCAGTGTCAGCACCGCCACCGATATCGGATCGCTGAAGATAATGTGCCAGTCGAACTGGGTGCCGACGGAAATGAAAAACAGCCCCATGAGGACGTCTCGAAAAGG